>CAZGAP010000001.1:0-6026 GCA_964523935.1 uncultured Candidatus Saccharibacteria bacterium
CCGTCAGGAGCGTCTATCTTCCTGCCGCCAAATTCACCGGAAATGATGCGTATGTTCATTTCCGGGCCTTCTTTTCCTCTGCCACCACGACCGCATCGTACCATGCCAGAGTGATCGCCTTGACGATTTCAGGCAAAAGCAACTCCTTGGTGTCGCGAACTAAGCGCCGCGTCCATCCGACCCTGTAGAACTCCTCATAAAGTTTTAATTGGTACACTCTCTCTAAAGCTTGGTCGAAAAACGGCATGAAGCCTTCGTTCTTCACACGCACAAGCTCGTCTCCGTTCGGTGTCGTACCAGATAGCCTTCCAATACCGGCAAGCGCAGTCGCGATCCCCATCTCGAACGCAAAGTGGGTCGTCATGACACCTTTGGCACCCCAGAACTCCCAATTGTTACGAAGCTGGTGCCGTCTGGTCTTTCCAGGAAGTAGGATTTTCTTGCGCCGTGTATTCCGCGTCTCCAAACCCTGACCATCCCTGAGTTGCTCGAGCTTTTCCTCAAGCGGATAATGGTGCGCAGGGGTCAGCCCGTCAGTGATCGCATGCGCCATCCATGCCGCTTCGAACGCGGCTCTTTTCTCATTACCTTCCGAGAGGGCGACCGCCAGGTTATGGATGTGGTCTTTTATCATCTCCCGCAGGTCGTTGTCCGCATGGTTTAATGGATCGATATAATGCCACGGCTCATCCTTGCCCGGACTCTTCCTTTTGATACCATCAGGTCCGTTTAGTCCCTCGAAATGTAGAATGTCATGCTCATTTGGAAAAAAGGCCTTTTTGGGCATCAGACCTTGCAGCTCACGACGAGCAAGGCGATCGATGCGTTGATGCACGCCCATGATTCGCCCTGACTTTGTTCGAAATGTCGTTCCTGAGTACATATGTGTTAATTTAATGTCGTTAAACGCTGGTAATGCTCCACCGCTTGAGCCAACTGTTTGTATTGTAACAAATCATGACCGTCATCGACGAATTTTTTTGCTTCTTTTTGCGCACGGGCTATCTGCCTCGCGTCCGCAAGCGTCGCGACCTGAAGGTTCAGCTCGCCATGCTGTGCCCGCCCGTATATCTCACCAGGGCCTCGTAGCTTGAGATCCACCTCAGCAAGGTAAAAACCATCGTTTGACTTCTCGATCTCTCGTAAACGTTGGCTGGGTTTCTGACTGGTAGATGTAATAAGATAGCAATAACTCTGATACTCTGACCTTCCTACCCGCCCTCTTAACTGGTGCAGCTGGCTCAGACCGAACCTGTCGGCATTTTCGATGATCATGACGGTTGAGTTCGGTACGTCGACGCCAACTTCGACGACTGTCGTACTAACAAGAATGTCCAGTTTTCCGGACGCGAAATCCGTCATGACCGAATCCTTGTCTACTGGCTTCATCTTGCCATGCAGTAGCCCGATACGGCGATGTTTGAACGGACCCGTATTGAGCAGCTTGTACTCGGCTTCGACACTTTTGACCTCGTTGTCGGGGTTATCGTCGATGAGACTGCAAATAACATATGCCTGCCTCCCTTCGTTCAACTGATGGTCTATCAGTTCGTACAACTGTGCGCGACTGTTCGGTGACCAGATTTTGGTAATAATTGGCTTTCTGCCCTTTGGTCTTTCGTTTAGTATGCTGATGTCGAGCTCGCCGTACAGCGTTAATGCTAAGCTACGCGGGATAGGGGTGGCGGTCATCGCCAATAGGTGTGGAAGTTTTTTCGATTTTTTCAGGAGCTCCTGCCTTTGGTTAACGCCGAAGCGATGTTGTTCATCGATGACGACGAAGCCAAGTTTATGAAACGTGACAGATTGCTGAATCAGCGCATGCGTACCTACGACGACGTCGACGCCACCATCCCTGATCTGCTCGTAAAGCAGAGACCTCACCTTCCCTTTGACGCTGCCCGTCAATAATCCTACCGTGACACCAAGAGGCTCCAGGAGGTTCATGAGAGTCTCGGCATGCTGGTTGGCAAGGATTTCAGTCGGAGCCATCAGAGCCGACTGAAAGCCACTCGTCGCGGCCTGGCCTGCCGCCAACCCCGCTACTACGGTCTTCCCGCTACCGACATCCCCCTGCAGCAACCTGTTCATCGGGTGCGGTTTTTCGAAATCCTGGATAATTTCCCAAGCAGATAGCCGCTGAGCATTCGTTAGTTGGAATGGCAGTTTACTCACGAACTCTTTCACGGCACCCTGGTCAAATCGGATATCCCACCCTTCAAGCTGGGCGTTTGCCCGCTTGTTCAATTGTGCCGCGAGCATCAGATGGAAAAGTTCCTCAAAACCAATCCTCTCTTTGGCGCGTTCGATATCGTGCGCTGAATCCGGAAAATGGATGCCCAGTAGCGCTCGGCTGTAGCCCATAATCTCTTGGCGTTTGACGATATCTTCAGGCAGCGTTTCGGGAATCATCATGATCAGTGGCTTCAGTTCGGCGAGGATCTTTCTGACTATCTGGCTTTTCAATCCTTTGACTGAACGATAAATCGGGACTATCCTATCCGTTGATATCGGCAAGTCGCTTACCATTTCAGCGCTTGGGTTCGTAAGCTGGTACCGGTTGAAACTGAACTCGAAATCGCCCGAGAAGTAAAATTCGTCATGACCCTTGAGTTGCGTCGCCCTGTACGGCTGATTGAACCAAACCGCTTGAAGCTTGCCGGTTTTGTCTGCGAGCGTCGCGGTAGTCAGTTGTAAGCCACGGCGTACCCTTCTCGTGCTGACTGACTCGCAACGAGCGCGTATCGTCCGCTTACCCGGACTAATGTCCGCGATCGATACGACTTCAGAAAAATCTTCATAGCCCCTAGGCAGGAATGTGATGAGGTCTCCCACGGTTTCAAGACCAGCCGCAGATAGCTGTTCCGCCGTCTTTGGACCAACTCCTTTTATACTACCGAGCGACGATGAGAGATTCATATGAATAGTGTACAATGAAGACTGCATGACAAATAGTCTGGAGGGGTTATGGCCATTGTTGAAACGAATATTTTCAAAGCATATGACATACGAGGGAAAGTCGGCACAGAACTGACCGCTGAGGTAGCAGAAGCCGTTGGCCGGGCGCTCGCTGACTGGCTTCCGAAACAGGGGGCCGTAGCGGTAGGGCGTGACATGCGCCCCGATTCCGAAGAACTCGCGAACGCCGTTATCGAAGGAATCGTCCGACAAGGCCGCGATGTCGTCGATATCGGCCAGGTTACCAGTGATATGATTTACTTCGCAGTCGGCAACCTCGGTCTTGCCGGTGGCGCAATGGTCACGGCCAGCCATAATCCGGGTGCCGACAATGGCATCAAGCTTTGCCGGGAAGAAGCGAAGCCCCTTGGTATCGAAACCGGCCTTGCCGATATCCGCGATAACGTATTGCACGACGATTTCAAACCGGCAACAATCTCTGGGACCGTTACCCATAAGAACATCGTCGATGATTGGATCGACCATGCGCTATCCTTCGTCAGCGCGGACACCTGGGACTCGTACGACGTGGCGATCGACGCCGGCAACGGTATGGCCGGTGCGATCATACCCTCCCTTGAGCCGAAGATTCCTTTGCGCGTCGAGAGGATGTATTTCGAACTGGACGGGACGTTCCCCAACCATATCGCCAACCCGCTCGTACCTGAGAATCTTCTCGACCTCCAGGCAAAAGTCACGGACATAAAGGCTGATTTCGGCGTGGCATTTGACGGCGACGGTGACCGTGCTGTCATCATTGATGAAACAGGCGAACCGCTCGCCGGAACGACCGTCACCGCCATTCTCGCCGACTACTTCTTAACGAAATATCCCGGAGCAACCATCCTTTATAACGCCAACTGCGGCCGGATCGTTCCCGAAACAGTCACCCGACACGGCGGTACCTCATACCGTACCAAGGTCGGTCACAGCTATATAAAGGCCGATATGCGTAAGTACGATGCCGTTTTCGCTGGTGAACATTCTGGTCATTATTACTTCCGCGATAACTTTTATGCGGATTCTGGGCTCATCGCGGCCCTTGCCGTCGTCCAGGTACTCGCTGAAAGCGGGCTCAAGATGAGCGAACTCCATAGCAAATACCGCGGCACCTATGTCGCTATCCCAGAAACGAATTTCGAGATCGATGACAAGGAGGTTGTTCTACAACGGCTGCGTACCCAATTCCAAGATGGCACACAGGATGAACTCGACGGACTGAGCGTCAATTACGAAGACAAATGGTTCATTGTTCGATTCAGCAACACGGAGCCGCTCTTACGCCTGAATGCCGAAGCCGCGTCGAAAGAAGCGTTGGACGAATTGGTTGCTAAGGTAACCTCTGTCATCAGGGGTTAACGGACAAGAAGAAAGCTGTTCTTACCCTTTTTGATGATCGCTGGGTGGTCAATGATACGGTCATCGAGCAGCTTGTCGCCGTTCACCGATACGCCGCCGCCAAGAATCAGACGACGCGATTCACCCTTGCTCTGAGCAAGCCCGCTATCAACCAGAAGATCAACCGCAGCAGCGCCTATTGCCGCAGTTGGAATCTCACCCGCGAGCAGATCAAGATCTTCGGGAGTCAGGCTATCAAATGATGCAGCGCCGAAGAGCACTTCGGTGACCTTCTTAGCGCTTGTGGCGGCATCTTCACCGTGAACGAGTTTAGTTACCTCAAATGCTAACGTCTTTTGGGCATCGCGGGCACCTGGATCAGCTTTTTGCCGCTCAGCTAATTCGCTCACTTCATCGGGACTGAGAAGCGTATAGATTTTTGCGTAGTCAATGGCCCCTTCATCATCGACGTTCAGCCAGAACTGATAAAACCGAAAGACGCTCGTCTTCGAGGAGTCGAGCCACACAGCTCCCTCTTCTGATTTGCCGAATTTACGGCCTGTCGATTTATTAATGATAAGCGGTGCTGTCCATACGTTCGCCTCGGCGCTTTCAATTTTCCGTATCAGTTGTACCCCCGTGATACTATTGCCCCACTGATCAGCACCTGCTATCTGCAGCGTGATTCCCTTTTCGCGGAACAAATGCAAAAAGTCATAACCTTGTATGAGCGCGTAGCTGAACTCGGCATAGCTAATACCACTACCGCCCTCACCGATGCGCGTTTGGATGAAGTCCCGGCCTAGCATCTGACTGAGGGGTACGTACTTTCCGACCTCCCGAAGAAACGTCAGGTAATTCATGTCTTTGAACCAATCGTAATTGTCAACGATATCGAATGATTGGCCACTGAACAGACTCGCGTATTGGGCGGCTATTCCGGCCTTATTGCGCTCGACCTCTTCAACGGACTTCAATTCCCGTTCATCGGTCTTACCGTCAGGGTCGCCGATCATACCTGTCGCCCCGCCTACAAGCAGCGTCGCTTTATGGCCATGGGTAATGAAATGCCTGATCATCATTGCCATGGCGAGCTGACCGATATGCATGCTGTCAGCACTCGGATCGACACCGAAGTAGAATGATACCGGACCTTCGTCCAAGGCCTTGATGTCTTCGAATGTCGTCTGGTTGACGAAACCTCGCCACTCTAGTTCTTCAGATAACGTCATATGCGGTTATTGTATCAGAAAATGAGTATTGGCAGCTAGCATTTGGTGATATAATGAGAAGCAATATTGCTTATGGGAAACATATATCGTGGCTAAACGGCGAAGTTCACGTAAACTGAAGGTTTACTCTAATTTAGTGCATAAAAGACGTACGAAAAAAGACGCCGCTCATCGTAAGAAGGCGGAGTATCTCGCCACGTTGCCGAAGCACCCTGTCGCACGCACGTTCGCCCGCATGCATCCTAAACGGGTCGCAGGGTATTGGTTCAGTCGCAAGGGCGGCATGATGGCGCTGAAGGTCGCCGGAGTCAGTGTTCTACTCGTCGTTTTGATGGTAGGCGCACTCTTCGCATACTTCCGCAAAGACCTTGATGCTATCCGACCAGAAAACCTTGCCGAGCGCGTCCATACGACAGTCACGAAGTATTACGACAAGCGCGGACCCGCGGGTGGCAATGATGCCTTCAGGCATGGCGCGGTCTGTGGCATGCGCTTTCT
>CAZGAP010000001.1:6036-12700 GCA_964523935.1 uncultured Candidatus Saccharibacteria bacterium
CAATGATGCCTTACTTTGGGAAGACAAGGGTAATGGCGATTACAAGCTGGTTGTTAACGGCAATGAGATCAGTCCGATCATGAAAAAAGCGACGGTCGCTATCGAAGACAAAGACTTCTATAAACATGGCGGCATCAGCTTTACTGGTATCACCCGTGCGCTTATCAATAACTACGGAGGTGGTAGTACGCAAGGCGGTAGCACTTTGACTCAGCAGCTCGTCAAGCAAGTGTTTTTCGCCGATGAAGCGCAGCAGCGCGGTCTGGGCGGCATCCCCCGCAAGATCAAAGAAATCATACTTTCCATCGAAGTTGAACGGATGTACAACAAAGATCAGATCTTAAACCTGTACCTGAACGAATCTCCTTATGGTGGCCGTAGAAACGGCGTTCAATCAGCAGCGAAGACATACTTCGGCAAGGACGCGAAAGAACTCACCCTTTCCCAAGCGGCTCTGCTTGCGAGCATACCGAACCAACCCGGGCTTTACGATCCTTACAATCCTGAAGGGCATGAGGCATTACTCGCTCGGCAGCATAAAGTACTCAATGAGATGGTAGACCAGGGCTTCGTCACGAAAAGCGAAGCCGAAGTGGCCAAAAAAGAACCGATCCTTGATACCATATTGCCTCAGTCTTCCCAATACGGGGATATTAAGGCACCTCATTTCGTTCAGATGGTCCGCTCCCAGCTCGAAGCTGAGCTTGGCAAGGCGGCTGTCGGCAGAGGAGGACTCACCGTCACGACAACGCTCGATAGTGGAATCCAGAAAAAACTCGAGGAAAGCTTCGCACAAATGTTCATAAAAGACTGCCCGGAAGGACGCGAGCTTTCATACACTTGCAAACCAGGCTATGCCGGATTCACCAATGGCGCTGCTACGGTTGAGGATTCCAAGACGGGTCAGATCATCGCGATGATGGGTAGCCGTGATTACAATTATCCAGACTTCGGACAGGACAATGCCGCGACCGCGTTCATCCAACCCGGCTCGAGCATCAAGCCGTTCGTGTACGCAAAACTTTTTGGCGAAAACGAAGACCCGAACAAGAACATATACGGAAGTGGCACCGTCCTACCTGACGTTAGAACTACGTTCGAGGGCAATTACACCCCGAACAACGCCGACAAAGGCTTCCGCGGCAACATCCCGATACGACAAAGCCTTGGTCTGTCTCGGAACATTCCCGTCATCAAAGCAATGTCAATCACTGGCGTCAAGCCCTCACTTGAGCTGATCAGGGCGGCAGGGAACAAAAGTTACTGCACCCAAGGTGCGGACGCACAGGTCGGCCTCGCCTCCGCTATCGGCGGCTGTGGCACACGCCAAGTTGAACACGTCAACGCGTACACGACCCTTGCCCGCGGCGGTACGTACAAGCCGTATAGCACCGTTTTGGAAGTGAAGAACTCGGTCAATCAGACACTGAAGAAATGGAAGGATCCGACGCCGAAAAAGGTGATTGATCCACAAGTTGCCTATATCATCTCGGATATCTTAAGCGATGACAATGCTCGCGCAGGTCTGTACGGCAGGAACTTCCCGGGACTGGTCGTTGACCGCGGCAACGTAAAGACTGCCGCAAAAACCGGTACGTCTGACGTCAACGGTAAATCCAAGGACATCTGGATGATGAGCTATAGTCCCGCGATCACCATGGGCGTCTGGTTGGGCAACCCAGACACCAGCCCGCTGAAGAACGGTAACTCATCCATACCCGGCCCAATCATCGACAGCGTCATGACTTATGCCCACAAAGAAGTCTATGCCAAAGAAGGAAAATGGAAGCAAGGTGACTGGTTCTCCATGCCACAAGGCATACAGAAAATCGGCAAAGAAATCTTCCCTTCCTGGTATAACAAAAACAAAGCCCAGCAGTTCTCAAAAATGACATTCGACAAGGTGTCGAAGAAGCGGGCGACAGATTGTACTCCACAAGGAGCGAAGGTTGAAATCAGTGTCATCAAATCAATCGATCCAAGCACCAAGAAAGAAGTGTTTGTCGCGTCAGACGGCTATGATGCAAGCAAAACGGACGATGCGCACCAGTGCGGGGACGCAGTGCCAGCCATATCGGCTATCAGCATCACGCCATCCGGAGGTACGACGTATAAGATCACTGCGACCGTTTCGCAAGGCAAAGCACCGATTACCGGACTAACCTTCGCCGTAAACGGCGTAACGGTCGGCTCGCAGAGCACTTCGGGCGGAGGTACGTTCGAAACGACGTATACCGCGAGCGGACCGGATCCGTTCAACGTGACAGTCACTGTCACCGATGAATTGTACTACACCGGTACTGCAAGTAAATCATATCCGTAAGGATATGATTTACTGCTGTTTATCGACGAGGTCCAATAGGCTTGATTCAGCATCTTTCGGTCGCCGAGGTTGGTTTTTCGCTGAGTTCACCTTCTTAGCACCCTGCTGCATAACCTGAGGCCGAGCCTGCCTACCCGCCGCCTGCTTACGGGCAACTGGCTGCTGCTTCGGCTTCTGCTTTTCGACTTTCTTTGCGAACATCATCTTTCCCGCTGCTGTCTGAAGGCTGCGGATGAACTCGATTTCAACTGATTGGCCGATATGCCCTGACGCTTGCTCGACGACGACCATCGTGCCGTCAGGCAGGTATCCGACACCTTGATGCGCATCCTGCCCTTTTTGTACAAGTTCTATCATGATCTTTTCACCAGGTAGGTATGCCATACGAAGATTTTTTGCGAGCTCATTCACATTACACACCGCAATACCCTCAACGACAGCCACTTTGTTCAAGTTATAATCAATCGTACAGATGGAGCCGCCGTGCTTTTTGGCTAACTTCAATAACCTCTCATCAACGCCTTCCTCCGCTTTGCTGCCATCCTGAAACAGAAGAACGTCGACCGTTTCAAGGCTTTGCAGCTCCTTGACGACGTCAAGGCCATGACGCGCCCGTGATCGCTTGTCGGGGTCTGCGTTATCGGCTAGGAACTGAAGCTCTCCAATGACACTTCTTGGTATCGCCAGAGTATCGCCAATGAAACCGGACTCGGCAACGGCAACGATTCGTCCGTCTATTAGTACTGACGTATCGACGAATATCATGTTCTTCTTGCCGCCCGCCTGTCTTGGGAGCTTCACGACCAGATACGTGACCTCAGCCATTATGATACATAAGAGTCCTACGAGTAATAATTGTTCTAAATCCATATTTACCTTTATATGAGTTATTTTTGTAAGTAATCAATGAGCGCTTGTCTGAGGTCTTTTACTCCCGTCACAAACCCGTCATTCTTCGCCTGCAGAGGCGCTATCGCGCGCGTGAAGCCTAGTTTCCGAGCTTCGTCGATCCTTCTTTGCGCGCCTAACGCCGAGCGGACTTCACCGCCGAGTCCCACTTCACCGAACACCACGATGTTGTCATCAAGCCTTCGCCCGGCCGCGGCACTCGCTATAGCCATACATATCGCCAGGTCGGCCGCCTGATCGGCGAGCCTGAGGCCGCCGACGACATTTATATAGATATCCTTATCTGATAAATTCAATTTTGTTCGTCGTTCCAATACCGCAATAAGAAGATTGAGACGGTTGAGATCAAAGCCGCTGGCTGTACGTTTAGGATAGCCGAAGTTCGTCGGATTGACAAGCGCTTGGATCTCTACGAGCAAGGGCCGCGTCCCTTCAAGCGTCGCCAGTACGACGGAGCCGTCGGCGTTTTGCCTCTCCGCAAGCAGCGACGCTGACGGATTCTCGACAACAGACAGACCTTTTTCGTCCATCTCGAAAATCGCAGCCTCCGAGGTTGAGCCGTATCGGTTCTTAATGGCACGCACCACCTTGAAGCCGCCATACCGATCGCCCTCGAATTGCAACACGACGTCAACGAGATGCTCTAATACCTTAGGCCCTGCGATGGAGCCTTCTTTGGTCACATGTCCGACAAGCACAACAGCAGCGCCAGTCGCTTTCGCCGCTTGGATGATAACATTGCTACTGTTCGTGATCTGACTGACGCTTCCTGGGGCGGAGGTGATCTCACCAAGCGTCAACGTTTGCACCGAATCAACGACGACAAGTTTGTAAGCTCCGGATCGGATGGTCGCAGCTATGTCATCGGCGCTCGTGCTCGCGGCAAAACTTAGCTGTTCGCTTTCGTTCGCGCCCAATCGTTCCGCGCGTAACTTCACCTGCGACGCGGACTCCTCTCCACTGACATACAGTACCGGCGAGGTCTTCGCTATAAAAGCTGTCGTCTGCAAGAGCAACGTGCTCTTGCCGATACCTGGCTGGCCCGCAAGAAGTACGACACCGCCAAGAAGAATCCCACCACCAAGGACATCGTCGAGATCTGAAATACCCGTATGTAACCGGGACACCTTGTCATCGCTTTGAATCGATTTCATCGTTTGGGTCTGCAGAAGGCTCCCACTACTTCTGGCGACCGCTGATTTGCCGGACACGACAGGCATTTGTTCGACAAGTGTATTCCACTCGCCGCAATTATCACACCGTCCGGTCCACTTAGGGTATGAAGCGCCGCAACTTTGGCATACGAACTGAGTTTTTGCTTTTGCCATAGTTACATTATACCGTAGGTGCGGGTGCAAGATTACTGTCGATGCTCTTATATAGTTCGTTCGACTGCGTCACGGTCTCATTGTATTTGTCTTTAAGATCGTTGTACTGGACGATGAGCGTATTAATTGATTTTCTTTGGCCGGCAAGCAGGGTAGCCCGCGTGACCATTGCCGCGCGTTCGGTATTGAAAGCTGACTGCGACGTAAAGTCACCATTTTCAGCTCGCTTGTTGAATGAATCGATATCTGCATTCAGCTGCTTCGCATCGGTATTGTAAGCCGATGTGGACTCTTTAATCTTTTGGCTCAGTGCGTCGAGTTGCTTTTGCAAATCTTTCGCTTGCGACTCAAGCTGAGTGAAAGCCCGATGGTACGTATCGTAGTAGCCAACGATTTTGCTTCTGTCATTCAGGTATCGCTTGTAGTGAGCCTCAAGTTCCTCACTAACCGTTGCCACCTCCGTACCGATTATCGAATGGAGCTCGTTATCTCGCTCACCAGGTTCTGTTCGGGCATAGAATTCCATCCTACTGGCAAAACGCTCATCGGTTTGGAGTTTCGCATACTCACCCTCAACCAACGAATCAACTCTGGCCCGTTCTTCTGGGGACAGCCTGTCATATACGGCATGGAGCAGTTCGTGGACCGCGGTCACCTCTTCAATACCGTTAAGGCGTTCGTCCTTGATGTCAAAGATGTATATTTTATTGCTCGCGTAGCACCCTAGAACGGCCGTGTTTTGTTCCTTGCGGTCACACTTGACGTTAAATGTGCGGTTACCATCGACACTTGGCTGAACGGCATAAAAAATAAACTTGGCATCATCTGTCATGTCCGTCTTAGACACGATACTTTCTATCGCCGACGATGGCTGGTATTGCCAGAAACTTACCGTATCTGCTATGTACTGACGATTGAACAGCACGAACAGGCTGGCCGCAAGCAGCAAGACGCCGACGAGCAACGCGCCCCATGCTGATTTTCGTTTACGCTGGTTGTTCAGCGGTTGTGGTGATTGCAAGCTTGCCCCCCCGTGCCGTTACCATGAGTATACTGCCACGTTCATATTTTTCATCCAGTATACCCTCTGCGAGCTGATGTTCCAACTCGTCTTGGATCGTTCGACGGAGCGGTCGGGCGCCGAACTTTTCATCATATCCTTTTTTGATGAGATAACGTTTGGCCGTCGGCTTGATAACGAGTCGGATACCTTTTGAAACAAGGCGCTCCTGAAGTTCATTGACCAGATTGTCAAAAATCTTCCCAACCTCTTTTGGTGTCAGTGCCCGGAACGTCACGATCGCGTCAAACCTGTTGATCAGCTCCGGCCTCATGCGCTTACTGAGCGCTTCTCGTGCCGCACTAGCATTTTCCTCGTGCACCTCGTCGAGCTCTTTGCTATCCTTTGCCGACTTCGCATGAAATCCAAGAGCCGACTCTTTCATCATGCGGTCAGCACCCAGATTGCTTGTCAAAATGACGATCGTGTTCGTGAAATCAACCTCTCTTCCCTTCGCGTCAGTCAGCTTGCCATCTTCGAGCATCTGCAAAAGCAACTGGAAGACATCAGGGTGCGCTTTCTCGATTTCATCGAAGAGTACGACACTGTACGGCTGTCGACGGATCTTGTCTGTTAACTTGCCCCCATCTTCATAGCCAACATATCCCGCAGGCGCACCGAGCAGACGGCTCGTGTTGTGGCGCTCGCCAAACTCACTCATATCTATCTTTATCAATGAGTCCTCGCTGCCAAAGACTTCACGGGCAAGCACCTTTGCAAGCTCCGTCTTCCCTACGCCGGTTGGGCCCATGAAGACGAAGGATCCTATGGGTCGCTTGTGGCTTGCGACACCGCTTCTGCTTCGGCGGATAGCCTTCGATATCGTCTTTACGGCTTCGTCTTGGCCGATTATGAATTTAGACAGGTGCTTCTCTAGGCTGCGAAGCAACTTGAGCTCTGATTTCTGCAATCTTTCGACTGGTATGCCCGTCATGGTCGCTACGGCATGAGCGATGTCATCGTCAGTAAGTGTCACTGGCGTTCTCTTTTCGTCGTTTTCACGCAGCTCGTTCAATTTCACACTGATCTGACTGATGCGGGTTT
>CAZGAP010000001.1:12763-15621 GCA_964523935.1 uncultured Candidatus Saccharibacteria bacterium
CTCATAGTCTTCGTTGTTGACCGCCTCATCCATCTTTTCATTCAGGTTCTTTAGCTGACGAGTAAAATCGCGAACCCTGCTCGGGCGACGCCCCCGCTTGACGCGCACGAGCGCCGCGGCCTCATCGATCACATCGATTGCCTTGTCGGGCATGTTGCGCTCACTAACATAACGGTCAGCCATATGCACCGCTTGCTCAATCACCTCGTCCGCGATGGCGACACCATGGTGCTTTTCATAATAACTTTTCAAGCCCTTCAAGATCGCGACTGTGTCTTTGAGCGAAGGCTCCTTGACGATGATCGCCTGGAAGCGACGTTCGAGTGCCGCGTCTTTTTCGATATGCTTGCGGTATTCGTCCATCGTCGTCGCACCGATAAGATGGAGCTCACCCCGCGCCAGCGCAGGCTTCAGCATATTGGCAGCATCGAGCGCGCCCTCAGCGGCGCCCGCTCCAGCAAGCAAGTGAAGCTCATCGATAAACACGATGACATTTTTTTGGCTTTTGAGCTCATCAATGACTTTTTTCAAACGCTCCTCAAACTCGCCCCTGTATTTCGTGCCGGCAATCATGGCGGCGAGATCGAGCTGTACGACACGCCGGTCGAGCAAATGGTCAGGGACTTCCTCGCGCGCAATTCGTTGCGCCAATCCTTCGACGACTGCCGTCTTACCGACGCCCGGCTCACCTATCAGGACGGGGTTGTTCTTTGTGCGGCGGCTCAGTATCGTCACCATCCGTTCTTGCTGTTGATCACGGCCGATCACCGGGTCGAGCTCGCCTGCTCGTGCTTTCGCCGTCAAATCCGTACCGAATGTGTCAAGCGCTCCGCCACGACGTTGTTTCGCAGCGCGCTGCGAAGTCGCTTCTTCCATTGACTGGTTGTAGTCGTTATTCTGACGATCAAAGTACTCTTCAAGTTCGCTAGTCAGTTCGGGAATGTTCACGTTCATGTCACGCAGAAGCACCGTCGCACGCGCGTTCTTCTGACTCAGAATACTGTAAAGGATATGCTCGGTACCAAGCACGTCCTGGTGGAATTCTTGCGCGATATCCCAACTCATTTTCAGCGTCAACTTGGCCGTCTCAGACAGACCCTTTGCACCAGTACTTACGATAAGCGTGCGTGGCGTCAGGTTAAGTGCAAGTTCGGCTCGATCCAGGGTTACTCCCGCATCTGCTAGCAGTTTCGCTCCAACAGACCCACCTTGGGCAAGCACGCCGAGCAAAAGGTGCTCCGTACCTATATATGCACTCCCATATCCGCGAGCAATCGCGTCGGCGTGCTGCAAGCTCGTCCGAGCGTTATCGGTGAGGTGCGAAATAAATTCTGCAAAGTCCTCAGGCATAATACTATTATCAATCCTCCAATGCATCGGCGCAAGCACTTTATCTTACATTAACCGATAGCTATATTCAGTATAGCGATAATTAGCACTCGGGTCAAGTGAGTGCTAATTATCGTTTTATTTGATTGACATACGAGCGATGAATGCTTGCTTGACGGACTATTGCTCGGTCGAAGCTTCGTCGACGGCACTCATCAGGCTGTCTTCGATATTCTTCTTTGGCTTTGGCTCCGCAGGCTTTTCAGGCTGTGCCGTTTCGATATCAAGTTCGTAACCCGTGAGGCGTGCCGCGAGGCGGACGTTTTGGCCACCACGTCCGATTGCTATCGACTGCTGGTCTTCGTTGACGAACACTTTCGCACGCTTTTCTTTTTCATCGATTTCAACCTTGGCAACTTCGGCTGGGCTCAGGGCATTACGGATGAACTGCTCAACGTTCTCATCAAACGTGATGATGTCGATCTTTTCCTGATCGCCGATCTCATTCATGACCGCCTGAACGCGAGTACCGTGTCCGCCGACGAAGGTGCCGACAGGGTCTACTCCAGGAACCGTACTCGCTACTGCCAATTTAGTGCGACGGCCAGCTTCGCGGGCGATCGCTTTGATCTCAACAGCGTTCGTCTCCATCTCAGGTACTTCCTGTCGGAACAGATATTCGACAAATGCTTCATTGCCACGGCTGAGGATCAGCTGTGGACCCCTGTTGTCACGCTCGATATCTTTGATGAACACTTTGATACGTGAACCGATACTGTAGAATTCACCCTGGATTTGCTCTGACTGAGGAATGATGCCGGTTGCTTTGCCTAGCTCTACCCGGATGACACGTGGCTCAACACGCTGAACCGTACCGGTGACGACAGTGCCTATCTTGTCTTCGTATTCGGCGAGAACGACCTCACGCTCAGCTTCTCGAAGGCGCTGCAAAACGACTTGTTTTGCGGTTTGTGCTGCCACGCGGCCAAAAGAAGTTACCTCATGCTTTTCTTCGATGACATCACCGACAGCCGCATCCTTCTTCACTTTTTTAGCCTCATCGAGACTAATCTCTACGGAATCGCTACCGACAAGTTCAACGACCTCACGGGCAACATAGACAGTCGCCGTGCCGTCGTTCACATTCAATTCGGCACGAACTTCTTGGTCACGTTCGCCATTGTCGCGGCGCCATGCCGCGGCGATCGCCTGTTCGATGACCGACAAGACGGTTTCTTCCGGCAAATTCTTTTCTTCCGCGATCGTTCGTACCGCAAGTGTCAGTTGTTTGATGTTCAAATCTTCCACAATGTATTCCTTTCTTTTATGAAAAAATCCGACCTGCCGGCCGGAATGTACTACATTTATTATAGCTCACTCCTACTATAATAGCAAGCTCACTCCGAAGGCAGCGGCTGGTACGGGCATGCCCCAAGCACCGTTTTCATTGCGTCTCGCTCGGCCACCGTCACCCATAATTGATACTTCGCTTTCACGGCGATCTGACGTGCAACGTATTGACAGCGAAA
>CAZGAP010000001.1:15631-23932 GCA_964523935.1 uncultured Candidatus Saccharibacteria bacterium
GTTCGGCGGTAACCATGTTGCCGCGTCTCCGTCAGATTTCTTCTGGTTTTCGTTTCCGTCAACCGCGATTAGTTCCAGCGGATCGTTCGCTAGTTCTACCCGCTGTTCATACGTAAGCTGCTGCGCTCCGGTTTGCCAGGCGTTGCTGAGTGCCACGACATGGTCGATCTGCACCTCATCACTTGTAGCAGCCCCCCTTTGAAACGAAATCGTTTTGCCCGTATATGGATCTTCCAGAGTCCCTGCCTGCACCTTGCAATCGCTGCCGACCGACACGTCTTTCAAATCTCTGTTCAAGATGATATTTCTCATGTCACAACCTTCGATAGCCGCCCATCCATCTCCGAACTGCGCCCGCTCGTATCCTGTTTTTGCCGCTCTTCCCTTGACTGGAAGACTTGCTAGCGACTGTGCTGCCGCGCCAGAGGCTGGAGACTCGACGACCGGAACATCCTGCTGTTGCCACATATTTCCATTTGTCAGTACCACGACCAGCAAAAAAATAACAGAAGCCGCCAATGCGGCCAATCGTCGAGCGCGAAGTCCCCTTTGATACACATCTTTAGTATACTGGATATATGACTAGTGTTAACCGACTGATTGATAAATTTATACCAGAGCATTATGCGTTGTCGTTGAAATTGAACGAAACGGACCACACTTTCCATGGTACCGTCACGATAAAAGGCGCGGTCCCCGAAAGTAGCGATCGCATCACGCTGCACGCGAAAGGTCTCCGTATCATTTCCGCATCGATAGACGATTCACTGGCCAGTTCTGATGTCGGTGAAAACGATGAAGTGACTTTCATGGCTGATCGGCTCAGTCCCGGCGATCACAGTGTGTCGATTGAGTTCGACGCCGAAATAACGGATCACATGCATGGTCTTTATCCGTGCTATTTCATGCACGATGGCAAAAAGAAGAAGCTGTTTGCTACTCAGTTCGAATCCCATCATGCACGTGAGGTCTTCCCGTGCATTGACGAGCCTGCCGCTAAGGCAACGTTTGACCTGACATTGAATACCGAGACGGGAATCGAAGTACTTTCTAACATGCCCGCGGTCGCTCAGCACACCGAGAAGGATCGCCTAGTGACATCGTTCGATACGACACCCCGGATGAGCACGTATCTTCTGGCCTTCGTCACTGGCGAAATGCAAAAGAAAACAGCACACACGAAAGACGGCGTCGAGGTGAACGTATGGGCTACTCTCGCCCAGCCAGCAGAAAGCCTCGACTTCTCGCTCGATATGTCCGTCCGGCTGATAGAGTATTTCGACGAGTATTTCGGAACACCGTATCCTCTGCCGAAATGCGATCACGTGGCATTGCCTGATTTTTCCTCAGGCGCGATGGAGAACTGGGGCCTTATAACATACCGAGAAGTCGCCCTGCTCGCCGATCCAAAAACGACAGGCATTTCCAGTAAGCAGTACATTGCCACCGTCGTGGCCCACGAACTATCCCACCAGTGGTTCGGCAATCTTGTCACGATGGAGTGGTGGAACGACCTGTGGCTGAACGAAAGTTTCGCCGAAATGATGATGTACCTGTCAGTTGATGCGCTCGAGCCCTCATGGAACATTTGGCTTGATTTCAACACCGACATCAGCATCGCAGCTCTTCGAAGGGATGCTATTGACGGTGTGCAGCCTGTCAAGGTTGACGTACACCACCCCGACGAGATCAGCACGCTCTTTGACGGTGCGATCGTGTACGCAAAGGGCGGCCGCCTCCTCAGAATGATCCAATATTACATCGGTGATGAGGATTTCCGCGACGGACTCCGATCTTACTTTGCGAAGTATGCCTACAAAAACACCGTTGGCGACAACTTATGGGAAGAACTGAGTGTCGCAAGCGGAAAGCAGATCACGGAGATCATGAATGCCTGGATTACGCAGCCAGGGTACCCAGTCGTTACGCTCACGCGCGATAACGATTCATTAACGTTAGATCAAAAACAGTTCTACATAGGCCCTCACCAAGACTCCGGACGCCAATGGCCCATACCCCTAGACGCTGACGACGAGAGCATACCTGCACTCATGGAAGAAGCTGTCGTGCAGTTCAAAATATCAGACGCCATTAGGCTCAACCGGAAAGACGCATCCCACTTCATCACGAACTACGATGACAGGTCACGTGCCGCGCTCATCAAAAAAATCGCAAACGGTGAGCTCGATGCCATAGGCCGCATTCAACTCCTCAACGAAGCGACCCTGCTGACGCGGGGCGGCGTTACGGGGAGCGAATCACTCATACCACTCGTGAAAGCATATGAGCACGAAACATCCGAACAAGTCTGGGGGATGATCTCGCTCGCACTCGCCGAACTCCGTAAGTTCATCGAAGACGACAAAGCGGCCGAAGACGCCCTTCGCCGATTCAGCGGGCAGCTGGCAGCTACGCAATACGACCGCCTCGGCTGGGAGAAAAGACCAGGCGAATCAGATGAGGATTCAAAACTGCGTACGACAATCATTGCCCTGACGCTCTACAGCGAGAATCAAGATGCCATAGCAAGAGCTAAGAGCATATATGAATCGACGCCTCTGGAGGAACTTGATCCGGAGCTGCGACCGCTGATCCTCAGTGCAGTGGCACGTTATAGTGATGCCGCTGTCGTCGACGGAATGATGAAAGCATATGAATCAACACACTCGTCCGAACTTCAGAATGACATTTGCATCGGCGTCACGAGCACGCGAGTCCCTGAAAAAATATCCGAACTTCTCGATAACATCAAGGACCCGAAGGTCGTACGGCCCCAGGATGCGTTCCGTTGGTTCGTTTACCTTATCAGGGGGCGCGAATCTCGTAACGCGGCCTGGCAGTGGGTACGCGACAATTGGGAGTGGGTAGAAAAAACATTCAAGGGCGACAAAAGCTACGATGATTTTCCTCGGTACAGTGCTTCCGGACTCATGACCGCCAAGCAACTCGAAGAGTATAAGGTATTCTTCCAGCCAAAAACCAATGACCCAGCGCTCGTGCGGACCATAACGATGGGCATCAGCGAAATCGAAGGTCGCGTCGATCACATCGAACGCGACAAGGCTGCCGTCATAAAAGCGCTGCTTGAACTATAGTTACAGTTCCACATGACAGGTGTATAATAGCGTGGTGAGCCATCAATCTAATCTGAGTCCTCTGGGCATAACCCTGGTCGATTCACTCCGTAGCATTGACGCATACGAGACCCGCACGCTCGCTCGACGTGAAAGAGATACGGTACATATCCCAACTGTAGGAAGTACAATCACGACCGCCTACGAGCAGCTACGAAATGCGTCAGAATACGCCGAAGACGAGCTATTGCAGCAGCGTGCGATACGCCGCTACTTTAAACGTGTCCTTTCTTTTCACGTCAAAGTACCCACGTCGCAGATGGCGGAAGAACTCGTTACCGAGTTGACACAGGCTGAATATCTCCACAATGATTATGTAACGCGCAGTGACATTAAGTCGGTTTCGGGTCATATCAAGCAGTATTACGATGCTTACTGGGATTATGCCGACACGGAACATAATCTCGCGAAACGTCATGAGTTCCAAGAGTGGACCCTCGATATTCTTGCGGTCAAATGCGAGCAAGCGCTCAAGAGCCACATGCGACAACTCATGTTCGCTCATTTCGCTTATACGTACCTCCAAAATAAGCTGACGCTCAAAAAACTAATCCGCGACAACGAAGCGATCACTGAGGATGATTTTTCAGTCGTTCTCTCTATCGCTATCCACCGCTCGATCCTTAAGTCGGATACGATGACGATCCGATCCGCGCTCATCGACAGCTTCAGGGTTAATATAGATGATTTAGATGCGTTCATAACCTTCAACAAGAAGGTAGATTATCTGATCAAGACGAAAACGGTTGCCTATGCGACAAGGATTATCGGCAAAAACGGTGCGCCGCTACGCTTTATCTATACCGGCTTTTTCAGCGAGAGCGCCCCTATCAATGTCCAATCGCTCAAATCCCCCGACACACTGGAGCACGCCTTGCGCAGTCATATCGAAAGCGAATATATCGCCCTCAACAGTAAGCTCGACAAAGGTATTCTGCGTAGTATCGTTTTTCTCCTCATTACGAAAAGTATCGTCGGCATTGCCATTGAAGTGCCTTACGACATCTGGATATACGGGTCTATCTTGTGGGTGCCGCTTCTCATCAACCTGTTCTTCCCATCGATATTCATCGCGATCTCACGACTCACCCTTACGACGCCGAACGCCAGAAATACCAATGCGGTCATCAACCAGGTCACGAGCATCTTCTATGACGAGGAGAAGGATTCGCCGGCCATACGCATGCCGAAGGACTCCTCGTCAATCGGTTTTAACACGGCTTACGGTATCACGTTTCTCGTCGTTTTTGCCGGACTGTCATACGTTCTTCATTTGCTTGAATTCAATATCGTCCAGGGTATTATCTTCTTCGTCTTCCTTTCGACGGCAAGCTTCCTGTCGTTCAGGCTCTCTCGTCAGATCAACGAGCTTGAGACAGTCAACGCTTCTCATGGATCTTTGTCACTTATCCGTGATGTCATATATATGCCCTTCATCTACGTCGGACAACAGATTTCCTATCGTTACAGCCAGGTTAACATAGTTGCGATGGTCCTTGATATCTTGATCGAGCTGCCTCTCAAAACTATCCTTCGTCTCGTGCGCCAGTGGATGCAGTTTCTTAATAGTAAGAAGGACGAGCTTCTTTAGCTCAGTCGGTTATCGCCACCCACTCCTCGACCGTCGGCTCCGCGCCAGTCAGGGATGCAGCCGCGAGAATCATATTCTTATCATGTATTTTTTTCGTCTGAGCGTACAATGTTGCCGCAAATCTCATCTGGTTCATTTTCTTTTTCGTGATTGCAGCGAATCCGCCACCTTGCCATGAAGTCCTGCGATATTTCACTTCAGTGAAATAAACCGTTCCGTCCTTTGTTGAGACAATGTCGATCTCACAATATTTCGTTTTCCAATTCCGATCGATGATGTTATGCCCATAGCGCACAAGATAGTTCGCAGCCTCATCTTCAGCCAGATCGCCAATCGTTTTGGTTGAAACGCCGATTGTGCCATTCTCATTACTATGTTCCTGATATGTCATGGGTGTATGCCTGTATTTTGCCAGCGGCGCGAAAGACAACCGGTGAAGCGGCGTGACGCCCAGTCTTTGGATGGCATCGCGGTGAGCCGCAGTACCATAGCCGACGTGCGATTTGAATCCATACCCCTCGTAGACGGTGTCCTGTCGCGCCATGTACTCATCGCGAGCTACTTTCGCTACGATAGATGCCGCGCTCACACTAGGTACAAGCAAATCGGCTTTTGGTAACGTTGTCACATAGCCGCCCTTCGCCGTATCCGATAAAAAATTGATTGTCCCATCGATGATGATCTCATGGTACGGCGTCCTGATCTCTTCGACGGCACGGATCGTCGCAAGCCTAAGGGATTCTGCAAGCCCGACACTGTCTATCTCATCCGCATGAACCCAGCCGATTCCATAGCCAGCGGCGTTTTCCCTGATAAGAACGTCTAGTTCTTCCCTTTTTTTCTTGCTGAGTTTTTTACTATCCGTCAAGCCGTCGATTGCGACTCCACCAAGCACGACAGCACCAACCACGAGCGGACCCGCCCATGGCCCTCGCCCAACTTCGTCTATGCCAAGTATCATCAGTTCATTGTATGCCATGATGAGAAATAGCTCCAGCGCAGGCAGATGACAACGGGAAGATGCAAACAAAAAACGCTCCGTCTGGAGCGTTTTCATATCGCCATCGTGTTAGGCGTTGTCTTTGTGAGCCGCTTCAACCGCGTCTTGCTTCGCTTTCAGCTCCGCGTCTTCGGCTGCCTTTTCGGCTTGCTTTTCTTCAGCTGCCTTCTTGGTTTCTTCTTTCAAGCGCGCTGCTTCTTCTTCCGCATGAACGTCACGAATGTCGTTGACCGCTTCACGGTCGAACTGCACCGCCGTAAGGCGAGCACTCTTACCGCTACGTCGACGAAGGAATGACAGGAAGTTGCGTCGAACTTTCGCGCGACGAACGATCTCGATCTTTTCTACCAGAGGGCTATGAAGCAGGAAGCTCTTCTCGACACCAACACCGCTTGCGATTTTGCGAACGGTAATACGACTCGTGTGTGAACCCTTGTTATCAGTACGGATAACAACGCCTTCGAAAATCTGGATACGCTCCTTGGCGCCTTCTTTGATCTTTTGATGAACACGGACCGTGTCACCGCTTCGTACGTCGACGACTGCAGCTTTTTTCTGCTCGTCATTTACCTTTTGGATTAGTGCAAAACTCATTTTATCTCTCGCTTATGGGTTTATAAATACAATCAATTATCTACTATAGCACACTTTTCATTGTTTTAAAAGGGTTGTAAGCAATATTTTGTGCATACAGGAAAACATGATATAAGAAGTATATGATTTTTGAGGCCCTGAGTGTCTATACGTCATCTGAGGATGGAGAGGCGAAACTTGCGCATCGTATCGTCCGGCAACCAAGCAGCTTGGCGTCTCGAACGGTTCTAGAGGCAGAAAGCCGCCCTCTTCATGTTAGCGGGCTTCGATTAGGTGACTTCGCTCTGTTCGCTTCCTTGGCGGATACTGAAACAGTTGCTGAGATACCGTACCTTGTCACTGACTATAGGGATGAAGATGCGGCGACCATTACCGCTTACGAGCTTGCGAGGAACACGCCCTCCGAGTATGTCACGAGGCATCTCGCGAAGTCACTACAGCTTCTGACACCCGGTGAGATACTTGAGTTTAGCATCGACGACGACCTCATGGAATACGTTGAAAAGCGTTTTCCTCGCATGACGTAGCCCGCTAGTACGATGGCACGCCTTAAATGGCCCGGTTTACTTCTTCGAGGGTCGTTTCACCGCGAAGCGCGGCGAGCGTACCTGCTTGGATGAGCGTGATGAGATCCGCGGATTTCTTGGCTTCCGCTTCTATCGTTTCGGGGTTGGCGTCGGCCATGTCACCCCTTAGGAAAGCCTGGATGTGATTATTGACGACCATCTGTTCCATCACGACGATACGACCCTTGAAGCCGAATGGCGCGTCAGCATGTGGCCGCGCTCGCCACAGCTTGAAATCACCGTTTATATCAATGCCTTGCATCCGCTCAGGGGAAACCCCCTCAAGCGTCTTCCGTACCCAGCGTTTTGTCGCTTCGTCAGGCACGTACTCTTCTTTGGATGCGTCGAACAGGCGACGGACAAGACGCTGGGCAATCAACAGGCGTATAGCGGAGCTAAAAATCGGATTGATACCGATCATCCCGATCATACGGCTGAACGCAGCACTCGTTGAATTCGCATGAAATGAAGAGAGCACCAAATGGCCGGTAATAGAGGCTTGGATCGCCGTCTTGGCAGTATCGACGTCACGGATCTCGCCGAGCATCACCACGTCGGGGTCAAGACGCAAGATAGAGCGAAGACCATCAGCGAATGTCTGACCATGCGTCGTGTCGACAGGAATCTGTGCGATACCACCGATTCCATATTCGATAGGGTCTTCGAGAGTGAGGATTTTGCGATCGGTCGTATTGAGGGCGTTGAGTATGCTGTACAGTGTCGTCGACTTACCGGAGCCAGTCGGACCGACCATCAGCATCATGCCGCGCGGATGGCGCGTGATCTCATCAATCTCCGCCCGTTCCTTTGGGGGTATGCCCAAAAGATCAAGGTTGAGCATCGACTCGTCAAAATTGAACAGACGCATGACCGCGTCTTGGCCGTACATAGTTGGAACGGTCTCGATACGGATATTTAACAAATGGGTGGCTCCGTCCCTGTGAATATCCTTTTGGATATGTCCCGATTGCGACGTCTTGGCGGCGGACGAGATGTTCGCGCGCGAACCAATCGCACCCATTAGGATGCGGTACTTATCTTTATCGATCTGTGCGACCGGGTGCAATGCGCCGTCGACACGCATACGGATACGGATATAATTACGCTGGTTCTCGACGTGAATGTCACTTGCGCCCAGTTTGTCCGCTTGGTCGATGAGATAATCAAGCACCTGATCGGAGCCGACGGAATTCAGCGTTTTGCTAACTTCCGATATCGTCGCGCTGTCGCCCTCCTTGGCGATCGTAATGTCCTGATAAATGACCTTCTTGGGAGGGTCATAACGGTTCATGAGTGCCTGGTAACCACTGTTGGTGATCAGGAATATCTGGGCCTCCCTGCCCTTGTCTGAATATTCCTGCTTCGTCTTTTCAATGACCGATTGCGGCGTATTGCTGGTGGCACCGAACCGGTACG
>CAZGAP010000001.1:23942-41379 GCA_964523935.1 uncultured Candidatus Saccharibacteria bacterium
CTCATATTCCGATCCCGCCTGAAGCGGAACCATACGCCATTGGTGCATCTGGTCGATCGTCAGCATGCCCTCCTTGACCAGATCGAGCTCTTTTTCAAACTCCCTAGCATCGAGATATGGCAGGCCTAATATCGCCGCGCGTGAAGCCGTCGATTTCTCCTCGTGGTCGCGGCGGTTCTGCTGGATCTTTGACTCTTCAGCCAAAGCCCCGGCGTTAGGTTCAACGATGTATGCCATTGTGCTTATGATTCTACAGTGAATAGGGATACTCAGCAAGTGATACAATGGTAGCCATGCGCGAAATCATCCTTATCGCCCACAATATCCGCTCCACCCATAACGTCGGGGCGTTTTTCCGAACGGCGGATGGTTTTGGTATCTCGAAGATCATTTTCAGTGGCTACACGCCATACCCTACGATCGACGGGGATACACGACTACCCCACTTCGCAGATAAAATAACACGGCAAATACACAAAACCGCCCTCGGAGCCGAAACGGCTGTCCCGTTTGCGCGCTATGACGAACCGCCGCTGCAAGAACTGAAGTCGGAAGGCTACACACTCGTAGGTCTCGAACAAGATGACCGATCGGTCCCCCTCCCGGATTACATAGCCCCTGACAAAGTCGCACTGCTACTTGGTAACGAGATTGATGGTGTTTACCCGGACCACCGCTTGCTCTGCGATGCGCTCATAGAGATTCCGATGAGAGGCATGAAGGAATCATTCAACGTCAGTGTCGCCGCGGGTATCGCGATGTATCACCTGTCTATCTGAGGACCACCGCGTCTTCGCCGAGTAGCTTCACGAGTTCGCCAACGAGAGCGTCTGACGTATCAACTTGGAAGGGCAATTTGATGGCAGATTTTTTATCCGCCCCTAGTACCAATACGATCGAGGATGCCCCAGGGAATTTGCCGCTTATCTCCTTGAGCGACGTCAGAGACTGATGATCATCAGGATTTTTAATATGGACGTAGACTTTCTTCAATTCGGTTTCGAGGACGGTTATCGGTTTTGGCATGAGCGCCTCAGCGGTTTCCGTCCGTTTCGCCGTCGTCACCTTCGGAGTGCTTGCTCGTCGTCTCATCGTTTTGACTTCGCCTGGCTTAGGCTTGAGCGGTCCCTGGCCGGTCGCTCTGTAGCTACTCAGCTCTTCATCGGTCACTATCGTGATGATATTTGCTATGACCTTGATTTCATTCGTCATATTGCCATCCCTGTCCTTGCAGTTCACCTCGCCTTCGATGCGTATGGCCACATCTTGCTTCAGTTGATCGCCAATCTGCTGATACACGCTCGGGAAGACGATGATTTCCGCGTCACCCGTTTTGTCCTCTATGCCGACAAATGCCATTTTGCTACCCTTTTTAGTCACGATGATCCGTATCGTGTTGATCAACCCGCCAACGATCACATTGTTGCCGTCATTTGACTTCGAAAGGGTCCCGATAGGCACCGTTTGCTCTGCGAAATAGTCCACGTACTGGTCGAGCGGGTGGGCGCTGATATAAAGGCCCATAAGCTCCCTCTCCCACATCAGACGCTCCTTTTCAGTATGCTTGAGCGGCGCGGACTGCAATTTGACGGTCGGAAGGATACTTTCAGAGGTTTCACCAAGCAGACCGAAGAGGTCCGTCTGGCCACTTGCCGCTTCCTTTTGCAGTTTGCTCGCGAAGCCTTGGATCGTTTCAAGGTTATACAGCAGATCGGAGCGGTCACCCATACCGTCAAACCCTCCACTCTTAATGAGTGACTCCCATGCCTTCTTATTGAATTTGCCGACGTTGACTCGCTTGGCAAAATCTTCGATGCTTTCGAATCTCCCCTCATCCCGGGCGCGAAGTACCTCTTCGACGGCGGCGACGCCGACACCTTTGATGGCGGCCATGCCGAACCGTATCTGATTCTGGCCTGGCACGACGGCGAACTCGACAAAGGATTCATTAACATCCGGCGCGAGCACCTTTAAACCCATATGCTGCGCCTCAGAGATCTCGATTGCCAAACGGTCGATATCGTCCTGATCGCTGGTCATGAGCGCTGCCATGAACGCATCCGGGTAATGCGCCTTGAGGTACGCCGTCCAGTACGAAATCAGGCCGTAGCATGCGGCATGTGACTTGTTAAAACAGTAATTCGCGAATTCTTCCAACTGGTCCCAGAACGTTTCGGCGACTTCTTTTGACGCGCCGCCGTGCTGTATCGCCCCTTCGACGAACTCAACTTTCACCTTCCGCATAAGGTCGATCTTTTTCTTGCCAACGGCTTTTCTGAGCGTATCAGCCTGTCCACCCGTAAAGCCGCACCATTCCTTTGATATTTGCATGAATTGCTCTTGATAAACAAGGATGCCGTAGGTGTTTTTCAAGGAATTCTCCATGCCAGGGTGGAGGTATTTGATTTGTTCTTTGCCATGCTTTCTTTTGATGAAACTGTCAATGAACTGCATCGGTCCCGGGCGATAGAGTGCGACCATCGCGATAATGTCATCAAACACGGTAGGTTTGAGCTCGCGGAGGTAGCGCTTCATACCCGCCGACTCCAGCTGAAAAACGCCGGTCGTATCGCCGCGCTGAAACAGCTCGTATGTCTTTACGTCATCAAGCGGAATTTTAGACAGATCTATTTCGTCCTTGTACACCTTCTTGATGATTCGAAGCGCGTTATTGATGATTGTCAGGTTTGATAATCCCAAGAAATCCATTTTCAATAGACCGAGCTCTTCGACGGGGCCCATCGGATACTGTGTCGAAACAACGCCTTTCTGCGCCATTTCAAGCGGTGCGTAATTGACGATATCATCAGGTGCGATCACGACACCCGCGGCATGCACACCGTGGCTCCTGATCGTCCCTTCGAGTCGCACAGCGAAATCGAACACCTGTTTGGCTGCCGGGTTTGTTTGGTACTCGTGCTTGAGATCTTGGTCGTCTTGGATCGATTTCTCGAGTGGGATATGCCGACCCTGGACCGGAGGGGGAATCATCTTGGATAGCCTGTCAGCTTCCGCATATGGCACCTGCAGCACGCGGGCAACGTCACGGACGGCAGCACGAGCAGCCATTTTGCCGAACGTCACGATATTAGCGACGCGGCTTTCACCATACTTATTCGCGCAGTACTGGATAACCTCGTCACGGCGGGTATCCTGGATATCGATATCGATATCGGGCATGCTGATACGGTCCGGGTTCAGGAACCGCTCGAAGAGCAAATCGTATTTAAGCGGGTCAAGATCGGTAATGTTAAGCGCAAAAGCAATGATCGACCCTGCCGCCGAACCTCGTCCGGGGCCAAATATAATACCTTGTGATTTACCCCAGTTAATGAAGTCTTGGACGATAAGGAAATAACCGTTATATCCCATTTTATCAAGTACGCCGAACTCCATGTCGAGACGCTCCTTTTGAGGATCGCTGAGCAGTGCCCGGATGTCTTCGTTTTTCAAAGCGGTCGCCTCGTCAACACTCTTACCTGCGTAGCGCACTGCCATGCCACGATACACTAGTTGGTCGAGATATTCCTTTTCGCTTTCGCCTTCCGGTGTCGGGAACTTGGGTATAAGAATCTTACCGAGCTCGATGTCCACGTTGCAGCGCTCGGCTATCTTGCCCGTATTGATGATAGCCTCCGGATTCGTTTTACCCCATCTCTCTATCAACTCGTTCGGATCAGTCACATGCAGCTCGAATTCCTTCAGGCTCATGCGCTTTTCATCGCTCAGGTAGGCGCCCGTGCCGACGCAGAGCAGTATTTCATGAGAATCTTGGTCATTATGAGTCAGGTAATGCGCGTCGCAAGTGACGACGCACGGGATATCAAGGTCTTTACTGAGCCTTTCGAGGTGTCCGTTGATCTTCACCTGCATATCCCATTGATGAGGATTGTCCGGGTGGCCATGATCCTGCAACTCCAAATAATACCTGTCGCCAAAAACCGACTTATACCATTGCGCCGTCCTCTTAGCCTCTTCGTAATTGTCGGTCTGCAGATGTTCGCCCAGTTCACTACCGGCGCAAGCGCTAAGGATTATGAGCCCTTCATTGTACTTCTCGAGCAGCTCGTGATCGATACGCGGTTTGTAATAATATCCTTGCAGGTTGGCAATCGTACTGAGTTGCATCAAATTCTTGTAGCCCGTCTCATTCATCGCAAGAATGATTAAGTGGTAACGCGCCTTGTCTTTCTGAGGGTCCCTGTCGGTATGGGATCTGGCGGCCACATATGTTTCCATGCCAATAATGGGCTTGACCTCGGCTTCGATGGCCGCTTTATAAAATTCGATCGCACCGCTCATCGTTCCATGATCGGTAATCGCGACAGATTTCATGCCAAGCTCTTTGACGGTATCCATCAGCGATGGAATCTTCGTCATACCATCGAGAAGGCTGTGATGCGTATGATTATGAAGATGCACGTAATCAGAAGCCGTCGGTGCGACAGCCTTATCCTGCGTTGTTTGTGCCTCCATCATGATTACTTACTATTATATATCGTTATTGCTTTTGACGCTGAGTCTTATTCACAATAGGCCATCATGGTTTTTGGGCGATTGTTATTTATTCTGATCTCTGTAACGAGTCTTGCGCCTTCTGAACCGTGTCTCCGATACCAGGTATGTTTACGAAAAGGCTCAGCGCCCATACGACAAGTGCGACGACGATAGTTCCGCCAAGGAACGTTCCCAAGCCAAAGAAAATGCCACGGATGAAATTCATCAGGTAGATATTGCGGCGGTCATCATACATGTCATTGAACAGTTCTTCGATAACCGTGCGACGAGCGCCCATCTGCTCACCGCGCGCGTACGCTTTCAGAGGTGACTTTTTCTTTTTATCAGGCATTATTTCTTCAGTTTCTTTTTTGCGTCGTCAATCGCGTGATTGGCTGACGTCTTTGCCTTGCCTATTTCAGCTTCGGCCTTGCCCTTCAGTTCTTCTGCGCGTCCTTTGATGTCGGCACGCGTCTCTTTGCCGCTCTTGGGGGCCACGAGCACGCCCGCGATGACTCCGGCAACTGCGCCGACGATTGCTGCGATTGGGAAAAATTTCTTTGACATGTGCTTACTCCTTCTTTTTACGTTTCGCGCCTTTTACTTTGCCAAACAGGGTACCTAGCAGCACCGCAGGCGATGCGAACTTGCTAACACCTGCAACGGTATTCTCTATGCTGCTCGCCGTACGCTGAGCTGATTCTGTCACCGACTTTATTTGGAGTGTCACCCGGATAAGCAAGATGACAAGTATGATTCCAAGCAGCAAAAAAAGTGCCAAGAAGATCGAGAGGATAATTACTAATACAAAAGCCCAGTCCATACCAATTATTGTATCATGCACCGTTCTTAAGTCGATCACTGAGATAAGCGGCAAGCTTATCACCATACTCAGGACTTTCAAGGGCGAGATCGACAACCGCCTTTATATATTTCAACTGATCTCCAGTGTCATGCCAGATCCCTTCAACGAAACGCCCGTATACTTTGTCTTGTTGCGCCAGCTCGTTGATGCTTTCCGCGAGTGTTATCTCGCCGTTCTTGTCGGTCTTCTCCTGGGCGATGATTGGCAGTATGTCGGGCGTCAGCAGATACCCGCCAACGGAAGCGAAGTTACTTGGAGTATCCTTTTCACCCGGTTTTTCGACGAGCTGCTTTAGTTGGAATGTTTTGTCATCGATCTTCTCATCGATCGCTGCCATACCGTATTTATCCGCATCCTTTTTGTCGACTTCAATGAGCGTAATGACTGATTTTCCAGTCTTTTCATACGCTTCGAGCAGTTGTTTCGCACGCGGGACGTCACTGCGGAAAAAATCATCGGCGAAGAAGACGAAGAACGGTTCATCGTCATCTATCAAGTGCTGCGCGTTGAGCACGGGGCGAGCATTACCCTTCGGGCCCCCCTTTTGCCGTATATAGATGAAGTTGGCGAGATTGGCGATTTTCTCGATTTCATCCGCTTTGTCATGCTTGCCTTTTTCGCGAAGCTCTTTTTCCAATTCGTCGGAACGGTCGAAGTGGTCTTCGATGGCACGCTTTGTACTACCGGTCACGATGATGATCTCGGTTACACCGGCTGACACCGCTTCTTCGACGATCAGCTGAATGACGGGACGGTCAATAATGGGCAGCATTTCTTTTGGCATCGCCTTGGTTTGTGGCAGGAACCGCGTACCTAGACCTGCGGCTGCGATGATCGCTTTAGTTGGTTTTTTCATATGATACCCTCCTTATGCAAACGTTTTAATAGTGTACAGACTACGAGCTGGGAACTCTACTCCATCAGAGTTTTTCACGTATCAACTTCTGGGCGAGCGCTGGGTCCGCTTTGCCTTGTGATTTCTTCATGATCTGGCCTACAAGGAACCCGATCGCCTTGTCGTTGCCCGCCTTTATGTCTTCGATCACTTTCACGCTTGCGGGATCTGCCAGAACCTCATCGACGATCGCAGCGATCGCACCCTCGTCACTGACTTGCAATAGGTTTTTTGCCTCAGCCGACTCTCTCGCCTTCTTGTTCATCACGATGATATCGAGAAACACTTCTTTGGCGGCAGTGCTTGATAGCTCGTTTGCTTCAACCATTTTTGCAAGTTCAAGTATCTCGTTCTTGTCGATATCGAATTCCGTCGCTACGAACTCCCCATCCTCCGACGGCTTCACATTGCTTGCGAACCAATTGGCGGCCCTTTTCGCATATTCGGTGCCGTCGGCAGTAAGCTCCATCACGATGTCGGCGAACTGACGGGTAGCAAGCAGAGAATTAATGACGGACTTGTCAACGCCCAGCGGCTGCAGGGCCTTTCTGTAGTCACCCGGCAGATTACCGACTTCCGCCTGGATGGTTTCGATCTCTTCATCGGTCAACACGATCGGTGGGATATCCGGGTCCGGCATATAGCGGTAATCTTGGGCATCTTCTTTGCTGCGCTGACTGCTCGTTTTACCAGTGGCATCATCCCAACCACGGGTCTCCTGAACGACTTTTTCACCCGCTTCCAGTAGGGCGACCTGACGCTTGAATTCGTACTCAGCTGCTCGCTCAACGCTCCTAAACGAGTTGAGATTTTTCACTTCAGCACGCTTACCGAGCTCCGTCGCACCTTCAGGAGCGACGGAAATATTAACATCGAAACGCATGTTTCCGTGGTATAGATCACCATTCGTCACTCCGGCATATGTCATAAGCTTGTGCAGCTCGGAAGCGAACGCTTTTGCTTCTTGAGGAGAGTGGATATCTGGCTCGGAGACTATTTCGATAAGCGGCGTGCCCGCGCGGTTGAGGTCAACGAGACTATAGTCGGCGTAGTGGCTCAGCTTGCCCGCGTCCATCTCGATATGGGCGTGATGAATTCGTACTTTTACGGAGCTGCCGTCTTCGAGCGGCGCGTCTACGATACCCGATAGAATCGTCGGATAATACATCTGTGTTATCTGGTACCCGTTTGGAAGATCGGGATAGAAATAGTGCTTACGGTCGAACCGGCTCACGTTCGCGACCTTGGCGCCGAGCGCCTTGCCGGCCCGCACCGCCAGGTTCACCGCTTGACGGTTCAGCACTGGAAGCATCCCGGGTAGACCGTAATCAATTGGATGGACGACGCTGTTTGGCTCTTTGTCGCGCGCATCATTATCAGCAGGACTGAAGAGTTTTGTCTTCGTAGCAAGCTGCACGTGACACTCGATACCAATTGTCATTTCATACTTCGTCATCATATCGCTCCTAAGTCCTTCAAGGTTTGCTTGAACTGCGCCAATGCTTGACGCGCTTGGCCGTAGTCGACTTTCGCATCCTGTTCATGAGCGATACGATTACGAAGCTTGTGGGCAACCCATATGGCATCTCGGTGAGGTAAGCTGTCTTTTGCCGACTTAAGTCGTTCACCCATCGTTTTCCCTCTGAATCCTCGTTCGCGGAGCGCCTGGTCCACCAATTTGTCAGCATTCATGATGGCCATGTGGTAACTTGCCTCACTCCCCTGATCCAGTGACTGCTCGATCGTCAGCCAGCGTGTCCTGTATTTCTCTACGTTCAGTACGCTACCACGTTTGCCGAAGGTGATAAGCGCGAACAGCAGTACGCTGACGATGAGTATCGCCGCTAGTAAAACGATGACCGTTCCGTCCATTACTGAGCACCTTTCATACTTTTCGCAAGTGCCAATAATTTTGCATCGTCGCGTCGCCTTCCAATCAGCTGCACTCCTACGGGCAGGCCGTCTGCAGTTGTCCCCGCAGGGACGCTAATAGCTGGCAGACCTGCCAAGCTCGCGGGCACGGTCATGATATCAGCGAGATACATTTTTACCGGATCGGCCGTGTTTTCGCCCAACTTGAATGCAGGTGTCGGTGCAACCGGTCCGACTAACACGTCATAGCGACTGAAGAGTTCGTTGAATTCGTTGATAAGTAGCGTCCGTGCTTTTTGCGCCTGGAGGTAGTATGCGTCGAAATAGCCGCTCGAGAGCACATAACTTCCGATCATAATACGACGCTTGTTCTCGGCGACAAACCCTTCGTCACGTGACTTGCCATAGAGCTCCGACAGGTTGTTGGCCTCGGCGCGACGACCATAACGGACGCCGTCGTATCGCGCCAGGTTACTGCTGATCTCAGCGGGAACGATGATGTAATACATTGCGAGGGCGTATTTCAGCATCGGCAGGCTCACTTCTTCGACCGTGTGGCCTGTGGACTTCATCCGCTCGGTATATTCGTTCACTCGCGCACGCACTTCATTATCTACATCGTCGGTCATAAACTCGCGTATCATGCCAATTTTAAGAGATTCAGGTGTCTCGAGTGGCGCAAAGAAGTCGGGTAACGTCGTCATGTCTTTGTCATCCCGACCAGCCATGATGTCCATGACCAATTCCGCGTCTACCGCAGTCGTCGTGAAACATCCGATCGTGTCCGTACTGCTCGCCATCGCCACGACACCATATCGACTGACTGTCCCATAGGTCGGCTTGACGCCCACGACGCCGTTAAAGCTCGCAGGCTGGCGGATTGACCCACCTGTGTCGGTACCGATCGCAAAAGGTACGATGCCAAGTGCGGTGACAACCGCAGAGCCACCGGAAGATCCTCCGGCTACTCGTGTCTGATCGACGGCGTTCTTCGTTGGTCCGAAAGCTGAGTTTTCAGTACTTCCACCATGCGCGTACGCATCCAGGTTTGCCTTGCCTATGCAAATAGCGCCTTCGGCTTCGAGGCGCTCAATGGCTGTCGCTTGGATGGGTGCGCTGAAATTTTCGAGAAACTTACTAGCGGCAGTGGTCGGTGAGCCAAATGCCAGGAAATTGTCTTTCGCGATGAATGGTACACCCGCAAGGCGTCCTTTTATATCCCCATTGTCGACCTGAGCGGCTCGCTCAAGCGCTCTTTCCTCTGTCAAACTGAGGAGGGCGTTGAACGATTCGTTCTGTCTGGCAGACGTGATTGCCCGAGTAACATTCTCGGTCGCTGAGGTTTGTTGGAAATCCGCGATTACTGACATCTATAACACCTTCGGTACTTTTATCTGGTTATCCTTACGCTCTGGGGCAAGCCCAAGTAGCGCATCACGACCAGCAGTCGATTTCTGAACGATATCTTCGCGCGTGACATTTTCAAGGTCTGTCACCTGATAGGTCGGCTCGACGCCGCTCGTGTCGAGCTCGCTGAGCTGCGCCACGTGTTCGAGTATGTTCGTGATGTCGGCCTGCAGCGCAGTCACCTCGTCATCAGTAAGCTGCAAACTGGAAAGCTGAGCCAAATGCAATACATCATCTCTTGAAACAGAAGTGGTGGTCATACATGTATTATACTACTCCGGCCCTGGACACGGAAGAACAATCCTCCATATCGGCAAGCATTACTGGTATACTGGTTTTGAACGTATGGCTTCCAAGCAAAAAACAAAAAACAAACGCCGGCAACAAAAGAAAAAAATACCGGAAATCCTTGTCGAGTTCCTCAAGCTACAGCTTGCAGGTAATATTCCTTTTTGGGGGACGTATTTACTTTTCGCCGTCTTCGATCAGGCTTTGGGGATTGGCGATTTCACGGCGCTTCTTGCCGCGACGATCATAGCGAACATCCTATTCTTCATCATCGATGACAGATGGGTGTTTAAAAATACGCGCAGTCACCGCAAAACGACGACGGAAGTCTGGCGCTTCATCGCCTTCATGAGTTTCAGCTCACTGCTGACATTCACCATAACATGGCAACTGCTCGAGGTATTCGGCATTACACCATATATTGGTCAGTTCATATCAGCGGCATTTTCGACGCTGCTCACCTTTACCGGACTCCGGTTTTGGGTGTTCGCTCCGCCGCGGCACCATGGACTGGTGCCGCCGAAAACGCCGACGAAGATTTAGCGAGCGTCTATGAACGTGTGAGCGTGGCCGCTTGCACCACCTCGACCCGTACGACCGATGCGGTGAACATAATCTTCATATGTTTGGGGCGTGTCGAAATTGATCACGTGTGAGACGTTCGGGATATCAAGACCACGGGCAGCAACGTCGGTTGCGACCAGCACTTTGACTTTTTGGTCCTTGAACATTTTCAGAGCGCGTTGACGCTGTGACTGGTTTTTGTTGCCATGAATCGCCGCTGATGGGATCCCGCTTTTGTCTAGATGATCGCTAAGGCGCTGTACGCCGAACTTCGTCTCTCCGAACACGAGCACCTTGTCGTAATTTTCATGCTGCAACATGTCAGTAAGAAGTTCGATCTTGTGGTTTTTGTCGCGCGCTTCGATCACATCCTGTTCGACATGTTCGCTTGTTTCGCTCGTTCGCACCGAAACCGTTACTGGATCGTTCAGGAATGATTTCGTCAGTGCTTCGATTTCGGGGGTGATAGTCGCGCTGAAAAACAACGTCTGTCGTTCACGAGGCATCGCATCGACAATCTGACGAATGTCGGGCAGGAAGCCCATGTCGAGCATACGGTCAGCCTCATCAAGAACGAGAGTGGTCATATTATCAAGCTTGAGAACGCGTCGTTGCATCAAGTCCTTGAGACGGCCTGGAGTTCCGATAATGAAATGAGGGCGTCGCTTCAGGTCACGAATCTGGCGATCGATATTGACGCCGCCAACGATAAGTGTCGAGTAAAGGTTAAGGCCTTTTCCGAACTCTCGGAATTGCTCATCAATCTGCTGCGCGAGTTCACGCGTCGGAGCAACGATGAGGACGCTAGGACGAAGCATGATACCGCTTTGGCGCTCAATGATAGGCAACAGGAACGCAGCAGTCTTACCGGTGCCGGTATTCGCTAGCCCTATCACGTCGCGACCTTCGATGATATGAGGAATCGCTTGGTCTTGGATAGCACTCGGCGTCTCGTATCCCTTAGTCGAAATATTATAGGGCAGTTCTGAGCCAAATGGAAAATCAGCGAACTTATGTGTTGGGACATAGGTGACTTCGTCGGCTTTCGTTACCGCTTTGTTAATAAACTTAGATGGATGAATAAACTTTTTCGCTGGGCCTTTTCCGCCGCCGCGACGACCGCCGCCGAAGCTTGCTCGTGATGATGTACGTGGGCCGAATGAACGACTCGTTCGTTTTTGTGTAAATGCCATAGAAAATAACCCTTTCGTTATTCTGTTATTAGTATGCAGTCTTGAGGACATTATCAGTCCTGGAGAACAGCGAGAGGATATTTCGATGGAGCGCCGCTACGGCCTTGTTATACGGCGGTAGTCTTCATGGTACGCACTTCTTTGAAAGAGGCTCGACATTCATTCGAATGCATTACTTTCATTATAGCACACTTGACATTATTTTGCAAATATTAGCTACTTGTAGAAAGGGTCTTCAGGTGTCGTTGACGACTGTGGCGGTGCCGGCTGAGGTGGTTGCTGCTGGGACGCAGGAGGCATCTGGTTGAAGACGGGTGGAGCTACCGGAGGAACCTGCGGTAGTTGTGCAAGCGGTTCTTGAGGCATAGTACTGACGCCAGGCTGAGGGTGGCTCTCAGGAACGGACTGCTTTGCCTGCACCCCGTACAATCCTACCTGTAGGCGGCTTATATTGCGGCGATGAATCACATAAAGAACCGTCAGGAGGACCGTGAGCAGCCCGGAAACAGCTAGTAAAACTGTAGCAGCGGACAAAAGTTGGTTCATAAGTGACGTATCTTTAGAACTACCCTTAAGTGAGCTCGCCAGTTTCTCAAGAGGTGCAGCCCATCGGTTAAATGCATACTGCGCACCGTTGAAGCCAGACTCGCTAGCGGCATAGTTGGCGTTGAAGAATTGGTCGACGCCGCCTCGCCATGACATAGCACTGGCACTTTGGGTATCAAGCTTGACGTTCTTCTCATCGAGAAGATTGAGAAGTTCGTTCGATGAGCGCACGGTGCCATTAGCGAAACATTGCTGGTCGGGGCAGTATGACAAACCGTAAACCGCAAATCCCACCAGCTCTCCGCTAGATGAAAAGACCGGAGCGCCGTCGTTGCCAGGCAGTACTGGCATATTAGTCTGAATCAGCCTACCTTCATCCTTCTGGTACGCCTGCTCTACTTTGCTTGTCGTCACGATCGGGGCGTTACGGATTTTATCGATGGTGAGGGAGCTGTCTGTATAAGCCGCATAGCCTATGGTACTAAGTGTGTCATTCGCTTTGACATCTTCGTTTGCGACAACCGGAACGTTCGGATACGACCCTTCTACCTTCAAAAGCCCCATATCCGCCGAAGGACCTTTGCTCCCAAACTCTTGCTGGATCGATTTAGCCGCATTGTAGTCAGAGGCGACATATTTCGCACTGAGGACGCTATCGGAGTATGCGAAAGCCGGCTTGTTACTGTCCGTACGGTTCACAACGATAGGCTTGTCTGACGGTTGTACGGCGTACGTATATTCTTCCTTGACGGGAGTGATGAAGTTGTCAGGTATGACCGAGGCGATATTCTCTATTTTGGCAAGCGCCTCCTGATCACCTATTTGCGCGCCCGTCTTTATATAATCAGCATCCGACTGCAAGATGATCTTAGCTTTGAGAAGATAGTCTAGTACGCGCTGTAGCCTGTCGAGCATCTGGTCCTGATCGGTAGCAAAATTTATGTACCCATTGATGGCCGCTTTCTTCTGAGAGCGGATCGCGTGACCCGTTGTGGCGATGTAGCCGTCACTCGAAACGAAGACACCGCTCGCGACGTTACCGACGCACGCATCAGAAAGAGTCGTGGCCGTTTCGCCACTTTCATACTTGAGTGAAAGATCGGCACAATAGAGAGTACCTACCCTTAGGACGCTTGGCTGGTTTTTGGCTATGGATTTCAGGCTTTCGGCATCTGAATAATACGAAGGGGTAATCGTGAGTAGCGGTGCTTCACCGCTCTCAGATTCAGTTTCGGAACCATTGGTTGTCAGCTGCATCTCATCAGTATCGCTGCTTTTCGATTGTGCCAATCGAGCCATCGGATAGACAAAAGAAGTCTTCTTCGTATCGTCGTTATCTGATGGCGCAGTGGGTTGTTCATACGCGATCGAGTCAAAGACCTGCTCAACAAGGCTTGCGGCACTGACATTCGTCGGGCGTACGTTGCTCACGCACACCGAATAAGGCCGATCGTTCTGAATCGTATAGTAACAGTCGTCGTACTTCACGTTCGAAACGCGGTGATTGTCGTTTGTCGTCGTGAAACGGACTTTCTGGTAGTCGGCGTCTCCCAAGACGACCGACACCGGTTTCGATGCTTCGATAGTAACGACCGTCTTGTCGTCGGTAATTTTCTTCGCAAGACGTTTGTCAGAATCAAGCTTCACGAACAAACTGAGTTTCGAAAGCCCCTTGTTGTCCGCCTTGGCAGCCGCACTGACGAGATCTTTGTCGGTAATCGTCGCAAAAATTTGCAGTTCCGGAGGAAGCGTGGCCAGCGCACGCGCCGATTCGACGCTTTCGATGGGCCTGATACGGACATAATTGTACGCCCTCTTCACTCGGAGCTCGTTGTTTTCGTATGTCTCACCGGACCGAATAGCCGCGCTGTTATCGCTGCCCGCCGTACCGTCTCCAACTTCCGCGTAACTGCTGTAGATACGGTTATCGTAATTCAGCTTGAACCCAAGCATCGAATCAATAGGGACACGTTTTAAGACTTGGTCGGGTTGCTGCAAGGTATTGGCGAGCTTCACGCGCGCCTCTTGGTCGACCGCCGTAGTACGAGGGATAATAAAGAATAACCCGATACCTACGAGGACCGCTATGGCAACAGTAGTGACCAATGCCCATTTCACGATGCGCCCCAACGGAGACTGGCGCTCATAGACCTTTTGGCGTATCTGTTCTGACTCCTGTGGAATGTAAGGGTTCTGTGACGAATCTTCCATGCTTATGCTTAGTGTATCACAGGAGCATCGAAGGGTGTAGTTACATTTTGGCGCGGATCTCTGCGATCAAGTCTCGCAGTTCCGCCGCTTTTTCAAACTCGAGATTCGCGCTCGCAAGCTCCATCTGACCCGATAAGTCCTTGATGAGGCTTGCATATTCGTCCTTAGGAATCTTTTTGAGATCGACTTTGGGCTTGTCGTCTTCCTTCATCGGGATAATCGCGCGCAGCCCTTCGCCGATTGCTTTGTCGACACTCCTTGGGGTGATACCGTGCTCGTTGTTGTATGCCTCTTGAATACTACGTCGTCGATCCGTTTCATCTATTGCCGCTTGCATTGAACGGGTGGTGTTATCTGCATAAAGAAATACCGTTCCGTCGACATGCCTCGCGGCTCGGCCAATCGTTTGGATAAGTGCACTTTCGGAACGAAGGAACCCTTCCTTATCAGCATCCATAATCGCGACCATACTGACTTCCGGCAGGTCGAGGCCCTCACGGAGCAGATTAATACCCACAAGCACATCATATACGCCCATGCGCAGATCGCGGAGTATATCCCCACGTTCCAGCGTGTCCACATCGCTATGGATATACGACGTCTTGATGTCGAGCTCCTGAAGATACGTCGTGAGATCCTCCGCCATGCGTTTGGTCAGGGTCGTTACCAGCACGCGCTGCTTCTTCTCAATCCTATCGCGGATTTCCGCGATCAGGTCGTCGATCTGGCCTTTGGTTGGACGTATGACAATCTGCGGATCCAAGAGGCCAGTTGGACGGATAATCTGCTGTGCAGGTTCGGGGCTGTGGGTCAGTTCATACTCGCCAGGGGTCGCTGAGACATAGACCGCCTGATTGAGATGACGGTCGAATTCTTCGAATTTAAGCGGACGGTTATCAAGTGCCGAAGGTAGCCGGAATCCGTACTCGACAAGCACCTCTTTGCGCGCACGGTCGCCATTATACATTCCCCTTACTTGAGGTAGCGACTGGTGACTTTCATCAACGAGCAAAAGCCAGTCGTCCGGGAAATAGTCGATGAGTGTCGCTGGCTGCTCACCTGGTTCGCGATTCGTAAGATAACGGCTATAGTTCTCGATTCCTTTAACAAAGCCCGTCTGCTCAAGCATCTCTATGTCATATTTCGTACGCTGTGCGAGTCGCTGTGCTTCCAGGTGCTTGTCGTGCTTCTCGAACCATTCCATCCTCTCTTCGAATTCGCGCTTGATGTTCTCAATCGCATGCTCCAGTTTCTGCTTTGGCGTGACGTAGTGGCTTGATGGGAAGATTTTCAGTTCCTGAGGTTCACCGAGTATCTCCCCGGTAAGTGGATCGATTCGAGTAATCCTTTCCAGCTCATCACCGAAAAATTCTACCCTGTAGGCAACATCGCTGCCAGCTGGAAACACATCGACGACGTCACCCTTTACTCTGAACGTACCACGATGAAAATCAATATCATTGCGTTGGTACTGGATGTCCGTAAGGAGCCGGACGAACTTGTCCTGCTGGCGGCGCTCACCCGTCGTTAAAGTGATAGACATTTCCGCGTAATCATCCGGACTACCGATACCATAGATACAGCTGACACTGGCGACGATGATCACATCACGATGCGTCAGTAGCGCGGTTGTCGCGGCGTGACGTAGCCGATCAATCTCGTCATTGATCTTGCTGTCCTTTTCTATGTACGTATCGCTGGAGGAAATATAGGCCTCAGGTTGGTAATAATCAAAATAGCTGACGAAATAGTGAACTTCGTTCTCGGGAAAAAATGCCTTGAATTCGCTATATAACTGCGCTGCTAGCGTCTTATTATGGGCGAGCACGAGTGTTGGGACTTGTCGGCTCTGGATGATGTTTGCCATCGTGAAGGTCTTACCCGAACCGGTCACGCCAAGTAGCGTTTGCTCCCGTTCGCCACGCTCTAGCCCCTCAAGCAGTTGCTTGATAGCCTTAGGTTGGTCACCTGTTGGCTGGTATTCTGTCTCAAGACGAAATGTATTCATCCACTTATTATACTATTCTTCGCTTTGCCGCTCCCAGCGTTTGCGCATCTTGTATGCACGGATTCGCATTTCCTCACGCGCTTCTTCTTGGCTCGCCTTTTCGACGACAGTAACAATTTCGTCGATATCATCGGTTATGATGTATAAATCCCTGTCCTCCGGGGCTATCATGCCAAACTCCTTATCGAGTGTGTCATTAATGAACTTGTCGAGTGGCTTCCAGAAATCAACGCCGACAAGAATGATCGGTACCTTAGGTATGGTTCCCGTCTGAGTAAGCGTGATGACTTCGAACAGCTCATCCAAAGTGCCAAAGCCTCCGCCGCAATATATATAGGCACTCGCGTCAAGCGTCATAGCGACTTTCCTTCCGAAAAAATGCTCGAAACGGTAGCTCTCGGTCGTGTACTTGTTGAGTTTTTGCTCGGTCGGCAAATGAATATTAAATCCTATCGATGCCCCACCCGCCTTCATCGCGCCATGGTTTGCAGCCTGCATGACGCCGCCTCCGCCGCCAGTCACGATAGCGTAACCATGCTTCGCGAGCGCCCAGCCAACAGCGAATGCTTGCCTGGATGCGGGGTCTTTTTGGGCAGAACGCGCTGACCCGAAAACGGTGACCGTATTCGGATATTTCGCTAGTATGTCAAAGGCCTGCTCAAATTCCTCGACGACCGTGACAAGTCGTCCTTCTGCCGCGTCGATCCATCGCTGCCGAATCAGCAAATGATTCTTTGCATCTTCGGACTTTAGCGATGGGACATGAACAGAAGGTCCAGACATGCTTAGTTTTCGACTTCCGTCACCTTGTAGTTATCAGGAGCTTCAGCAAGATACCCCTTGAGTTCGCTCAGTTTCAGCAGGCCAGCCTGAGCGCCCAACTTCTGCACAACACTCATACTATTGATAGGCGCCCAGGTGAGTGCCGTATCCATTGACTCGCCGAGAGCCAGAGCCGCGACGATGGTCGATGCGAACGCATCACCAGCTCCGGTACGGTCAAGCGGTGGCGCTGGGTCGGGATAGTTTGGAATCGTCACAAGTTTACCATCGTATGACGCATATGAACCGTTCGGTCCGTCGGTGATAAC
>CAZGAP010000001.1:41422-49209 GCA_964523935.1 uncultured Candidatus Saccharibacteria bacterium
AATCATGCAAGCCACTCGCGAGATCACGCAGGGAATCGTATCCCTTCCCGGTCACACTCATCGCCTCTTCGCGGTTCATGACGACCAAGTAACTGTTCCTGTACAGTTCGGCTAATTTGTCCACTCCCCACTGGAAGTGGTACGTTCCAGGCTGGAACACCAATTTGACATTAGGGTGACGTTCGAGATACCCAATGAGCTGTTCATGGAGCGGCCATGAGTTTTCTCCGATATATGACAAGTAAATCCACTCTGGCTCCTCAACAGGATCGGTCCATCGGTAATCATAATCTTCGCTCTTCACGAGCATCGTTCGGTCGGACTGGTACCAAAGGACGTACCAGTAGCTTGATTTCGCGTTCGGCTGCGTGACCATGAGTGACGTATCGACATTTTCTTTCGTCAAGTGCTCGAGCGACTCCCGTCCTGGTTGATCGTCTCCGAGCCAAGCGACGAGACCGACGTCCAGGCCGAGGCGGGACATCGATACGCTCGCGTTAGGGGACGGACCGACCGACTTAACGATATCGACATGGTCGTACGCCGGTTTGGACCCGTACGGAAGGCTCAAACGCTTCGTCCCGTCAGGATCGGTATCGATACGAGCCGAATCATCCCTCAGTTTAATAAATGCGTCCGTGAATATATCCCCGATTGCGATAATTTTTGGCATCTTCGTCTCCCTTTTCGTTAGTTCTTGATGATGGATGTCATCTTCATGCGTCAGACCGACTTCATTGGCCAATTTGTGCACCATTTCGTTTTCCGTGCGGTCATGCTCAGCGTAGCGCTTCACAATCTCGACTCTCAGATGTCTTATGGCATGCGCGGTCGTACGTTGATCGAAAGCCAGTTCGTGGTGTGCGCTTTCGATGATATCTTGCTTGTTGAATGATACGGTTTCGCCATCAAATTTCAGCAGTACATAATCGGTTTCTTTTAGGATTTCCTCGAGACCTCCTGATTTTGATTTCGCGACCAGCGCCTGGTATACCTCTTTGGCATGGCTGTCAGAAGGATCCAACCCAAGCGAACGTAAAACGGCATGACCCTTCTCCAGGATGTCCGCGATGAGCCGCGTATCGACGCCAGCGTTGCCACTGGCGTTTTCAAGCTGCATGAGATTATGAACGAACAGCGGATGATCGTTACCCAAAAGATCTTTCAGAATATACGCCATACTGCTCAGATTATATCATGCTTATGGTTTGAGTTCATGTTCATGAAGCGGCATATGGTGCAATTTCACACCTTTGTGAAGTATGCCTTTTTTTGCACCTATATACTGGACCACCGAAGTCGAGTTAGCACTGGCAAATACGATGCAATCAACGAGCGGCTTTCCTTGGACCCATTGGCTAAGAAATCCTGAAGCGAACGCATCTCCAGCACCAGTCCTATCGAGCACCTTCACGTCCTCGTACATACCGGCTTTCACGACCGTCTTCCCATCACTCGCGATGACCCCATTTGGCCCGTCACTCACGATGACAACAGGAACGTAATGGAGCCCATGATGCACTAGCTCCTCGAGGGTCTCTCCTTCGACGAGCTTTTGCATCTCCTCCTTGTTGACGCACAGGACCTCGACGCCTTCGAGAAGCGACTTCAGCTTGTCCGGCTCTGCGAGTTCTGGACCCGCAGGGTTGAGCATGACCTTAGTGCCTACTTTTTCAGCATGGTCAACGATTTTTTTCAGCAGATCGATACCGCCATTCGCGAGCGATGTCGGATACACCCAGTCAGCTTCATCTATCTTTGAGAAGTCCAGATCCTTACCATGTTCATTGGTTGATACGCCTCTGTGGTTCAATATCGTGCGCTCACCATTCGTTGCGATCAGGATGGTCGAATACCCGGCCTGATAACGGTCATTTTGCACTACGGGCGACGTATCAATGCCTTCATGATCAAGCTCTCTGAGAATCGTTTCGGACGCGGGGTCGTGCCCGAGTGTCCACATATATGACACATGCAGGCCCTGCCTTGCAAGTGTCACGGCTACGTTCCCGGCGTTGCCACCCGTACCGAATGTGACGTCTTCCACCTCCATCTTCAGTCCTAGTGGTAGATGGGTATAGACAACCTTACCTTCTTTATGTGGATCGAATTCGTCACTCGTAAGGAATACGTCTTGTACGGTTTTACCGATCGTCAGTATCTTTGGCGAAGCCATCTGTTATACGACCGCCTTCCCAGCGCTCCCAAAAGCCTGGATCTTCTCTTCGACGACTACCTGGACCGCCCCGAAAACCTCTGGCATCAGCTTGACGACAGCGTATTCATCGGGATTGTCGGCCAACACCTTTTCAAGGGTCTTGCGGAACGCATACCGCATATCACTGTTGATATTAATCTTACTGACGCCTATTTTGGCTGCCTCTTCATAGAAGTGCATAGGTGTACCCGATCCTCCGTGGAGGCTGATTTGGCAATCGATGTTATCCCTGATTCTTTGCAATAATTCTAGATCGAGCTCCTTGGGGACAGGGTATTTACCATGGAGATTGCCGATGGCGGCTGCAAAGGTATCGATGCCGGTTGCATCAATAAACTCTTTCGCACCTTCCGGCGTGCTGAATGTTTTTCTGATTTCTTCGTAGTCGATACCCTCCGTATGGACATTCGAAGAGCCACCGAAATAGTGTGGTTCGCTTTCGACAAGTGCGCCCGTGAATTTGGCGTACTCGACAACTTCTTTCGTTTTTTCGATGATCTCCTCAGTCGACGCATCGTGATTCGCTTGCGATATATCGATGTGAATAAACTCGTATCCTGCGTCTATCGCACGTTTGCAATCATCGACCGTGGGGCTGTGGTCCAGGTTGATATACATTTCGATTCCGTACTCGGCTTTGTAGTTATCGACGAGGTCGCGGACGTTTTCGAGCCCGAGCGCCTTTACTTCACCGTCACTTACTTCTACGAGAACGGGGGACTGGAGGTTCGCTGCCGCCTTTGCGACCGCTATGAGTGTCTCTTGGTTATCGATATTGAACGCACCGACGGCAAAGTGCTGACGTCGTGTCCGTTGGTACAGGTGCCTGGCCCTCATCGTGTTCGCTCTGATCTGCGGTATCGTCAAACTCATGGTATCAATCCTCTTATTTCTTATTTTTCTCTATAAACTCAGCTGCCATGGCCGCTATCTTCGGACCGGTCAAACCGAAATGATCCAACAACTCGTCCGGTGCGCCCGATTCGCCAAACCTGTCCTGCATGCCGATTCTTAGCACGGGGACCGGATGCTCTGTCGATAACAGCTCGGTAATCGCGCCACCGAAACCACCGGCCGCTTGCGCCTCTTCCGCCGTAATGGCAATTCCGGTCTTCCTGACGCTTTCGAGTATGGTCGCCTCGTCAAGCGGCTTTACGGTTGGAACATGAATGACTTCCGCGTTTATCCCTTTTTGCTCAAGTTCTTTGGCCGCAACAAGCATCTGATAAGACATCGTACCCGTACCAAGCAGAGTGACATCATGCCCTTCACGCAGCACGTATGCTTTGCCAATTTCAAAAGGTGAATCACTCGTACTGAACACCGGCGTTTTTTCACGCGCCAACCGCAGATAGCTCGGCTTGCCGTTTTTGGCGATTGCCTGCGTGGCCTTTTCGGCCTCAACGCTGTCCCCAGGAACGACAACGACCATATTTGGGAGTACACGCATAAGCGCGATATCCTCTAGCATTTGATGAGTCGCCCCGTCTGGACCAACGCTGATACCTGCGTGGGAGCCAACAACCTTTACCGGCTGTTCGTTCAAACAGATGGTCGTACGGATTTGCTCCCAGTTGCGTCCCGGACTGAATGCAGCATAACTGCTTGTGAATGGGATCTTGCCGACACGCGCCATGCCGCTTGCCACTGTGACAAGGTTTTGCTCTGCGACGCCCACTTCAACGAACCGTTCAGGAAACGCCTCTTTGAACTTGCTCATCTGGGTACTTTCAGTCAGATCGGCGCAGAGGGCCACCACGCTGCTATCAGCTTCGCCTGCAGCCTTCAGGCCGCGACCGAATCCGGCCCGTGTCGGTTCGGCAGCCATGTCATCGCCAAACAAATTGTCTACAAGTGGGTAATGGCTCATTCGTGTTCTCCTTTGATTTTTCCGTCGAGAGTGCGTAGCTTGTGCAAGGCATCCTTGGCCTGCTCGCTGTTCGGCGGTGCGCCATGCCAGTGATAATCGTACTCCATGAAATCCACGCCTTTGCCCGGTATGGTATGTGCGATAATGACGCTCGGCTTGTTCGTAATCGCGCGCGCCATGCTTGCGGCATCGCGGATACTTTCGACATTATGACCGTCAATTTCCTGTACATGCCATCCGAAAGACTCCCATTTGCCGTGCAGGTCTTCGAGCTGCATGACATGATCGGTCGTGCCGTCGATCTGTATATTGTTGCGATCAACAAACACCACCAGCTGTGAAAGCTTGTGATTGCCCGCGAACATTGCCGCTTCCCATATATTGCCCTCGTCTAACTCACCATCCCCCGTCACCACGTAAACGAAACGGTGGGGTTGTTTGTCGATGTACTGCAGAGCGTACGCTACACCCGCCCCTTGTGACAATCCGCTCCCTAGCGGACCGCTGGTGTTTTCCAGGCCGGGCAACTTGGTTCGTTCCGGGTGTCCCTGGAGACGACTGCCGAGTTTACGAAGAGTCCCCAACTCTTCCTTTGGGAAGAACCCAGCTTCAGCCATCGCCGCGTATTGGATCGGCACACAGTGGCCGTTGCTCAAAAAGAAGAAATCCCTTTCGTCCCATTCAGGATTTTTGGCATCATAGCGTAAGATATCAAAATAAAGCACAGAAAATATCTCCGCCAGGCCCAGGGGACCCGCGCTGTGGCCGCTCCCTGCCTGCTCCAACATCCTGATGACGTCCTCTCGGAGCGCATATGCCTTATGCTCTAAATCTCTGATTGATAACTGCCCGCTCATTACACCGCTCCTTGCTTGTTTACTTCTTTGACCAGTGATTCGTACGCTTCCTGAGGGTTCGTAGCCTTCTGGATCGCTCCGCCGACGTTAAAAACATCAACGCCACCTTGAGCTAAACTGAAAGCGTTTTCAATCGCTACACCCCCATCCCAACCGATCTCAACTCCTGCATTGATAGCTTTGATGAGACGTATCTTCTCCATCTGCATCATACTTGCCGTCCCCCCGTACTTTCCAAGGTCTCCACTGAAAATCATGACATGATCGGATACTTCTATAAGAGCGCTGACATCCGACGGCACGGTTGGCCGCATAAGGGCAACGCCAGCCTTGATACCCATTTGCTTTATTTGCTGCAGCATCGGAACGATATCTTCTTTCACTTCAGCATGCAACGTGATCATATGCGGCCTCAGTGAGAGGAGCTGCTGTAAGTACTGAGAAGGTTGAGCCACCATCGCATGGATGTCAACCTGCCACTCTTGAGGCCACCATATCTGGGAGGGATCTAGTAGTGATATGGGTGCGAAGCTATTGTCACTTATGTCGATATGGATACGCTTTGCGAACAAATGGACGCGCTCAAGCGATACTTTGTAGTCCTCAGGCGTGCTGACGGTCACGCATGGTACGATCGTCGCCGCCATCAGGCAATCTCGTCCAGCTCCGCGTTACGTCGTTTGTACCTCATCGCATCGGCGAATGGAGTATGCAACCATGTGTCGACGATATCTTCCCAGACTTGGTCGTCCTGCTGCTCCAGAACCCTGGCAGGCAAGCAAAGAACATTGCTATCGTTATCGTTCCTGGTCAGTCTTGCCTCTTCCGAGTCCCAGATGACGCTTGCCCGTATACCTCGGAAACGGTTGGCCGCCATCGCCATACCTTGCCCTCCGCCGCATATCAGAATGGCGCGAGGGTCAGTGTCTTCATCGCCGATGACCTTGAGTGCTGCCAACTGCGCAAACTGAGGGAAGTCATCGTTTGGGTCAAGTTCGGCATGACCGACGTCCTCGGTGGCAATGTTGCGCTTTGCAAGGTAGGCAAATATTTTTTCTTTCAGATGGAAACCATTATGATCAGAGCCCAGGTAAACTTTCATGCCTTAAGTATAAGCACTATCGGCCGAAATTGAAAGTCCGCCGTTGTGGCGGACTTTCACGCTTATGCCTTATGAAGGCCTTTCCCTATGTCAGCCACCAGCTCGACGAGACGGTTGCTATATCCCCATTCATTGTCGTACCAAACGGCAATTTTAATGAGGTTACCGCCAACTACCTTCGTCAAGAGCAAGTCGACCGTACCAGAATGACTGTTGCCGATGTAATCGCGCGAGACGAGCGGCTCTTCGCTGACAGCGAGGATACCTTGGTAGAATGGTTCTTTCGCCGCTTTCTTGAAGGCGTCATTGATCTCATCAACGGTCACATCGCGCGACACGAGCGCCGTGACGTCGCTGATAGAGACGACAGGTGTTGGTACGCGGATGGAAAGGCCGTCGAACTTGCCTTCAAGCTGAGGTAGCGTTTTCGTAACGGCGATCGCGGCACCGGTCGTCGTCGGGACGATATTCTCGGCGCCATTGCGACCTTCACGCAGATCTTTCTTTGGCGCGTCCTGTATGGCTTGGCTGGCGGTATAACTATGAACGGTCGTCAGCAGCGACTTTTCGACGCCGAACTCAGCATCTAGAATTGCCATTACCGCTCCAAGGCTGTTCGTCGTGCAACTCGCATTGCTGATAACTTGCGAGGAGCCATCGATCTTGTCGTCGTTTGCACCAAGAACGATCGTATCTACCCCGTCCGACTTCGACGGCCCGCTGATGACGACTCGTTTCGCACCACCCCCGATAATGTGCTTTTCGGCATCTTCTTTGGCGGTGAAGAAACCAGTCGATTCGATGACTAGCTCAACGCCTAAGTCTCCCCAAGGGAGTACGGATGGATCTTTTTCAGCGAGTACTTTGATGTGCTTTCCGTCGACGATGATACCAGTGTCATCATGGCTGACTTCATGCTGATATGTACCGTAATTGCTATCATGCTTCAGCAGATACGCGAGTGTTTTTGTATCAGTCAGGTCATTTATAGCAACGACCTCCAGATCCTTACGTTCAAATGCAATTTTGAATGCATTGCGCCCGATACGGCCAAAGCCGTTGATTCCCAGTTTTGCGTGTGTCATTTCCCGCCCTTTTCTCCTAAGCGTTAGTACTTTCGGTATAGATTGTAAACACTGGTGAGTGATTATGCAAACATTTAGCATGGGTCGCTCATAGGATATACTTATACGTAATCATGAGGAAGCGAGATGTGTTGAAGCGAGCGAGTGAGTTCTATGACGACAATCAAGTCGCCGAGCTCGAGCATGCCATCGATTACGCGGCCACCAAGCACAGGGGGCAAAAGAGAAAGAGCGGCGAGGCCTATATCACCCACCCTCTCTCGGTTGCCAGTACGCTCATCGAATGGGATATGGACATCGACAGCATCCTCGCAGGCGTCCTGCACGACACGGTCGAAGACACAGAGGCCACTCTTGAAGAGATCGAAAATCTGTTCGGACGCGACGTTGCCTTTCTCGTGGACGGCGTCACCAAAGTCAGCCAAGCTCGAGCCGGTATGCGCGACCTGGGTAGTTATCTTCCCCAGACAAAAGATAATCTTTCAAAACTGCTCATAGCGGTCGGACAGGATGTGCGGGTCATCATTATCAAGCTTGCTGACCGGCTCCATAACCTCCAGACCCTTCAATACATGTCCCGCGAAAAGCAGACGAAAATCGCCCGTGAATCACTTGAAGTCTTCGCGCCTATGGCGGATCGGCTTGGTATGGGGCG
>CAZGAP010000001.1:49301-63064 GCA_964523935.1 uncultured Candidatus Saccharibacteria bacterium
AGCAAGCGATCCCCTTCGAGGTAAACGGCCGCGTCAAAAGTACATACAGTCTTCACAAAAAACTGAAGAAAGTGAACGGAAACATTGACGATATTTATGACCTCATGGCACTTCGCATCATCGTCAATGATAATGAAACCTGCTACCGCGTCCTAGGCATTTTACACAGTATGTACCAGCCTATGATCGCCCGGATCAAGGATTATATCGCCGTTCCGAAACCGAATGGTTACCAGAGCCTCCATACGACGGTCATAACCCCGTCCAAACAAATCGTCGAATTTCAAATTCGCACCCAAGAAATGCATAATTACGCCGAACGAGGACTTGCCGCCAGCTTCCACTATCATGCTGAAAAATCATCGAAATCCTACACGAATGCGAAAAAACCTTCTTTGCTACCGGCTGAAATGCAGTGGATCACCCAAATGCAGGAAATAGCTGCACGGCTCCGTGACGGAGAGGAAATAAGCCAGGACCAACTGAACATTGACCTATTTGGCAATCGCATATTCGTTTATTCGCCAAAAGGCGACATTTACAACTTGCCCGAAGGCGCGCTGCCACTGGATTTCGCATACCTGGTTCATAGCGACATCGGCAAGCATGCGTATAGTTTCCGCGTGAACGGAAACATTCATGCGTTCGACAAACCTTTGCATAACGGCGATGTCGTTGAAGTCGTCACTCGCAAGTTATCCCAGCCAAAAAGTGACTGGCAGGATCTCGTCATGACCACTCACGCGCGAGCGAAACTCCGCATGCAATTACGTAAGCTAGGGCTGATAAACGCCGTCAGCGGTGCCGCTGCGATCATCCGTGAAAAAGCTGCCCGTAAAAATTCGCGGTAGGGCTTAGTTAATCAGCCCGACTTTTTCCATATGTCGAAAGATAGCCGGATACGGCTCTCTTATTTCCAGCGACAGTAGCTCATCAAAGCTTAACCATGCGTAGCGTTCATGCTCCCAGCTAAGCTTCACATCGAAATCATCAGTCTCCACGAAGTATGCTAGGAAGACTGTCGAGATATCATCTTCGTCCCACACATGAGCATGCGCAAGCGTGAGGCTTGTCTCATCCATTTCTAGCCCCGCCTCCTCCTGTACTTCACGCAAAAGACCTTGCGTGACTGATTCACCTTCTTCGACGAGGCCCCCTGGCAAATCAGGTTTTTGAGAGCGGCGTGGGTTCTCCTTCCATTCACTACTCCACAGCATGAGATACTTACCGTCGGATGTACGACGGATAAGTACTTTTGCCGCATGGCGGAGCTTCATTAACGATTGTTCCAGCGCTCAATTGACTCATGTATCACGGCTTTCGCCTCATCGATATCGCCCCAACTCTTCACTATAGTCGTTCCAGGCTTTTTCAGATCCTTGTAGTGATTGAAGTGAAATTCTATCTGCTTGATCATTTTTTCAGGCAGATCCGAGAGGCTGTTTATGTGATTTCCCGTGTGGCGATCATCTGACGGAACGACGACGACTTTGTCGTCTACTTCCCCGTCATCCTCGAATTTCATCACACCGATGATTTTCGCCTCCAGAAAAACGCCGGTCGGAAGCGGTTCGTCCGTAATAATGAGTGCGTCCAGCTCATCGCCATCTTCATCGAGGGTCTGAGGAATGAAGCCATAATTAGTCGGCTTCGCGAAGATTGCGGGTTCGACGCGGTCAAGCTGCATGACCGCCAGCTCACGGTTCCATTCGATTTTGTGACTGCTTCCCGCAGGAATCTCTACGACGACATTTACTGTTCCATCGTCGACACCGCCCGGGGTAAGAATTTGATTAAAATCTGCCATATTTTAGCTCCTTTTACTTCATGTAGTATACCAAACATCTTTAATGACACCTACCAAGGTCTCCGGGAGGCTCACAGCATGCTTTATAATGAGTACATGCTGATTATCGGACACCGCGGCGCTGCAGGACTCGCCAAAGAAAACACCTTGGATGCTATGCGCGCAGGCTTCAACGCGGGTGCTGACATACTGGAGATTGACGTGCGCCTTACCAGCGACAGCGTCCCGGTTCTTGCGCACGACGCAATTATCAACGGGAAAAGAATCGCGCAGCATTCGCTTGCCGATTTACGAAACGATATCGACATACCGACACTACGTGAAGTACTCGATGCATTCTATGGCAAGATTCTTTTGAACATCGAGATCAAACGCGCTCAAGATGCCTCGATCATCTATGAAGCAGTGAACCCTTACGCCACCAATGCCAAAGACTGGGATAACATCCTTTTCTCATCTTTCAAGCCAGGCGCGCTCATCAGTATCCGTCATAGAAATAACCGCGCAAACTTGGCACTCTTGCATCACATAAATCCTTTTACCTACATGAGATACCACAAGAAACTCAACCTTTCGGCCGTTGGTTTTCACCGTCTGCATGTCAATGTTATCGCTCTGGCCGTCGCCAAGGAGCTCGGCATTTTTACCTATGTCTATACCGTCGACAGGCCAGGCGCGGCCACAAAACTGCAGCGGCGCGGCGTTGATGGTATCGTTACGAACTATCCGGACAAGATTATCGAGAGCCTTACGCTGTAGTTTTTGCGGCTACGGGCACGTTCTCGACATGATGAAGACCATCAATATACTCCCTGATTGACAATGCCGCGCTAGCGCCTTCACCTACCGCGCTTGCGATCTGCATCGTTGCACCGCTTCTCACATCTCCACTTGCGAAAACGCCAGGTAAGTTTGTCTCCAGATGTTCATTCGTCTTCACAAGACCCTGTTCGTCCAGCTCAACACCGCTTCCATCCAGGAACTGGGTATTCGGTTTGAGGCCGACGAATATGAAGGCGCCGTCGGTTTCGAACGCGATGCTTTCATCGCCTTTTTGCGCTTCGACGTGTGTTACCTTACCTTCAGATGCGACTATCGCCGTTGGCACGACGCCAAGGTGTACCGTGATTTTGCCTTCGTCAACGAACTTCTGTAAGTCCTGTTGGAGGACTTCGCTCGCTTTAATTGTGCTACGGACGAGCAAATCTATATGAGTCGTGAAACGGGTCAGGAAAATCGCTTCCTGGACAGCTGAGTTGCCGCCCCCGACCACCACGAGACGTTTCTCGCGGTAGAACGCACCGTCACAAGTGGCGCAGTAATGTACTCCTCTGCCGTACAGCTCAGCTTCGCCAGGTATGCCCAACTTGTTGTAGTCACTTCCGGTAGCTATGAGTACCGTCTTGGCTTTGACCTCTTGGCCATCAATGACTAGCGTCTTGATGCCGTCATCTCCGACACTCAGATTCGTCACCTCGCCAAAGTCAATCTTCGCACCGAATCGCTCAGCCTGTTTTTGCAGCTGCCCTGCCAGTTTCATCCCCTCGATACCCTCTGGGAACCCAGGATAATTATCTACCATATCCGTTATTGCCGCGAGACCACCTATGACACCCTTTTCATAAAGCGTCGTTTCGATGTCTTCTCGCGTCGTGTATACGGCTGCGGCCAGGGCGCTCGGCCCGGTGCCTATCATTACTGTGTCATGTATCATTTCTTTGCCACTTTTATCATTCACTATATTAAGTATAGCATTAATTTATCTTATTTCAGTTCTTTTACTTCGACGATAAACATCAATGGTCCGGTCGGTTGCCCCATTCCGGTATCAGTATCTCCGTACGCCTTGTCAGCAGGGATGCTAAGCTTTATAACCGACCCTACTTTCACGCCCGTCAGGCCTTCAGTCCACCCTTTGATTACTTGGTTCAGACCAAAATCAATAGGTGTCGTCGTCCCATCTTTGTTCGTGCTGTCGAAAATATTGCCGTCTGCCGTCCAGCCGAAATAGTTGGCTGCAATCGTAGAATCGGCCTGCAGTTCCGGACCGTCGCCTTGCTTCAGCGTCTCCACTTTCAGCTCCGTGACTGATGATTTGTCGAATGCGGCTGCTTCGTAGCCATCGAGCGGCTTGTTTGCCTTGCGTGACTCCGCCAATGCTTCTTCGTAGCTTTTTTGTGCGTTCTGTTGATCGACTTTCTGATTGTCATTCGCAAGAATGATCGCAAAGAACGAGCCGATCGTTCCGACTGCCATAACAATGGCTATGATCCATATTCCAATTCTCTGGGCGTTTGAAGTCGCCATATATTACACCTCTCTTTTTTAGCTTCCACTATTATACCAGAAACTACTTGCGCAGAGATGGCGTAAAGTAGTCCGCTTCGTACTCTTGCTGTGCCCGCCATGCGCCAAGTGCCCAACCAAGGGGAAGGATGTCACGATAACCTATGACATCAGCAGCCCGCCTCAGAAGTGACGCCAGCCAGCCGCTCAGTCGAAGCTTGCGCCATTCGAACACGGCCCAGTTTTCGCCTACTGGAACGACGACAGGAGGCATAACAGCTTTGTATTTTTTCAGCGGCACGTTTTTCTGCCTACGCTTAAAGTTACCACTCACGAATAGCGCGTCATGGAGTGCCGTTTGCGCCAACCCACTGAAAGGCGTCGCGGCATTATCACCGATCACATATATTCCGTCTTTCGTCCGCAAATAATCGTTCACTTCAATTTTGCCGTTCTTCGTAAAGCTGAAGTGCTTCGCGTTCGCCTGATAGAACGGATGGTTCGCAACACCCGAGGTCCAGATGATCGTATGACTCTTGAGGGGTTTGCCGCTCACAATCAAACCTTCTGCCGTAGCCGACTCAACCTTTTTATCCAGCTCTACGTTAACACCGATCTTCTCGAGACGTCGTTTTACCTTGGCGCTCGTGCTTGGGTGCATGCGAGGCAGCAACCGTGGAGATGCTTCGACAAGACTGATATTAACCTTTCGGTCGGGCAATCGATAATGCCTTCTCAGCCGCTCTATGTATGAGCCTAGCGCCGACGCCAACTCCACGCCAGTCGGGCCGCCGCCAACGATAACATAATTCTTATCGAGCTGCTTTTTCTCTCCCAGCTCCTTATATAAGTGGTGTTTGAGCTTACGGATCTCGGCTTCAGATTTGATACCATACGAATAATGATCGAGCCCCTTGATGCCGAAGTATGTAGTAACAGCGCCTAACGCCAACACAAGATGTTCATAATCGTACGTATTGCCGCTCACTGCCTTGAGTCGTTTCTTTGCCGGATCGACTGATGCGATACTATCAAGTACGACGTCAACGTTTGGCACATCTCCAAAAATCGTACCGAGTGACACCCATGACTGAAGGTGGCTCTTACCTGTTGCCGTGCCGTACAAAGCAGGGAAATACTGGAAATCCTCTTTGTCGCTGATGAGCGTTATTCGATTGTTTTTGCTTTTCGCTAACTCTAAAGCTGTCTTGACGCCACCGAAGCCGCCACCCACAATTGTCACTTTCATGCCATGTCCTTATTTTTTACCTTAAGCTTCTTGGTGCCAGTATATCACATCACGGAAGCACAGGGCCGATCGATACCATGACACAGAGAAGCAATATGGTGATCATAGAGAACCTGAACATTCGCCTCGCCCACGCCTCGGGTGTTTTCGTGGTCAGACCCTTACCCGCAAGCCATACCCAGTACGCACCCGCAATAGCCATGACGACGAGATAGATGACACCGGTGTACCCAAAAACCGTCAGTAGCAACGTACTGGCAACGTACAGTAGCGTATATATGTATATCTGTATGATCGTAGAACGGGTACCCTTGACGACTGGCATGACCGGTACATGGGCGGCGGCGTATTCTTTGCGCCTATATATCGCAATCGAAAAAAATTCAGGAAATTGCCAAAAGAACATGATGAGAAAAGCTATGATTAGCCCCGCGTCGACTTGGCCGCTGACGGCGGCGTATCCACCCGCTATCGGCATCGCACCCGATATGCTTCCCACAAGCGTACCGTGGATTGATTTTCGTTTAGATAACGCACCGTAAAGCCAGACGTATGTCACGAAACCAAGCACACCGATCGAAACCACCAAGGCGTTCGTCCATAAGGCAAGGGTACCGACACCAAGTATCAACAGAACAACACCATACGCCAGAATGTAGCTCGGTTTCACCGCCCCGCTCACACTTGGTCGCGATTTCGTGCGCTCCATAATGCTATCAATGTCACGATCCAAGTAATTATTTATCACGCATGCGGCAGCGATTACGAGCGTCATGCCGGCGATCGCCGCAACAAAGAGCAACCAATCAATATCGCCCGCTGACGCGAGGAGAAATCCCGCAGCACCAGTCAGGACGTTCCCGTAGAGGACCCCTGGTTTTGTCAGTTGATAGTACGCGGTTACTTTTTCACGCATTCGCTAGAAGCCTTTGTCGTGTTGCTTCAGCATATACTGCGTTTTTTCATCAGGAGTCATCTCCATCATGTTGTAGTTCATGTTGTTCATGATCCATATGGAGCCGACTATCAGGATAAGAAGTATGGCAGCCATGAACAGGAATGACGCCAACTTATATCTTGGACCGACTTCATCACCGAGGTGCAAGAAGAAGAATAACTGCACGACCATTTGGACGAGCGCCAACACACCGAGTGTCAACACCATCTCTGTACCGGCAAATACGGTTTTTGTCACCATCAAATATGCGACCATCGTCAGTACGAGAGACAGTACGAAACCGATGATGTATTTCGTGAGCGTCATTTCGCGACCCCCATAAGATACACGACAGTGAAAATGAATATCCATACCAGATCAAGGAAATGCCAGAACAGACCGAATAAGGTGATCTGCCGCGTCAGTTTTGCCGTCAATCCTTTCTTTACAAGAACGGCGAGCAAGACAACGAGCCATATGAGTCCGACCAAAATATGCAGTCCGTGCGTACCGACAAGCGTGAAGAATGCAGACAAGAATGCACTACGCTGCCAATCATATCCCTCACCTGCGAACTTAGCGAACTCGTTTATTTCGATCGCTAGGAACATGACGCCAAGCGCGTATGTGACAACCATCGCACCGATGATCTGTCGTGTATTTTTCGCCTTGAGACCCAATAGCATAATCCCACAGGTAAAGCTACTTAGAAGCAGGATCACCGTCTCCGTAAGAGCAAGTGGTAGTTCGAATATTTCTCGACCGCTTGGTCCGCCAGCCGTGGCGTCTCTCAGTACGACGAACGTTGCGAACAAACTGGCGAAGAGTATACAGTCTGTCATCAAGTACAACCAAAAACCAATTGACGTACGGCCTAGTCGCTCTTTGTCATGTACGGCATTCTTCATGCTTTTGATCCCCATAGCCTTTCTTCCGACTTCCTCACCTCACTAGCCGTTATGACCATTTCAGTATCCTCCTTGAGTGTCGCGATCACAACGAGCACGATGACAGATATGACACCGACAGCCATCAGCCACCATATATGCCATATGACCGCAAAGCCCACGACGAGCGCCGCAAACGCGATATAAACCCCAAATCCTGAATTTTTCGGCATATGAATATCGTCGAAAATGCGCGGTCGATCATTCCCCGTCTTTTTCATCTCCCAGAAAGCGTCACGCTCTTTCACTTCGTCAAGCGTCGCAAAATTATACTCTGCGACTGGTGTCGACGTCGCCCATTCAAGTGTTCGACCGTCCCATGGATCAGGGCCGACCGCAAGCTCCTTGCGTTTCCATACGCTGTATCCGACCTGGACGATCTGAAGCAATACACCGAGAAGAATTACCATGACGCCGACGCCCGCAACGATGAACAATCCCTGCCATCCGAGACTCGCATCATAACTGTCCAACCGTCGTGCCGCCCCCATGAAACCAAGTACGTAGAGCGGGATGAACGCGAGTAGGAATCCGATCAACCACGCCCAGAAGGCAGCCTTGCCAAGTCCTTCGTGCAATTGAAAACCCGTAAACTTAGGGAACCAGTACGCAAAGCCGGCAAACGCACCGAACAACACGCCGCCAATGATCATGTTATGGAAATGTGCGACCAAAAAGAGACTGTTATGTACCTGGTAGTCAATCCCTGGCACCGCCATGAGGACACCCGTCACCCCGCCGATGGTGAAAGTGACCGCAAATCCCATGAACCAATACATTGGCGTCTTGAAACTGACTCTTCCCCTGAACATGGTAAATATCCAGTTGAATACTTTTACGCCGGTAGGAATCGCAATGATCATCGTCATAATGCCGAAGAACGCGTTGACATTCGCCCCTGCGCCCATCGTGAAGAAATGATGCAGCCATACGGTAAACGAAAGTATCGTAATGGCGAGAATTGCCCAGACCATACTGCTGTAACCAAATAATTTCTTGCGGCTGAATGTAGCGACAACTTCAGAGAATATCCCGAATGCCGGCAGAATGAGTATATACACCTCCGGATGACCCCAGGCCCAGATAAGGTTGACGTACATCATGGGGTTGCCACCCATATCGCTCGTAAAGAAGTGCATTCCCATTGTTCTGTCCAGTGAGAGCATCGCGAGTGTCGCCGTCAGGATAGGAAACGCGACGACCACCAACAGCATGCTACCAATCACCGACCATACGAAAATCGGCATCTTCATAAGTGTCATGCCTTTGCGCCGCATCGTAAAAATTGTCACCAAAAAGTTAACGCCTGAAAGAAGACTGCCTATTCCTGCGATCTGTAAGCTCCATATCCAATAATCGATACCAGTCCCCGGACTATAAGCGAGCTCAGACAAAGGTGGATACCCGAGCCATCCGGCTGCTGAGAACTCCCCAAGTCCAAGACTGAGGTTAATAAGGACCATTCCGGCAACGAACAGCCAGAAACTGATGGAATTCAGTAACGGGAAGGCGACATCTCTCGCACCGATTTGAAGGGGCACGATAAGATTGATGAGTCCGAATATAACGCCCATGGCAACGAAAAAGATCATTATCGTACCATGAGCCGAAAAGACCTGTTGGAAGAGGTCGGCATCGATAGGGCTGTTCGCACTCGTCGCGAAAACAGCCTGCTGAGCACGAAGCATCGCGGCATCAGCCAAGCCGCGAAGAAGCATGATAACGGCGACGGCTATATACATGATGCCGATTTTTTTCGGATCGAGCGATGTCAGCCAATTGCGCCACAACCATCCCCATTTCTTAAAATAGGTCATGGCAGCAATCACACCGATAAGCCCTATCGTTCCCCCTAGTACACCTACGATGGTAACGGGATCGTGGGGCAATGCGTCAAAACTGAGCCTGCCGAACATCAGTGGCCAGACCCTTCCGTATGCGCATGGCTATCATTGTTCGAAGAGGTATGATGCATATACTTATTCACAATCTTATCATATAGCTCCGTATCGTGAAGGTGGTAATAGGTGACGGGTGTTTTCTCGCTCGGCTTTACCAGTTCATCATAGACAGTGCCGTCCATGTGATTATGACCTTTTTCGGCTTCGACTTGGCGAGCCCATCGGTCAAAATCACTTCGGTTCGGCATAGCCACTACGCTGAAGTTCATGCCAGCATAGCCCTTACCGTTTATATTGGTATTCGTTCCCCTGTACTGTCCGGGTCGATCCGCACGAAGACTCAGCTTAGTGCTCATCCCAGACATGGCATAGACTTGAGAACCAAGGTTAGGAATCCAAAACGCGCTCATAGGAGCATCGGCCGTCAACTCGAAATTGACTGGCGTACCCGTTGGGATTTTCAATTCATTGACTGTCGCTATCTTTTGCTCCGGGTACAAGAAGAGCCACTTCCACTGCAAGGCCACCACCTGGACCTTCAGGGCCTTTTCTTGTGAATCGATAGGTTTATATGGGTCCAATTGGTGCGTACTGACCCATGTGATGACACTTAATATGCCGATGATGATTATAGGAATACCCCACCATAACACTTCGAGCCATCTGTTTCCTTCGACATCAGGCGTGTACCTTGCATTGCCCCCCTCTCGGTATTTCCATGCGAACAAACCGAGAAGTACAAATACCGGCACGACAACGACAACGCTCAGCAGCAGAGTGAAAACAATAAGATCCCTTTGTTGGCTGGCGATAATCCCTTGGGGGTTGAATACGGCGACTTCCTTGTCAGCCAGATACAGCCATAATCCCACCCCGGCAAAAATCGAGGCGATAACAATGGAGATAACAATCTTAATAGGGGTAAAAAATGTTCGCTTTTTCTTAGACATGCTTGTGGTTATATATTACCACAAGCTACACGACTTGAGCACCGCCAGTTTTATCGCTTGATACGACGTTCTGAATGATCTCATCCGCAAGGGTATTTGCTTCATCAGATGTCATCGTTTTGGCTCGAGGAGTAAAGGTGAATCTGAGCGTAATCTGCTTGTCGTCCGACTCTTCGGCTTTATATATGTCAACTGGTGAAATCGTTATGTCTATATTCTCTTTCCGTACCGCGCGCGCAGTATCAAAGACCGCTTTATAACCTATCTCCTGCGGGACTTTGAAGCATATGTCTCGGGTTGTCGAAGGGTACCTACTCAGTGCTACGTAACGGTTCGGTACGATGATGGATGCCTGGTAAAGCGACCGAGGATCGAGTTCGAACCCAGATGAGCTTTCTGGCAACTTAAACGCTTTTTTCACACCCGGCTTATACTCGCCGATGATACCGATGAGATGCCCGCTGGCTACATCATATACTTCCGCGCTACGTCGAAAATCATAGGGAGCACTGCCGTCATCCTGAGAATCCCGCTCAATCGGCCTGTAGTCAAACGACAATCCTAGTGAATGGCCGAGATAATCAAGCAGTCGTTTCGCTTGGTAGTATGACGCGCCGGCAGCTTTCGTCGTGACGGTCAACGCCAAGGAGTCCGCTTCTTTCGGTACGCTCTCTTCCATGCCGAATGCCTTGCTATGAGTCTTGTTGAGCTCAAAGAGCGCAAATTCATCGTACCCACCTTTGATGTTCGGGTGGACCAGCGACAAGAGGCTTGGTGTAAGTGTGAGACGGTAATACTGCAGGTCGGGACTGATACTATTGATGATTTTGTATGCATTGCTGACCTGCTGGCCCGCTTTCTCGATGAGATTGCCGTGAACAAAACTGTACGTCAGGACCTCGTTTGCACCAGCTCGTGCAAGGATGCGTCTGACAGAATGTCTGAAGTCGTCAAATCCGCTCGCCGAAACCGCGGTAAAATCACGTTTTGGCAGAGTCGGCGAAATGGAGTCGAATCCTTTGAGCCGTCCAACTTCTTCGTCGATATCCTCGGAAATATGGATGTCTTGCCGCCAATACGGTGGAGTGACCGCTATGACGCCTCTGTCGTCGACCGAGACATCAAATTCGACGTTCTTGAGCGTACCGACTATATCGTTCGTGTCATACGACGTACCGAGAGCGGCATTCATATGCTCTGCCATGGCGTACACTTTCGGCGCTTCCACCTTGCCAGGATACTCGTCCGCCACATCACTTGCACGGTCAGCGCCTGCGGCAAGTGACAGCAGATCGACTGCCCCGGCCAAGACGGGAGCGGTCAGTTCCGCAGGCTGCCCCTTCGTGAAGCGGGTTATCGCTTCGCTGAATATACCGTGCCTCATCTGCGTGTTGCGAAGGTTGTATAAGTTGAACGATGCGCTTTCGAGCAATACCGATGTCGTGCTGTCGTCGATTTCCGTATCGCGGCCGCCCATGGCTCCAGCGAGGGCCACGACCGTTTCACCATTCGCGATGACGATATCGTTTTCCGTCAGTTCGATGTCTCGGCCGTCAATCAGCGTCAACTTCTCTCCGGCTCGACCTGCGCGCACATGGATGTCAATATCACCATCATTAACGGCTTTTAGTTTGTCGTAATCAAACGCGTGCAGAGGCTGGCCAGTCAGCATCATCATATAATTCGTCACGTCCACGACAGCGCTATGCGGGCGCACGCCGACACGGGCCAAGAACATAGGTATTTCAAGCGGCGAAATCCATACTTTACTATCGACGTTTGTCAGTACGACTGCCTGGTAGCGACTGGCGAGCTCAGGGTCGTCAATCGTCACTTTCGGCGCAGGCAGATCACCTTTTTTCTCCGTCCATCGTATATCGTTCAGCTTGAGGCGATCCGGGGTCGTGAACTGCTTCCCTTGGATACCCGCGACTTCACGCGCAAAACCGATGATTCCGAATGTATCCGGACGGTGTGTTAATGATTTGTTTTCGATATCGAGCAGATAGTCATCAAACTCATAAGCGTCAGCGAATCGCTCGCCGGCTTCTCTTTGCTCATCGAGCTCCAGAATTCCCGTATGATCATCCCATAAGTCCAGCTCCTTTGAGCTTGCAAGCATACCATTGCTTATGACGCCACGCAGTTCTCTGGCACCCAGCACGAAAGGCTCCTTGCCGTACGTTTCGGGAACGGTGCTTCCGGGAGGCAGCCAAGCGACAGTCAGACCTTCGCGGACGTTCGGCGCACCACACACGACCTGCACGTATCCATGTTCATCACGCTCGATTCCATCGACCATGCCATTGTCGTCAATTTTCGTAACGTTCAGATGATCACTCCCCTCCAGCGGTTTGCATTCGATCACCTTCGCGATGACAACGCCTTCGTACTTTTTCCCAAGGTCTACGACATCCTCTATCTCAACTAGCCGCGACCCGATCAAATTCGTCAGCTCATCAATCGATACATCAATATCAGTATATTTTTTAAGCCAATTAACTGAAATAATCATACGAAGTTCCTCAGAAAAGCTAATTTACCGGACTCGAAATGACGCAGATCTTCTATGCCGTATTTCAGCATGATCATACGCTCGACTCCACCGCCCCATGCGAAGCCACGGTACTGCTCGGGATCGATATCGGCCGCCTTGAGAACGTTCGGGTGAATCATGCCGCATCCGAGCATTTCTAGCCAATCACCAGGCTTGCCGCCGATGCTCGCGGGTTTTTCGATCATAAATTCAAGGCCGGGCTCGACAAACGGGAAGTACGCAGGCTGCGTTTTGATCGCAAGTTTCTGGCCATAATATTCCTCGAAAAACGCACGAAGCGTTCCGAGCATTTCAGCCAGGTTGGCATCCTTGCTGACAAAGACACCCTCGCACTGGTAAAAAGTATGTTCGTGGGTTGGATCAACATCTTCATTACGAAACACGCGTCCGTAGCTGATGCTGGCTATTTGCTTGCCAGCCTCCAATTTTTCTTTGCCTTCTTTTAAAACGCGGTTTTGCATCGTGCTCGTGTGAGCCGGAGGGATGAATCCTTCCTCTGTGCGAAACGTGTCGTAACCATCACGGGCGGGATGCCCTTCCGGAAAATTGAGCGCTCCGAACATGTTCCAATCATCGTCAAGTTGACGCGACTCATGCGCGTCAAAGCCCATGCGCGTGAAAATGTCGACGATCCGTTGCAGTTCGGTCGTAATCGGATGCTGCGTACCAAACTCAGTCGGCAGCAGTTCGGGCCGCGCACTGTTCATGTCCCACGGTGCGGTCACATCGATGGGCGTGACTGAGGCTTCGTCTAGTTCAGTTTGTCGCTTATTGATCGCTGCGAGCAATGATTGCTTCAGCTCATTTAATTCACGACCCGCTCCAGCCCTGTCGGCCGGCGATAAGTCTTTTATACCGTCGGCAAGTGCTCGTAGCTCGGGAGCCCTGAGAACCGTATGAGGTTGGTCGCTGGAATTGATTCGCGCCAAGAGATCTGCGCGGACGGATTCTATCATTGTCATCTAGCTAAAGTATAGATGAAATTATGTTGGATTACCAGAGGCGACGAAGTACCATATGGCGATACCGACCACGATGAGAAGGATGAGAATCCATAGCCATGCGAGGCTTGTCGTCTGCTTCGTTCCCTGGATGTACGCCGAATCATCCACGCCGTCCGGTAGCTTAT
>CAZGAP010000001.1:63074-77613 GCA_964523935.1 uncultured Candidatus Saccharibacteria bacterium
CGGGATCAAGATTTTTATTTTTGGCTTTTTCGCTTAACTCATGCGCCAAACGCTTTTGCAGTTCGGTTCGATTCGATTCTTGGTTGTAGATGATTCCCATATGCCCATTATACTCCCTAACTGGCTGTGCTATAATAACGGCATAATTTCTTATTTAAGGAGGGAAATTCATGGCTACCAAAAAAGCCGGCTCAACCGCGAAAAAGACCACGCGGGCCAAAAGCCAACCCGCAAAATCAACCGTAACAACAGTACGAGCCGTTGAAGCAACAAAAGAGAAAGTTTCGAGCTCACGTTTCGGCGATCGCCGTACGGTGCTCGCTGCAGCTCTCATCGGTGAGTTCATCGGGACATTCCTGCTCGCAGGCGCGTTCCTCGTCACAAAAGGCGAACCGCTTTACATGGGATTCGTGCTTATCACGCTTATCCTCATGGTCGGTACGCTTTCAGGCGGTTACCTGAACCCACTGCTCACCGTTGGTGCTTGGGCGACACGTAAACTGACCCATCTGCGTGCGCTTGCGTATATCGTCGCACAGCTTCTTGGAGCAGGTGCTGCGTTCGTCGTAGTGTCAGCATTCGTGAATGGCGTTCCACAGGACGCTGCCGCAGGTGCGTTCTCTGCTCAGACCCAGGAAGTCTTCAAAATGGCTGCCCTGACAGACAAGAACCACTGGTTCGCATTCTTCGCAGAATTGCTCGGTGCAACGATCTTCGCGTTCGCATTCGCCGGTGCATGGCGCGAACGTACTGATCGTGTCGCGAAAGCGCTTTCGATCGGCTTCGGTCTGTTCGTCGCAGCGCTCGTATCTGGCGTTGCGCTCAGCTACGTCGGCGCGAACATCGCGCTCAACCCAGCGCTTGCCGTCGCAGCTACAGCCGTAGACTGGACAAAGATCGACTGGCTCGCAGCCCTTGCCTACATGGTCGCACCGCTTATCGGTGGCGTCCTCGGCTTCGCACTGCGTGACGTCGTTGAAACTAAGTAGTTCATACCTACTATTAAATAACCCCGCTCGCGGGGTTATTTAATTTTGCAGCTTGATTTTGGTAAGACCGAAATACTCCGCCAGCGACCCAAGATAAACGAAGTTTCTATCGTGTCGGCCATTGATCCAGACCTCTTGGAATTCAAAATCATCAAACAAGCCAGCTACTTCCTCGTAGCCAATATGCGGAGGAACGTAGATAACGATGTCCTGTGTCACATGCTCGCGTACGGCGGTTATGATCTGCTCCATATCCGGATTTCTTTGCGTCAACGATGCATCATGCTCGCTCCAGTACGGCACATCGTACGCGACGATATCCGTGCGTACATCATTTAACGCTCCGGGGGAAGTGATGTCGATTTGCCTTACCTCGCAGTTTCGCACGCCAGCACTCTCGATATTCTTTATTGCCGACTCTACGACGATTGGATCGTTATCGATCCCAATGACCTTTTCGAAATAATGAGAGAACTCAATGACACTGACTCCCACGCCGCAACAAAGCTCCGCGATACTCGCACCTTTGGGCGACAGCCTGTCAGCAAGATACCTAGCAGAGATTGGATAACTTGCTATCTTCAGCGACAGCTCATCCGCTTGTATAGTGGAGGGGTATCCTCTTTTGGCGATGATAGCTTCGCGCTCAGTCATCTTCCGTTGACGGCCTATCAATCAATAGCGGCTCGACGGTTGCATCGGTCTCGGCAATCTTTACGATATCGCGGTCGATTTTGCCGAGCTCCTTGTAGGTCGTATTGAAGTGGCCTACGGTCGTACCAAGGCTTGCCCCGAGTTTTTGCATGTAGCCGTTATGAGCAACGAGGTGCTTCTGTAACTGCTCGATATTCTTGCGGATCTTTTCAGTATCTTTATGTATCTCGATTGACCGCAGCCCATGAGCGACAGTTTGCAACATTGCCGACAAAGTCGTAGGCCCGACAATCGTCACTCGCTTCTCGGCTGCGTACTGCAACAAGTTGCGCCCGTTCACGCCGATTTTCTCAGTCAAGATATCGTAATAGATCGTTTCCGACGGGATGAACATAAGCGCCTGGTCGAGCGTGCCTTTGCCAGGTTTGATGTACTTAGATGTTTCGTCTATCCTGCCCTTTATGTCTGACTTGAACAGCTTTTCGAGTGCCGCCTTTTGATCACCCTCAGTTTCGATCATGCGGTTATAGTTCTCCAACGAGAACTTGCTATCGACTGGAAGCAATTTGTCATCATACCGGATAACCGCATCGACGACCAAACCCTCGCCTAGTTTATGCTGCAAAGCGAATGCACCTGGCGGGAGCGTATTCTTCAAGATTTGTTCCAGGTAATACTCCCCGATCACGCCGCGCTGTTTCGGATTCTGCAGCACATTCTGCAGCGTCTTGAGTTCGGTTGCGACATCGACGACGCGACGATTGGTCTCATCCAATTTTGTCAGGCGCTGCGTTACGTCAGCGACTAGTTTTGCGCTCTCAGATAGCTGTTTCTGCATCGACATCTGAGTTGCCGTCTGGTTTCGCTCCAGCCGCTCCCCCATAGATTGTTGCATTTGTACGATCGAACGGTTCAGTTCCGTAACATCCGCTTTTATCAGATCGACTGAGCCGCCGTGCTGCATTTCTTTAAGACGAGCATTCATAGTAGTGATCACCGCGACGAATCCGATGATGACAACGACGAGAATGACGCCAAAGATAAGCAGTTCCATGTGTTATGTATTATATCATCTGTACGAGTCTGGCGAGCAGTACCACTACCACGACCAGCGCCACCGCGATACCGAACGCACGCGGACGCACCAGCCATGTGAAAACCGCATAGCAGAATGCGAATAGCACGACTGTCCACGCCAGGCCTTCAAGCCAAAACATTGGCGCAGTCCAGCTTGCGATACCCCAAAGACTGATCGTGGTGGCTAGTACTATGAGCAGTGGCCTGTAGACCGCTAAGCGCACGAGCCCGAGAAGTCCGATGATCGTCACGGCAATAAGCGCGACAACTCCCGCACCGCCCGTTGCACCGACGCACATACTACTTGCTGGGTCGCCACAAAAAAGTGGGACGAACACTACTTGCCGTATTGCAAGAGTTAAGAGCCAATACACGAGCCCCATACCTGCACCCAATAACACTACCTGTATAAGTGCCTGTGGGCTCAGGTCGATAAGCGACAACTTGTTTTCGGATGAACTTGATTGGTCCATATAACTTCCTCCGTTTGGACTATTTTATCATCAAGTTGCCGAATACAAAATATTATGACAGTGAAATATCAGTTCGTATCAAGCTTCTTCGTATGCCTCGACGATTTCGGAAGGCCGTCATACGACATCAGATACCAGCCTGCTCCGATTAAGGCAACGGCGATTCCGCCCGCGATATCAAGAGGAGTATGAACAAGCGCAAGCACCCTGCCGACACACACCAGCGCGACAAGGACTACCAAAACCGCGGTAATCAACTTGTTTTTTGTTTCAAACCAAACGGCAAGTGTGATAGCGGCGACAAATAACGCATGGTCCGAGGGAAACCCGGGGTTATCAAGATACGCTGCTCCAGGCGCGACACCCATCAGTTCAAACGGCCGCTCGAGTGCAGGCTGGTATAAAGTACCGAGCAGTTTCGCTAACAAATACGTCGTCAAACCTGCCATGAGGATACGACAATACGCAGCGTACCGTCGATCGGATGGCACCTTAAACACGAGCGCGTAGACCCCGATCGCCATCACCGGAAATACCGCACCGTCAGCAATGAGTTGTATGAGCGTTTGCATATTCAACTAGTAGTATACGCCTCCTGCTGCGATGCTCCTAGGCCAAAGCGAAGCGGCTTCCGGTAGTCAATCCGTCTATCTTTTGCCTGCTCCATCCACGGTGAAGTAGCTCTTCCCGCAACTTGCCGATAAGCGCTAAAAGAAAGTCGTCGAAGCCCTTGAAACCATGCCGTCTGATAATTTGCTCAAATGAGCTTCCTCGTACCTTTTGGCGGAACTCTTCCGGCTTCATTCCAAGTATCGCCGCACGCAACTCGCCCTTCCGGTCGTGCCTCCGCAGGATACGATCGAAATGCTTATCGTCGCTCACTCTCCCTACTGTTCCTATTACGGATGACGCAGCGCTCAAGAGCGATCCGATGGTTTTGGTTGATAAATGCTTCATTCAACCTCCTTCATAAGCGGTTAGCGTGCTTATGCTTTAAGTATATGCCGTGAAATAGTGTGAAAAGAATGTGGTTTTTGCTACATAATACATGCGCCGCAGGTAGCGGCGCATGTATTATGGCTTTACCGACGTGGTCCGCCAGGACCACCATGGCCGCCGTCCAAGACTCCTTTCAGCTTCGCAAGATCTAATCCCTGCTCTTTCGCCCATGATTCAAGTTCGGTTTTTTTCTCATCCATCTTTTCTTTTCGCTCTTCGTCTGTCAGATTTTTCATCTCTTCCCTGCTAGACTCTCGCTCCGTTTTCATCTCGGCTATTTTCTTTTCTATCGCCGATTTTTGTGCCGCGGTAATAGTTCCGTCATCCACGAGTTTCTGTAGTCGCTCGGTCTGCATTTTTTCGCGCTCAGCTTCTCGAGAATTCTTCTCCTCGTCAAACAAGGCCTGGACCTTCGATTTATCAACATTGAATGTCGATGATATCTTATCGATCAAACTCGACATTGGAGTATCCGTATTCGAAGACGAGGTTTCGGCACTTGCGATATTTGCCGTAACCAGTCCTCCCGCCCCAGCCGTCGCGACGATACCTGCCGCGATCAATGATTTCGTTACTGTTTTCATGCTCGTATTTCTCCATTTTTTATCCTGACTCTCCGCGCTGGTACGTCTTTAATAAACGCCGCTGCGTCATGGGCGTATCTCTCCAAGCGATGTCATCAGTTTTCTAATACCAAATTGCCAATACTTTCGGCAACTTCTTCATGATAGTTATCAAAGTTGAATTCTAGCTTATGACCGTTTGCTATACTGAAACCATGAAAAAGCGCGCAGAGCATCCAGATACGTTTTCAACCCGTCGCATGGAAGCTCTGACCGATGGGGTCTTTGCAATCGCCATGACCCTGCTGATTCTTGATATCAAAGTATCGGATTTCGGAAACATAGTGACGAACACCGACTTGCTGAATGCTTTGGTGAACGAGAGTGGCAGCCTCATCAGTTTCGTCGTCAGCTTTTTGATGCTTGGCAGCATGTGGGCCGTCCATACGCGGCAATTCGAATACATCACCCGTACCGATCGCCGCTTGACGATGATCAACACACTGCGACTGCTCGCCGTTGTCTTCTTGCCCCTTACCACAAGCATCGCAGGCGCTTATGCAGACATCATGCTTGGCCGCGTTCTGCTGCCCTTGAATTTTTTTGTCATCATCGCTCTGGGGTACTGGCAGTGGCAGCATGCGGTCAAAAACAAGACTGTTTTGGCGCCCGACATTTCTGAACAAATCGCGAGCTATGCAACCCGTCGTAACCTCATCATATCGATAATTGCCCTTGCCGCCACGATACTCTCTTTGCTTATCGGCCAGTTTGCCTTCTTGCTTTTCGCACTGTCTCCGATCCTTATGAAATATTCTTGGCGGCACCGACCGTAAAGTAGCGAAGCGTCATAACACCCAGCATACGGTGCTTCATGAGAGTATAATTATATACATAAACAGGAGGATCCAATGAAGGTTACGAGCGTATTCAGTGGCATATCGGTAAACAGTATCGAGCAAGCAAAAGATTTCTATACACGCATACTTGAATTGGACCTATCAGGCGAAGCGATGGGGCTCCACTACCGCCTACCGTTCGGTGGCATGCTCTTCCTCTACGAGAAACAAGACCATCAGCCTGCTTCATATACCGTGCTTAACTTCGTCGTTGAAGATATCGATGCTGCCGTTGATGAGCTTCGGGAAAAGGGTGTGGTGTTTGAATTCTATAAAAACCTGTTCCCCGGCGCACCAAGCCAGGACGAAAAAGGCATCATGCGTACGACGGATCCGGCAACCGAAGGGCCCTCAATCGCGTGGTTCAAAGACCCGGCCGGCAATGTCATCGCACTCCTTCAAGCCGATAAATAACACCCTCATCATTGAGAGACCCCACCCCAAGAACATAAGTCCTTAAGGGGCGAGGTGCATCTCCTCTTCTACTGATTAGCGACAGTCGGCATGACCGCATTTGGCGTCGCATAAGCTTCGTCAATGTGTGGTATGCATAGGTCGGCACCCAGCATCGTCTCGTTCATACAGACTTCATGCGGGTACTGACACACTTTTATACTCAAATCACTCTCCCGTTTCGTCAAGGTTCTGCATCACTCATTATCTCTATGATGCTCATGTTTGGTTGTCATTTATCTCACCAATCATGCACTGATTCATGCATCTCTGTTTACGCGGGCAGATAACCGATCTTTTGCAAAGTCCTACTCGTTGGCGGCCCCATGGCACGACATAACTGCCTTCGTAGTGGCCACCTTTTCTATTTTTGCCTAGGAGTACTTTGCCGTCCTTTGAAAAGATGAAACCTCCGACGATTTCGCGCTGTATGGTCCTCATGCCTGTACCTCATTTCGTATTCTCATTAGTACTTTTCCCGTGTGGTTTTGTCCATTGCCATCGGGTCCGTTGCCCCAGAAGTCATCATTTGGATTAACCTCGACGATCTCTTCGGCTCCCGTCGCTATGAGCACGTTTCTCACATCATCGTGCTGCGCGACTTTGCAGCGTATCAGCTCCTCCAAGACCCCTACTTTGATCTCATCCCAATCACCTCTGCGTTGGGGTTTTAATTCTTTGCCTAGCCGATAGGCAGCTATCGGGCTTGCACATGAGCGAATCCTGTCATGCAGCGTCTTGTCTTCAAACTTCAGAGCATGAAACGCATGCTCTACGGTAGGATATATCTCGCCCTTGTATTCGATGACATGTGCCGAAAAATTATGAAATGCAAAATATGAGGTTTCATAGTACGGGATAGTTATCATTGCATCATGATAACAAAATGAGAATGCAAAGCAAAAACACTCTGCTTACACAAAGTGCTTATGCTTGGCTGGGGCTAGTAGATATATTTCAGGGATATTTTTTACTTATAGAGCATCGTAAACAATTGAGTGTCTTGCCATACTCACTAACAGCATAACGCACAATAACATTGTCTCCCAATTTGATAGGTTCGGTATTATCTGAAGACCGCGTTTCACCACCGAGTCCATATGATGCATCTATACATACATCGTCCACGCATATCGAACTACCACCATCGGTCAGGCCATAACTTGGCCCGGGGACTATCTCCCCATCCTCGTTGAGCATGAAATCCTTTACTCCACTAGTGGTTCTCGTTACCTTGCCTGACAATTCTTGAACCTGCAAATCAGGTGTTTTGAGCTGTCGGAGCATTGAGCGCTCGGATGAGACTTTCCATAATTCATGAGTTAACAATGCGGCTATGGCAATTAACGCAACTACTGCGAAAATAATGACAACTGTTCCTATGAGTATGTGTTTCTTTGTTTTACGAGACATATTTAAACCATCCTAACAAAAACACCTTGCTCACGCAAAGTGCTTATGCTTGGCTGGGGATGAGGGATTCGAACCCCCGATCACGGGACCAGAACCCGTTGCCTTACCGCTTGGCCAATCCCCAATAGATAGGTAACCGCGGTTAACTCTGAAAAATTATACCATCTGGCAATCATTTTTACCAGATTTAGTGTGATGCGTAGATATAAATAGTCCGGCTCTATACCGGACTACTTCGCAGCGGATTGCGCTACTTTTTACTTTTCACCGCGTGCTTGCCGCCGAACTCACTATGAATCTCAAACAGAAGATAGCCGGCAATCGCAGCCCAGATAACTGTCATCAGGAGACCGAAGACATCAAGGATGATGATGTCGATCACAGCAGATAACGCCAAGCTGACGAGCGCACTGATGAACAGCAGCGTCCATCCTTTTTTTGCCTTTGCTTTGAGCGGACTGATCGCCATAGCCATCAGGATGGTCGTCACGACAAGACTCGTAAGAGAGACAAGTGCCACGACACCGTTTGAAGCATAACTATACCCGCTGGCGTACGGTGATGTGGCAACGAATGCCCCTAGACCTAGCGCGGCAAATGTCAGAGGTATGAGCACAAGAAGACTTAAGACCGATAGTACGACGCCGATAAGCGCGATCCACCAGACATTTTCTCCTAGCCATTTACGAAAGGTAACCGGGGTATGAGGCGCGCTTTTATATAGTTGCCCAAGTGATTTTTCCAGGCTTCGTACTGCTTCCATGAGAACTCCTTGTTAAGAATACCCTCATGATAATAGAATGAAGCGTAAAATACAACTATTTCTTACCGTACGGCCACAGGCCTCGCACAGAGAGAGTAGCAAGCGCCGCGAGTACGATAGCAGCGATCAATTGGACACCTCCAGCAGGTACTGCGACTTTGACGCCCAGCATACCGCTATTAACCATCGCACCGTCGCCCACTACTGCCACTAGCCCCAACAGTACCCATAGTGCTGCTGCGAGCAGACCACAGACGAGGCTGACACTCCTCATAAGGGGGCTTACCGGCATACGGAGCAAAAACGGTAGAGCGAATACTTCAGTGGTGACGATAAGGCTTGCCACAAGCGTCGCCGTACCGTTTCCGCCAGGCAACCAGTAATCATGCACCAGTGGAATGAATTTTTCGAAGCTGAAAAGCTGGCCCACGGCCATAAGTACCAACACCGCGGCATACGCCCATGCCACCTTCTTATATGTTTCGGACGTAGGCTGAGGGGCGGGTGTGGCTGTGGCGAACTTCATATAACTAGTATACTCCCATCATTTTCCCCACATCGTTGTTTTTTTCTACATACTACTTGCGCTTTTATTTATATACCTGTATCTTATGAACAGCGAAGGTTACAAAAACAAACATAAACTCCCAAAAAAACAGTACGCAAGTACATATGTTGTGACTGATCGCTATACGACATCCACCACAACAGAAAACACCCCTCATGGGGTGTTTTCATTTATGGTCGTTTATTCAGCCTTGATTGAGTTGTCGTGGCGCCATTTGGCAATCGCGGCATGATTACCGCTTAAAAGCACATCAGGGACTTTCATTCCCTTGAATTCCTCGGGACGGGTATACTGCGGGAACTCCAATGTTTCTCCATCCGAAAAACTTTCGATCGCTGCGCTTGCCTCGCCACCGAGCACGCCCGGGATAAGCCTGACAATACTGTCGACGATGGTCATAGCTGGCAATTCGCCGCCCGTCAGGACATAATCCCCTACGCTCACCTGTTCATCAACCAACGTGACGATACGCTCGTCGTAGCCCTCATACCTTCCGCATATGAAGATATACCCGTTGCCGGTATCGGCCCATTCCTGCGCCAGCGCTTGCTTCCATCGCTGGCCGCGTGGCGTCATCAATACCACCTTCGCATCAGGATCAATCTTTTTTGCTTCCTCGACGGCAGCGAAAAGCGGCTCAGGGCGAAGTAGCATCCCATCGCCACCACCATACGGCGTATCGTCGACCGTTTTGCGCGCACCCAGACCGAACTGCCGCAAATCGATCGTTGAAAGTGTCACGATCTCACCCTTTTGCGCCTTCCACATCATCGAACTCCCGAACACACCCGTAAACATATCGGGGAAGAGTGTGATGACTTGGAATTTTCTCATCCTACCAGTGTAAGATATATTGATTTTTTTGTAAATAGTTGTTATAATATTATTAGGATAGCCACGACACTAAGGAGTAATCCGTGGCAAGCATCGAAACCTTCCCTATCACGAAGGTTGACGAGTACGCGAACAATTTCTTCCTCCGGATCAGACTTCCCGGCACCGAATATCCGGTGGAGATCCGCAAGATAAAACCGCGTTGGTATCACTTCGGCTGGCGCCAAAGCTTCACCGTCGGTCAGCACTTCGTGTGCCGTGTGCGCCGCGACGAACTGGGCATCATCAAAGAAGTTGTCCCCATGGCGAATGCCGCGACAGTCTGAGGCATCACACCTCGAACTGACCATCACTGCACACGGTCATCCGTTCCAACCCGCCGAAGAACCCGTCGAGACCCTGTCTCCGGCCACTCGCTCGGCGGGTTCTTCATTGTCATTTTTTTGACACAAAAAAACCGCCATGAACAGGCGGTTTTTCTGACATATAAGGCTCTCAAACCTGTGTGTGGGTTTGCTCGCATGAGCTATTCACGTCTTTTCTCGCAGTTGAAGTTTCCTTCGAACTAATGGTTATTATATATCAAGGTCATCGAGCTCGGCAAGCTCTTTTCGTGACTTTTTAGCGTAATCAGACTCTTTATCCACAGTGTCCTCTGTATCTGTTTCCACAGGCGCGCTCGATGTCGCGTCGTCACTACTTACGTATTCATCACGGCCGCCGTCACTATTGACGATTTTCAGGTTATATCTGGCATCATTTTTAGTACCAAGTGCCCTGAGGAGCGTACGCAAGCTCTGCGCAGTTATTCCCCGCTTGCCGATGACACGCCCTAGATCCTCAGGGTTGACCGTGAGTGAGAGCAGTACGCCCTTTTCATCGATGATACGTTCGACGGATACGTCGTCCGGATGCCCTACTAATGACTTTACGATGTATTCTACAAATTGCTGGTCTATCGTTGACATAATCGCCCCCTTTGCGGCCTACCTCAGTAATATCGTACTTTTTATTATAGCACGGAGGATCATCGCAAAGCATAACCCGATTATCAGAATACAGTTATGCGACCTGTCGGTATTTGAAATCCCTAAACGAAAAGCACCCCGCAGAAGCGAGGTGCTAGTGGCAAAGTTGTTCCGTTACGCTTGCTCTTCAGCTGGCGCATCACCGGTGTCGGCCGCTTCATTCGCGGCTTCATCGGCTGTCTGCTCGCTCTCAGGAGCTTCTTCTACCGGTTCCGGTTCCTGGTTGCGACGAAGTTTTTCTTTGTTCTTGATGTCTTTTTGCTTGCTTGCATCGGCTTCTTTGACCCAGCTTGGCAATTTCACACCTTCAGCCTTCAGTAGCTTCACCACGCGTGGCGTCGGCTGAGCACCGTTGTCGAGGTATTTCTGGACAGCTTCCTTCTGGATGTTTACTTCTTTGGTATGTGGGTTGTAGCTACCAACATAGGCGACCACACGACCACTCGAAGGGTGGCGCTGTGATTCCTGGATAGCAATTCGGTAAACAGGGTAACCCTTGCGACCGATACGTTGCAAACGAATTGCGAGCATATTGAATAAATTTCCTTTACTTATCTCTTAAAGTATTTCTAGAGTTCTCAAACGACTATACAGGTTTTTACCCCTGATGTCAATCTGTTAATTAAATCAATTGGTTATTTCGACTGCTTCTCGTACGTATCGAGTGCCGCACGTGCAGCTTCCTGCTGCGCATTCTGTTTGCTTGAGCCACTGCCTTTGCCCATCAGCTTTTCGCCGACGTAGACGCCAAGCGTGAAAATCTTATCGTGGTCGGGGCCTTCTTCGGCCAGCACTTTATAGACGGGTGTATGGCTGTCGATGCGCTGCGACACCTCTTGCAGGTATGATTTCGGATCACGCCAACTACCACTCTCAAGGATAGAATCAAGCTTCAGGATGATATGCTTGACGATGAATTTCTCGGCATCCTCGTAGCCTCGCTCCAGATAAATCGCACCGATGAGCGCCTCAAACGCATTCGCCAAAATTTGCTGGCGAGCCCTGTCGCTGCCGTTCTTTTCGCCGCGACTCATGCGAAGTAGCGGTTCGTACCCGAGCTTCGCTCCAGCTTCGCCGATACTTTCCGTGCGCACCAGGCTTGAGCGCCAGCTGGTCAAGATACCTTCGGGTTCGGAATAGTTCCTGAACAAGTAGTCGGTCACCGCGAGCTCCAGTACCGCATCGCCCAGGAATTCCAGCCGTTCATTGTGTTCTGACACGCTCTTCTTGTGCTCGTTGACATAGCTTCGGTGGGTCAACGCGGTTACGAGGTAGTCAATGTTTTTGAACTCGAAACCAAGGACTTCCCGCGCGAACTCCTGATAAGGGGCGACCTGCATACCGCTCATTTATAAGTTTTCCTGTCTAATTTTCTTCATGGCAAGGAGCATCAGTTTGCCGATATCCTCGTATTCGATCTCATCAAGAGCATCGTGGAATTTGAACCACTTGATGTCGTTCATCCATTCTTCCTTCTTGATGGCGTCAGTGTCGCCGAGCGCCTTGACTAAGTATATCTGCGTCGTCATCAGCACCAGTTTATCGACGCGGCGGTAACGGAAATGGATCTTACCGAGCCATCCCAGCACCTCGACTTTTTTGAGTCCCGCTTCTTCGCCGATTTCGCGCTTAGCGGTCTGCTGTGCGGTCTCGCCCTCTTCGATATGACCTTTCGGAATCGTCCAACGATCTTTCGCGTCCTGTATCAGGAGTATCTCTACCTGACCGTTCTTGTCGCGACGATACACTATACCGCCAGCCGTCGGCTCGCGTACGATTTCTTGAATTGAGGGTTTTGCCCTGTTGAAGTACTGCTTGAAGCGATTAAACTTTGGCGTCGGCATCCGTTGATTCTCCGACAAGCGTCCTGAACGCAGTGCCGAGCACTCCGTTGATGAACTTGCTTGAATTGTCAGAACCAAACGCTTTGGCCAGCTCCACGGCTTCATTGATCGCGACTTTTGGTGGGACTTGCTGCCCACGATACAAAAGTTCAAACAGACCTAGTCGTAAGATGTTGCGGTCGATACGGGCGATTTGCTCGAGCGGCCATTCCGGAGCAAGCGGACGGATCTGATTATCCAGATCTTCCTGATGCTCCAATACGCCGTTGACGAGAGTCGAGACGAATTCTTTGTCGTCTATCTCATCCTCGTATCGTTCCAGATTGCGGCTGAGGATTTCGTCAATCGCTACGCTCTTGTCATCAGCGCTGATACGAAATTCATATTCGTACAGCGATTGCAGAGCGACGATCCTGCCCAAATGACGATTCGATGCCATTACTGTGTTGGTTCTTTCTTGTTAATGATAGGGTTTGATTATTTTACTATTACTAAATAGTGTAGCTCAAAAAATGCTACTTTGCGAGTTTTTTGCCGGTCTCGTTTTTGGTCGTGCGCACCTTTACTGGTGATGTCGCGTTGACTCGGCGAGCCAATTTGAGTACCAAGTGGCTACGGCGTAGACCCGTCTTGCGCGGGCTGCTCTGCTTTTTTGGTTGTGCCATGAAAAGTTCTCCTTCTACGGGCGTTTATATATACTTGCAAATGATTATAACAGTTTTTATGAGTTACCTCAAGAGTCATTGCTATTTTAACATGTTTATGGTATAATGAGATAGTTAGCTTGAGATGGAAACCGTTCTGTCTCGCTGGCAGAACCTACGATCGAAAGGCACTCATGTCTTCATTGGATACCACGCAGTCGATGACATACAAGATCGCTGTCGCGATCGGATCCATCGGTGCGGTCGTGGCGGCAGTCAGCCTCATTTGCATGACCGAACCGTCACTCCGCCAGGACGCCAACGGCTACCTCATCATCGGGGCGGGCCTGATGGTGCTCGCGGGAACGATTCTCGCGGTACCGATCATCTGGCAAGGCCTCACCGATCTCTGGCGCGCAGCCAAAGGCCTGAAGCACTGACCCACGCACGTAGGTTCGACCCCTGTCGCTGACAGGGGTCGTTCTCTTTATATAGGCTATTTGACGACGATGCTTAGCAACTTGCCAGGCACGTAGATGATCTTGGCTAACTCTTTGCCTTCGACAAACGTTTGGACGTGCTCATCGGCCAATGCCAGTTTCTCGATCTCGTCCTTGCCGGTACCTTGCGGTACTTCCAGGCGCGCCCGGAGTTTGCCGTTCACCTGCACGATGACCGTCATCGTGTCTTCGACGATCAGCGCGTCGTCCCATGCCGGCCACATCGTTTCGTGCACGAGTCCTTCATGACCCAGCTGCTGCCAAAGCTCTTCGGCCACATGTGGGGCAAACGGTGCAAGTAATTGCACGAGCGTTCCTAGCGCATCTCGCCACGCTGCATCTGAAAATCCCTCCACTTTGAGTTTATAAAGATCGTTCACGTATTCCATCATGCCCGCGACAGCCGTATTGAAACTAAGGCGCCTGATATCGTTCGTCACCTTACGGGCAGTTTTGTGCCGCAAACGGATGACATCGGCATCATGCCCGTCAAATGACTTGTCTGATTCGTCGAATTCCTGCACCAGCGTCCACACTCGGTTAACGAACCTGTATATGCCAGCGATGCCCGTTGAGCTCCAGTTCGAATTCTCTTCGATCGGACCAAGGAAAAGTTCGAACGTCCTGAGCGAATCGGCGCCGTAGCCCTGTTTGATAATCTCAAGCGGATCGACGGTGTTGCCCAGGCTTTTGCTCATCTTGCGGCCGTCTTCGGCACTTATCAGGCCATGATAGACAAGCTTTTTGACCGGCTCTTTGAAATCGATGAGTCCCATATCTTTGAACACGTGCGTCCAGAATCGGACGTACAACAGGTGGGCAACCGCATGATCCCCGC
>CAZGAP010000001.1:77623-96042 GCA_964523935.1 uncultured Candidatus Saccharibacteria bacterium
CATAGAAATCGACTGGCGCCCAGTAGTTCGCGAGTTGCGGCTCCCAAGCTTTGGTGTCGTCGTGCGGATCGGTGTACCTGAGAAGATACCAGCTACTACACGCATAGCCGTCCATAGTATCGGTTTCGCGCTTAGCGGGCTTGCCGCAGGTAGGGCACGTCGTATTCACCCAGTCATCGATGCGCGCAAGCGCTGATTTGCCATCGCCTTTCGGTGCGAAATCATCAGTGACAGGTAAAATGACCGGCAGCTGATCTTCCGGAACGGGCACAGCACCGTGTTCATCACAGTGGATGATCGGTATAGGAGCACCCCAGTAGCGCTGTCGGCTAATCAGCCAGTCGCGCATCTTGTATGTCACCTTTTCAGACGCTGCGCCTTTTTCTTCCAGCCACGCGACGATGTTCTCGCGCGCCTCATCGGTCGATTGGCCATTGAATTCACCCGAGTTCAGCAACTCGCCAGTGCCTGGTAGCGCTTCGTCGGACCAAAGCAAGTTCCATACTTGTTTTTGGTGGACGGGCGTCAAAGCATCATGCACGTCATCTTTGTCTACCCATGTGATCGTATGATTTTTCAGTTCTTCTGGCGCGATGTCACCTTGACCGTCGAGGTTGTCGATTTCCGCCATCAGCACCCATGCGACAGCTTTTCGGTTCTGGTTCTTATGAGATGCGCAGTACCTCGCTCCGGTAATCCAGCGGGATTTGCCGGTGATTCGTACGCCCTCGAGAGCGGCTTCTTCGCGGAGCTCCATAAGCGCGGCCTCTTCGGGTGTCTGCCCTTCTTCGATGCCACCCATGATCGCATCACGACCTGAGTGATAGGCAGCTCGAATTTTTTAGCGAACGCGAAGTCACGTTCGTCATGCGCGGGAACGGCCATGATCGCACCGGTGCCATAGCCATAGAGCACGTAATCAGCCACCCATATGGGAACTTTCTCGCCGTTCGCCGGGTTTATAGCATAGCTACCGGTAAACACGCCGGTCTTTTCCTTGGTGTCGTTTAAGCGGTCGATTTCGGTTTTCTTCACCGCTTCGTCGATGTACGCCTGGGCAGCATTTCGCTGTTCATCGGTTATCAGTTTGCTCGTCAGCGGATGTTCCGGCGCCACCACAAGGAAGGTCACGCCGAAGATAGTGTCGGGACGCGTCGTGAAGACCGTTATCGTCTTATCGGAACCATCAACGGCGAAATCAACTTCCGCCCCCTGACTGCGACCGATCCAGTTCGTCTGTGCCGATTTGATTTTCTCTGGCCAGTCGAGGGCGGGTATTTCCTCGAGTAGCGCGTCGGCATAGTCGGTAATCTTGAAAAACCATTGGTTGATACTCTTCTTCACCGCCAAAGGATCGTCCGGCCCGTCATGCCTCCAGCACTTGCCGTTGACCACTTGCTCGTTCGCAAGGACCGTTTGGTCGATTTCGCACCACCACTGCAGTGAATCCTTCTGGTATGCCAGTCCTCGCTCAAACAACTTCGTAAAAACCCACTGGGTCCATTTGTAGTATTCGGGATCGCTGGTGTTCACCTCGCGCGTCCAATCGATACTCAAGCCCACCTGGTCCAGCTGATTCTTGAAATTGGCGATGTTCGTTTTGGTCGTTTCTTGCGGTGGTGTGCCGGTTTTTATGGCATAATTTTCCGCCGGAAGACCGAAGGAGTCCCAGCCCATAGGGTTCAGGACGTTATGGCCGTTCGCTCGGTAGAACCGCGCGATCGCATCGACGATCGACTGCTCAAAGATATGCCCGACATGCATACCCGCTCCGCTTGGGTATGGAAACATCGGCGATATGTACGTTTTCGGCTTGTCTGCGAAATCCTTGGCTTCGAACGCTTTTGTATCTTTCCAAATTCGTTGCCATTTCGGTTCTATCTCAGTCGGGTTGTAGCGTTTCATTAGAGTCATTATATCACCCCTGTTACAAAGATGGTACTCGCCCGATGAAGCGAGTAGCAGGCTCTAGATCAGATTTTTCGCGAAAAACGCTTCCTTGGTCGCCATCCACGCCGGTGACTGGCGGACTAATTTGTCGATGTCGCCTTGGTCGTGCAGTAGTATCTTGACCGCTTCTTCGGCGTACACGTCGCCTTGCGAGCCTTTCACGAGCACCAGGGCATCCTTTTCGAGGACGCTGTGCGCGAACGCCCCTGCCTGAACTGCGTTTTGGAACGACTTCACTTGGCATCCCTGGGAATGGGCTGCCGGTGCTAGGTATTTTCCGGCTTCGTCGCCGATCGTTATCACCCACTCAACCATGTCCGGATTGAACATCTTACCGATTTTCTCGTGTTCTGCCGCCGATGATTCTCCCAGCTCGTTCATACTTCCCATGATGGCGATGCGCTGCGGTGACTGCATACTGTAGAACGTCTGGACGGCACTGCTCGCGGCCACGGGACTGGAATTATACGTATCATCGATGATCATGCTACCGTTGAGGCCTTTGAGCGGGTTCATCCTGCCGGCGATCGGTGCGATCCTGCTAAGACCGGCTGCGATTTCCTCACCGCTCATGCCAAATTTCAGACCGACAGTCGCCGCTGCGATAGCAGGCCGGAGGTTATGCTCACCAAGCACCTTGATCGTCGCGTTCACGCCGTCCGGCAGCTCCACCCCGACGAACCTTCCCTCGTGACCATTCTCTACGCTGAAATTTTGCTGCTCGAAATGATATTCGGCCGCTGCGCTCGTACCGTACGTGTCGAGATTGCTATTGTTCAGGTGCTGCGCATACGCGCCGTCTATATCGTCGCGGTTGATAAGCGCCAGTTTGCTGAAGTTGCCCGCCGCCAGCTCTTCGTGCGCGACCGCATCCATCGTCTTGAAATACTCCATATGCTCCGGCGTGACGGCCGTGATGACCGCGATATCGGGCTTGAGATACGTACCAAAGTGATCGATATCGCCCGGGTGATCGGCACCCAGCTCCTGTATGATGACATCGACGTCGGTCGGCGCCAGTATGCGCGCCCGCGCCGCCTTCAGTGCCTGGCGCCACGCACTGAAGCTCTTTATGTTCTCTGGGTACTGTACGCCAAGGATCGCCAGTGGCACGCTCATATGAGTATTATGAGTTCCTTCATGCAGGCGTACACGGTATTTCTGCGAGAGCACCGTCGCGATCGCGGTTTTGGTGCTCGTCTTGCCGACGCTGCCAGCCACGACAATCAGCTTCACTTCGGGGTGAGCCGTGAAATACGCGACCACCGCTTCTTCGAGTTTCTTTTGTATTTTCGCCTTGTATCGCTGTTGGAATCCGTTAAACATTAGTAATAGTATAGCACTCATTCCACTTGCGCTTTTTCAAACGAAGGAGCATAGTAGTGGCAGTGCTGGTGCGCAATTTGGGGCAACCCATTTGCGCGGCAAAACAAACATTGCAATCGTAAACAAAGTGCCCCGGGTGGGCGCGCAACAGCAGCATGATACTACCCCTCTATGATGGGTAGTTTTCATTTCGCTTAAAAAGGTGTATACCTATAGCACAAGGCAAGGAGGGGTTATGAGTAACGTTAAAGAGTACGTCGACAACCTATGGTGGTTGTTCGTTTTGCAGGGCATCGCAACGCTTGCGTTCGGTGTAGTTGCATTGTTCTTTCCTGGATTGACCATTGCCAGTCTCGTCATCGTGTTCGCCATATACACGATCGTCGTCGGACTGGTCGAACTGGTGCACGGTTTTCGTGACATCGGCAAAACGGCATCATGGTGGTTTTCGCTGTTTATCGGTGTCGGACTGGTAACCGTAGGGGTATACCTGGTGCGCAACCCGGTCATCGCACTCGATCTGTTCCTGATCGTCGTTGGCGCGCTATTGATCGTCCGTGGCATTGCCGATCTGTTCATCGCGGTATTCTTCACCGGCAAAGGTGACAACCGCTTACTGTGGATCGTTTCAGGCGTACTTGGCATCGTCGCCGGTATTATCGTCTGGCGCTACCCAGTATCCGGCGGCTTAGCGTTCGTCTGGGTGCTCGGTCTGTACGCGCTGATTGCCGGTTCGATCAGCCTCGCTTATGCATTCCGCGTACGCGATGCGGTGATGGAAGCGGTCAAACCGTCGGGCCCACTGGGTAAACTCGTTAAAAAATAACTTACTTAAGACACCTGTCGATGCCTTGGCGACAGGTGTTTTTGTTGTTACAATGTCTGAGCGCGGGGATATAGCTCAGCTGATAGAGTGCTTCCATGGCATGGAAGAAGTCGAGGGTTTGAGTCCCTCTATCTCCACCAGAGATTATCTATGAAAAAGACAAACAATCACAACGACATATATGAATACATTGGTTGGATCGGCGTCGTCCTGGTCCTTAGTAGCTACGCCTTGATTTCTCTTGGTGTCGTGGGCGGCGATTCGGTGCTTTACCACACGCTCGTGCTGGCAGGTTCGGTGTCTGTCGCCGTTATATCGTACAAAAAGCGGGCATACCAGCCTGCAATCCTCAACACGGCATTCGCCGTTTTTGCCGTCATAGCGCTTGCTCGCATCGCGATTATGAATTATTGATAGCTATTTTCATCTAAGTGTGTTTTAATAAAGATGTTCAGAGTAAAGCGCAGAAAATACGTATTCCTTCAGGATTACCGTACAAATCGCGATAGGTCGATCTGAAAAAATCAGTAATCAAAGAGAAGTACGTATTTAATGGCATCACAAAATCTATTTATCGGTAGTCTTGCATACGCTACGACCGACGATGGCCTCAAAGCACATTTTGAGCAAATCGGTCCAGTCGTCAGCGCACGCGTGATCATCGATCGTGATTCAGGCCGATCAAAGGGCTTTGGCTTCGTCGAATTCGAAAACGACGCAGACAACCAAAAAGCGGTTGATCAGCTTAACGGCAAAGATCTTGATGGTCGTCCCATCAATGTCAGCCTTGCACGTCCGAAGGAAGATCGTCCAGCACCATCAGGTGGTGGCGACGCTTTCCGTCAGCGTAGCTGGTAATCATAGACCGCATGAAATAATCCCGCAATCGCGGGATTATTTTATTGTCGCTTAGCGAAAGATCGGCAGCGGGGACTTCACCCAGTCCCAGCCAAGGCTGAGCACTTGGTTGATGAGACCGTAGCCATTAAGTAGCCATATCGTCACCACGACGACAAGCGCCGTCATCAGCCATATCAAGGATTTGACGACAGCGTTTTGCCGCTTCACCCAGTCTGCCCAGGCGTCGTATTTCTTACGGGCGAAGTGCAGGACATCCTGCGCCCACTCGAACTCTGTCGACAATATACCAAGCCCCGCAAACACGACCAGCCAGCCTGGCCCCGGGTAAGGGATCATGACGATACCTGCGAGCAGGACAATACTACCGATGATCGCGATCCCGACTCGCTTCGCCTGTTTTTTCAGTTTCATTGTCACGCCCCTTCGTTTATCAGTTCCAGGAACTCTGCTTCATTGATGATTTTCGTACCGTAACTTTCGGCTTTCTTCAGTTTGCTGGCACCCACTTTGCCGCCCGCCACCAAGTATGTCGTGTCTTTCGCGACGCTGTTTTGGAACGTACCGCCGAGGGCGCGTATCTTGTCTGCCGCCACGTCGCGGCCCATTGACTCCAGCGTACCGGTCACGACGAAACTCATACCGACGAATTTGCCGGTTTTTTCTTCGTACTCGGGTGTCACACCCACCCGCTGCAGCTTCTCGAGCAGGGCGATGTTATCTTCATCGGCAAACCATGCCAAGATGGATTCGGCGACCACATGGCCGATACCGTCGACTTGTTCCAGGTCTTCCAGCGTCGCATGCGCAATGGCATCGATCGAATGAAACGTATTCGCAAGATCGATGGCGGTTTGTGCGCCGACATGCCTGATACCGAGCCCGAGTATGAACTTTTCAAGCGGCGGGTTCTTTTTGTCCTGGATGGCAGCGGTCAGTTTGCGAGCCGAGATCTCAGCGAACCTGTCGAGTTTCAATAGGTCATCGACGGTCAGCTCATAGATATCGGCGACGTCTTTGACGAGTCCGGCGTCTACAAGTGCGACGACGTTTTTCTCGCCGAGCGTATCAATGTCGAGCGCACCCTTTGACGCATAGTACTCGATCGACCGCTTCAGTATGAAATCGCCGCTTTCGCCTTTGACGCGGTACACGACGTCACTGCCCTTGCGCTCAAACTCAAGATCAGGGTACTGCTGCTTGAGCGCCGTTTCGTAGTCGAATTGCTGCGCGTTTTTCGGGCGGAGTTCGGTCACGACGCTTTCGACCTGCGGTATGATATCACCGGCTTTGAATATGACGACCGTATCGCCTATCCTGATGTCTTTGCGGGCGATTTCGTCCGCGTTGTGCAAGCTGGCATGTTGCACGGTGGTACCCGCCACGACGACTGGGTCGAACACGGCGACCGGCGTTGCTGCACCTGTGCGGCCGATACTGATCACGATGTCCTTGACGATCGTCGTCGCTTGCTCTGCGGCGTATTTGTACGCGACCGCTCCTCGTGGCTGTTTGCCGACGATACCTAGCTCGCGGTACTGCGCCCTGTCGTTCACTTTTATCACCAAGCCGTCCGTATTGAATGGCAAGTTCTCACGCACCTCACCGACATGCTCGATGAATGCCATCGTGTCAGTCAGACTGGTAAAGACTGCCGCCTCTTTGTTGCGCGTCACGCCGACTGCCGTCAAGGCCTCGTAACCATACATACAGGTCGGCACTTCCTCGGGGTCGTCCCGCAGCAGGTCGTAGGCACGGAAGTGCAGCGGTCTCGAAGCGACCAACCGCGGATCGAGTTGCCGGATAGTACCAGCGGCAAGGTTACGTGGATTCGCGAATTCCGGCTCGCCCTGCATGCGACGCTGTTCGTTCAATTTCGCGAAATCTTTTTTGAGCATGACGATCTCGCCGCGGATTTCCGTGCGGCCGACGAGGAACTGTTCGTAACCCTTCGTACTCACTAGCCTGAGTGGCACGTTCGCGATCGTCCTGACGTTGTTTGTCACGTCTTCCCCAATGAAACTGTCGCCTCTCGTAATCGCCTGTACCAGTACGCCGTCTTGGTATATCAATGCACAGGCAAGACCATCCATCTTTATGTCCGCGAAGAACTCGTGCTTGCGACCAGGTAGCAGTTTGTCCATGCGTTTCACCCAGGCTTCTACCTCGTGAGTATCAAAGACGTCGTTCAGGCTCAGCATGCGCGTACTGTGCGCCACTTTGACAAAGCCACCCTTCAGCTCGTTACCGACGCGCTGCGTAGGGCTGTCGGGCGTGACCAGCTCAGGATGTGCAGCTTCCAGTTGCTTCAGCTCTCCAAACAGGCTGTCATACACGGCGTCACTGACGGTTGGCGCATCGAGCACATGGTATTCGTAGCTATACCTGTTGAGAAGCTCCCTGAGTTCGGCTACGCGTTCATTAGGCCGGTGCTGCGTCGTCATCTACGATCCTCCGGTAAAGCAGGTACAAGTAACTCGTTGCATAGACCACCGTCACCGCTCCAAGCGATATGATAACAAGTGGCACAAGTGGCAACCAGCTGATCGCCGGTATGATCTGCTTGATCCAATCATCAAAGAGGATGATAGGTATCACGATGAGCGCCCATGTCAGGATGACAATGAAACCAAGCCATGCGAGACGAAACAGGACGCGCAGGCGCCGTCCGACCACCAAATCACCAGCGGTTCGTATGGCGTGCATCGGGTTCATGCCCGGCAATGTAACGACAACCAGTGCGATCAAGCTGCTTGTCAGCCAGTAAACCGACAGCATGATAAACAAAATGACGCTCGTCCAGACAAGCATGGCACTGACGCCTGATTCAAGCAGACCGGATGTCTGGGCTGCCGAATAGATAATGAGCGCGATAGCCGATGGCAATAATTGCACCGTGATAATAAACCCTACTATAACCGTCGCTAGCACTGGTGAGCCACTGTTATATAGTCCGTCGCGAAGGCGTGGATGATGACCGGCAAGCGTGTTGCGAAGTAGCCATATCGTTGCCAGCCAAGCAAAAAACAACGCCAGTCCACCCAGGACCGACTGCGCCTGGGTGAGATCAGGTGATAATCCCGTCGTCACTGCCGATAAAAGGAGTAGGCTCGCCTGACCGACGGCACCCACGTTGCCCTGGAACAAATCACCACCCGATTCCTTGAGTGTGTCTGACAGATTCGCATATGATTCCTGCGCACCAAAACCGCTGATCACGATAGTCGCGACGATATACACCAGCACGAGCCCGCCGAAAAGTTTGCGGTTCTGCCATAAGGTCCGGCGCACGAAGTTCGTGAACGACCAGTAGCCGGGAAGTTCGAGCGAGCGACGATAGTCGCGGCGCCTGGTCAGACGAAACGAACGGTGCGGTCGCCTGTTAAGTAGTCTTTTGATGCGGTTCACGAGTCGTGTAACTATGCCGACGAACCACGCTTTTATAGTGACAAGAAGTCCATTGGGGGACTTCTTGTTAGCGGTCTTTTTCTTGTTTACCATCAGAACTTTCCTGCATTCTTGCGGAGTCGCGCTATGCGGTCCTGAAGTGGTGGATGCGTACTGAACAGCGATGAGATCGCACCTGGTTTCAGCGGATTACTAAAGAAGAGATGAGCGGTAGACGAACTTTGTTTTTGCATTGGACGTCCGGTCTGCTCAAGTACCTCGAGCGCGCTGGCGAGACCTTCCGGGTCACGCGTCGTCATAGCGCCGGTGGCGTCGGCCAGGTATTCGCGCTGACGGCTGACGGCGAACTGGATGAGCATGGCCATGATTGGCGCCAGTATGATGACGACGATACCAACGACCATAAAGATCGGCGGTACGTTGCGGTTATCGTTGTCGCCGCCAAAGAACATCATCCGAAGAGCGATATCTGACAGTATGCCGATCGCACTGACGAGACCGAACGCGATCATACTCACACGGATGTCATAGTTCTGCACATGCCCCATCTCATGCGCCATCACCGCTTCGAGCTCACGGTCGCTCATGACGTCCATGATGCCGGTTGTCGCCGCTACGACTGCGTGTTTCGGATCGCGACCGGTCGCAAAAGCGTTCGGAGCTGGATCATCGATAAGATAGACCTTCGGCATAGGCATACCCGTCGTTATAGAAAGGTTCTCAACTATCCGGTAGAGGCGCGGGTTGTCCCGTTTCTCTATTTCCTTGGCACCGGTCGACATAACTGCCAATTTGCTGGCAGCGAAGTACTGGATTAGCGCATACAGGAACGCACCGCCGATAACCCAGTAGGTTATCGAGGTATTTCCCAGATAGACGCTGATCGCCCATCCGACAGCACTGACGAGACCAATAAATACGGCCATGATCAGCAGCGTATTTCGTTTGTTAGCAGCAATAGCTCCGTACATGTGAAACTTTCAGGCTCCGTTAATTATAAGATTTAGAATTTTACGTCGACAGGTTTTTCGACGGTTGAACGTTCGCTTTCATCGACATCGAAGAACTCGCGTTCTTTGAACCCCAACATGCCAGCGAAAATGTTGTTCGGGAACAGTTGGATCTTGGTGTTCAGGTCACGGACACCGGCGTTGTAGAAACGGCGAGCACCCTGGATCTTGTCTTCAGTGTCAACGAGTTCCTGCTGCAGTTCGCTGAAGTTCTGGCTGGCCTTGAGGTCAGGATACGCTTCCGCGACGGCAAAGACACTCTTGAGCGCGTCGGTCAGCATATTGTCAGCTTTGGCGGCGTCTTTAGGAGAAGACGCGTTGATGACAGCCGAACGAGCTTCGGTCACTTCCTCAAACACGCCCTTTTCATGTGTCGCGTAACCCTTTACGGTGTTGACGAGGTTCGGTATCAAGTCCGCACGTCGCTTCAGCTGGATGGTGATATCGCTCCATGCTTCATCAACGCGTACCTTGAGTGTTATTAGGCTGTTATATGTAACCCACAGGAAAAGCGCCAATACGACGACGATACCGATGACAATCCACAATGCAATCATTTTCTGAGAATCCCCTTATATGTTCTGCTAAATTTCGTACTTTCATTATACCAAAATCAAGGAGAAAAATCGATGCCCCTAGGTGCGCTTGAATAAATCGGCCACCTCTAGTAGAATATCTTTTGTAGTTACTACTGCTGCTGTCCAACCTATACCCTTTAGCTCATCATCCGAAGGACGTCGAAAACAATCGTAGAGCAGAGGCCAGGCCAACTCACGTGGGGCCTTAAAACAACCGTGAACGCATACAATTGCGGCTCTTTAGCTCAGTTGGTAGAGCAGAGGCCTGAAGAGCCTTGTGTCCCCAGTTCAAGTCTGGGAGGAGCCACCAAAGAAATCCCCTCATCCTCGTGATGGGGGTATTTCTTTAGTTAATCTTCTTCCTCGTCTTTTTACCCCACTCGGTTACTTTTTTGATAACCTTCCTCGTGGTCTCTATGGAGTTTTGCGCCCACCATGTAATCGGATCCCAGAACCAGTCCGCGCAGCGTTTCAGCCATCCGGCTTTATTGTCGGCCTTGCGCTGTATCTTGCCCGCCATATGTGGCGACACCACACCTACGATGAAGAGTACGATGACGAGTATCGGTAGCAGTGCCATGGTCATATATATAGTATAGCGCTCGCGCGCTCGTATAGGCATATTTACGGGTTGAGTGTTCTGACGATCACCAGCATCACGGCAAACACACTCACGCCGATCACGACCGCCAGCTCACCACTCCCAGGCTTGGGAAGCTTACCTCTTCGTACCGCTTTGTCTGCACTTTTGTATTTCCAATACCCAACGAATGAAATAAACCCGCCAGAGAGTATCGCTACCAGTCCTACAAGCACGCCGTATCGTACGTTCGCCGCGAGAAACGCGATCGCGACGCCGGCAGCGATAAGTGTCAGGCCGGTTCGTATCCACGCCAGTAGCGTACGCTCATTCGCCAGAATGAACTGTATATCTGGCTTCGCTTGCTTTTTTGTTTGTTTTTTCGCCATTTGTCATTACGATTATACCATAAGCGCTTCGCCCAGCTGGTTATATAGTTGATTTACCACCACCGTTACGGTACAATACTTCGAGTAGTTTGAACTGCGATACGCGGGTGTAGCTCAGTTGTTAGAGCGCTTCCTTGCCAAGGAAGAGGTCGAGAGTTAGAGTCTCTTCACCCGCACCAAATATCTGAATTATGAGCCGAAAGGCTCTTTTTCTTTGTCTCAACAATGGTTTTAAAGGGGTCGTTTAGTATATAAGACAGCTTTTTGTCCTTTAACTCAATGTTTGAAAGTACGTATTCTAGCAACTTCTGTCTTAGCCCCTCATCGCTCTCTTTGAACAGCTGGTCAGCCCGTTGAGCCAAGTCTAACAGGTAAGAGGCTGTTACTTGGAACTGCTTATTGTCGTTTGTTAGCAACTTTAGACGGTCATTCAGTTCCTGCTGTTTCTTTTCTAGCTCAGTTGCAATTTCGTCGTGGAATGTCTGTGTAATCCCCCTACCAACACGCTCTTTACATAGTACCCCTAGGGGGTATATAGTAAGAGATATGATAACTGACTTAAAGCAGCGAGCTTTGCACCGAGCCAAGATACTTGAGGGTCAAATGCGGGGTGTTCAAAAGATGATTGAGAACGAAGACTACTGCATGGACATACTCACGCAGAGCCTAGCAATTCAAAAATCTATCGGCTCACTCAACAAGTTGATACTTGAGAACCACGTACGAACACACATCAAAGAAAACCTAAGTTCCAATTCAGAAGATGAGCAGGAAAAAGCCATCGCTGAACTTCTTTCACTATATGAACTTACAAATGTGAGGGGCAAATAACTGTGAAATTGTGGATAGCTATAAAAAACATTCTAGTTTTGTTAGCTGTATTGTTGCTCAACTCGGTTAGCCACGCATCTGCTATGTCGGCAATGCCCTCGCACGAGATGAGCGGTATGAACCACGGCTCAAGCGACGCAACTTCCTGTGCTACCCTTTGTCGCACGGCAGTTATCAACAAGGAAGATAATGTCATCAACGATGACGAAAGCGAAGATGATACCGAACCAGCGATAGCTTTCTACGGACAGAGCCAAACACTATCAACAGATGAAAAATCGCTTTCTCAACACCTTTATGCCGCAGAGATAAAGCCGCCGCCAAAGATACCGATTTATATTCTGTACGGTGTCTACCGAGTGTAGGATGCGATTGTTTACACAAATAGCATCAACTTAACTTTGGAGAAACTATGAAAAATAACAGGAACAGTATAATCATCGTGGCGATAGTCGCAGTTGTAGCTATCGCAGGTGTTAGTATTTACGCCATTAGCCGTAATGACAATATGATGGACGGCGATATGATGGGCAACTCAAACTCGCAATCGGCAGTACAAGCTGATACTAGCTCGGCAGACTATAAGCAGTACGCTGCACTCAAGGGCGAAGACTACGACAAGATGTTCCTTGCCAATATGATAGCCCATCATCAGGGTGCGGTTGATATGGCAAACCTTGCTCTAACCAATGCCAGCCATCAAGAAGTGAAAGACTTAGCTAAAGCCATAGTGTCCGCTCAAACGACTGAGATTACCGATATGACTGCTTGGCAAAAGACGTGGGGCTATCCTGCAAGCAGTGGCGAAATGATGGAAGACCATAGCTCAATGGGTATGATGGACGCAAATGCTGGAATGATGAACGAATTGAACGGTAAAACGGGCGAAGCGTTTGATAAAGCATTTCTTGAACAGATGATTATGCACCATCAGTCGGCTATAAATATGGCGGCAACAGGCAAAACGAACGCTCAACATCAAGAAGTAAAAGACTTAACCGTTGCTATCGTTACGGCTCAAACTAAAGAAATAAAGCAGATGAAGCAATGGCAAAAAGACTGGGGATATTCTACTAGCGATACGACCAACTCTATGTCGGGTATGAGCCACTAGAATGGAACACTCGCAACACGAACACTCTGAGCATCAAGACCACGACAAACACGCTGGACATTCAGTAGCAATGTTCAAGGATAAGTTCTGGCTGTCATTGTTGCTAACCCTACCCGTACTTGCGTATTCTGAGATGATACAGCATTGGCTGAACTTTACGCCGCCAGCCTTTCCTGGTTCGCAGTACGTGCCATTCGTGTTTAGCACAATCATCTTTTTCTACGGCGGTCTAGTGTTCATAAAGAGTGCGTGGGGTGAGTTAAAAGCCAAATTGCCAGGTATGATGACGCTCATCAGCCTGGCAATCATCACGGCTTATGTGTATAGCGTTGCTACACAATTCTTCATTAAGGGCGATGGTTTCTTTTGGGAGCTAGCTACATTGGTAACAATTATGTTGCTTGGTCATTGGCTAGAAATGGCATCTGTAGCTAAAGCCGAGAATGCCCTTGATGCTATCTCAAAGCTACTACCTGACAAAGCCGAAAAACTAGTCAACGGTAAACCAAAGCAAGTATTGGTAAGCGAGCTAAAAGTTGGCGACTTGGTTCTGATACGACCTGGCTCAAGTATTCCTGTTGATGGGCTGATTGTAGATGGTAGTTCATCTGTTGATGAAGCTGCCATTACAGGCGAAAGTAAGCCTGTCAGTAAAACTATAAATGATGAAGTTGTTGCAGGTACAGGCAACCAAGATGGCTCACTGACTGTAAAAGTTACCAAGCTCGGTCAAGATACGGCACTCGCAGGGATTATGCGGCTGGTAGCCGAAGCCCAAAGTTCAAAGTCAAATGTTCAAGTATTGGCAGACAAGGCTGCTTTTTATCTGACAATCATAGCAATCGCTACTGCCATTGCCACCTTTGTATTCTGGCTCATAGCCAAAGATGCGAACTTTGCGTTAGAGCGGTCTGTAACTGTCCTGATTATCGCTTGTCCACACGCACTTGGGTTGGCAATACCACTGGTAGTATCAATCTCAACGGCACTATCCGCAAAGAACGGTTTACTTGTTCGTAAGCGTCTTGCACTAGAAGCGGCTCGTAAGTTGGACTGGGTACTGTTTGATAAAACAGGCACTCTTACTAAAGGCGAACACGGAGTTACGGACGTTTGGACAACAAAAGGATACACCGACGAAGACATACTGCATCTTACAGCGAGCCTTGAGCAGAACAGTGAACATATTGTCGGCAAAGGAATTGTACGAAAAGCCGAGGAACAGCACGTTCATCTTGATAAGGTTGCTAACTTCAAAGCCTTGCCTGGTTTAGGAGTGCAAGGTACTCTGCACGGTAATGAAGTGTATATTGCCGCCAGCTACCGCTATATTGAAGAAAACAAGCTAATCGTTCCTGTTGAAATTGCCAATGCTGTAAAGCAAGCCGCTAAAGAGGGCAAGACAGAGGTATATCTAATTACCAACAAAAAGGTCATTGGCGCATTGGGACTAGCCGATATAGTGCGTGAACAATCTAAGCAGACTATCGCAACGCTAAAATCAATGGGCATAAAGACAGCAATGATAACAGGCGACTCAGACGAAGTTGCGGCTTATGTGTCAAAACAGCTTGGTTTAGACCAGTATTTTGCCGAGGTTAGACCAGAAGATAAGGCGGCTAAAGTCAAAGAGTTACAGAAAAATGGACAGCAAGTTGCAATGGTCGGCGATGGTATCAATGATGCACCCGCTCTTACACAAGCAGATATTGGTATAGCGATTGGTGCTGGCACGGATGTAGCAATCAAGTCAGCAGATATTATCTTGGTAAAAAGCGACCCTCAAGACGTGGTAAAGGTAATCAACCTATCAAAAGCCACATATCGTAAGATGTTGCAGAACCTCGGTTGGGCTACGGGCTATAACGTATTCGCAATACCATTGGCAGCTGGCGTACTTTATGGAGCTGGTATTGTTCTTGCTCCTGCTCTTGGAGCTGTACTTATGTCGGTTTCAACTGTTGTAGTCGCATTCAATGCTCAGTTGCTTAGACGTGTGAAGCTGTAAGTATAGGTAGTTTGATAGCTAGCTGGCAAATTGCTAACCAGTTATCAAACTACCTGACAGCTGGAATTGTTCAACGAGGTGTTTTAGCTTATAATCCTCTTGTGCATCAATAGCAGCTGTTTGAAATACGTCAACTATGCTGCACCAAGATATAATTAGGTCATAACCTCTAAAAACGTCGAGTATATCGGCGTTTTTTGGTTGTACTCAAAGTATGTTTCTAACTACCGATATTGATGTATTGACTATATCAAAATATTCTGTTATTATAGCATTAATCAATCAGTCATTGGGACTGATTGCTAAGACAGACTCTTCTAAGAGGATATCAACTCCTCGAAATCACGTTCGTCGGTGCACTCATCGATACCAATCACACCGTGCTTTTTTAAATGCTCCTTATCATCTATCTGAATTATCAGCCCACCACAACAAAAGGAGACGGGTATGTTTAAATTTGACCTTCACCATCTACCATATGCAGACGAGGATGTTCGCAAGCTCGCGCACATTGCGACTGGTGAAATATCCGAAGGCAAAGCCTACGAACGGTTCATGCGGGCGACCAGTGGGATAAACGAGGAGAAGATTTACCCTTTTGGTGGAGTCACGGTTTATTTGGCCGAGCAGACTCAAGTCGCCTGGGGCTATACCGGCGCCAACCCCGGGCTGGAGCCCAGCATGACAGAGATTGCCGAGCCGAAGACATGTGCATTTGGCAACCTGTATATCTGGACGCTTACCGATACTGGAAGTGTTCCTGGGGCGAACCAACCGAAACATGCCTTCAATCTGATCAGTTCACGTGCTACCGCCTACATGAAAAAGTTTAAACTTCGTAGAATGACAGACGAAGTATATGAAATCATGTACGGCGATGGTGCATAACCGCTCTGTTGCGGTGGGGTGGATAGGAGCTTTCTAGCTCCTATCCAGTTACCCTTGAGGCTGATTATTCAGATATACTACAAGTCAAACAGGCGCATTTTGCTATGATGGGCATATGCAGAAATATAAAACGGTTGAAGAATTTCTTGAGGATCTTAGTGAAGATAAGCGGTTGCAAGTTGATACTCTAAGAGATATTATCCTTGGCACTGAATCACAATTAGAAGAGCATATTAAATGGAATGCACCGAGTTATGTCCTAGATGGCGAGGACCGGATCACGTTTAACCTTATGAACAAGCAAGGAGTAGTGAAACTTGTATTTCATATGGGTGCTACTCGCAAGGAAGACAAAAAAGGCGCACCGATAATGCAGGACGATAGTGGATTGATAGAATGGAGCTCGGACATCAGAGGAACGGTCACGGTTACTTCCATTTAAGACATTACCTCAAATATGACTTCACTGAAAAAGATTATTAAGGACTGGCTATCAATCCCATCAGCTATGTAGTTATCTAAAAATAGCGACGCAAGAGCTGAACTTGTACATTTTCAAGCGCTAAAAGTTCTGGAGTCTCTCCTTCTCGTTTGTACTATACTTAGTTAATGATTCGCCTGCCCTAAATGTAACCCTGGAGGATAAAGCGTGCAAAACAAAACAGTCATCATCACAGGAGCCAGTGACGGCATAGGCAAAGCGGCAGCTCGTATATTGAAAGACGAGGGCGCGAATGTTGTAGTGGTAGGGCGATCACCAGAAAAAACAAAATCCGTCGGAGAAGAATTAGACGTCGCTTACTATGTTGCCGACTTTTCAAAACTCGACGATGTACGCGAACTAGGCAAAAAGCTCCGCGGCGCATATCCACGTATTGACGTGCTCGTGAACAATGCAGGCGGCCTATATGGTGAGCGCTCACTCACTGTCGATGGCTATGAAAAAACGATGCAGGTTAATCACCTTTCGCACTTTTTGCTTACGAATATACTCCTTAATACATTAATCGCTAGCGGGGCGACAATCATAAACACATCGAGCATAGCAAATAAATACTTGAGCAAGTTTGACATCAACGATTTGAATATGGAAAAAGCATACACGCAGCATAGTGCATACGGAAATGCCAAACTGGCAAATATACTCTTCACAAAAGAGCTTCAACGGCGCTACGGAGGCAAAGGTATTGCGGCCGTATCGCTTCACCCAGGATATGTTGCAACCAACTTCGCTAGCGGCACGAACGGTTTTATGAAATTTATGTATCAGACGCCCCTACGAAGCCTGGTCCGGATGATGACTCCCGAAAAAGGTGCCGATACGCTAGTATGGCTGGCGACAACTACCCCAGAAAAGGACTGGCAGCCGGGAGAGTATTACTACAAGCGCAAAATCTCAAAGGCACATGCGTTGGCGTACGACGAAGATACCGCACGATCATTGTGGGAGCAGAGCGAAAAGATGGTCGGAGTTACCTATCCATCCGTCGCATTTATAGACTCACTTGCCTAAGCGCTCGCAATGAAATACATACATAGCGCAAAAATAGTCGCGACTGGCGTCATAGTGTAGCGCTCTGGTTTGCTACGTGAAATGACATTCATGAATATGCCGATTATGAAGTAGGCGAAAATCAACCAGCAAGCTACATCCAAAAAGTCGCCAGCTGGAATAATCTGCAAGACGCTAACCTTACTGACAATGCAGACAGCGATAAAAACGTACATGACAATCGAGAAAACACTACCGATACGGAGTTTGCGAGTCAGCACTTCATGCTGCCCACCCCAGGCAAAGCGACCTATCGGGACGCCCGCGATCAGAAGAGCTTGAAACACTGACAGTAAAGCCAAAATGAAAAGTGATATAGATACTGCCACTGTCATGACGTACCGCGCCGGGTATTTTTCACAAGCTCGTGCTCGGGCGTCTCTATCTCGACTTGTATATGATGTACTTCCGGCACGTTCTCTTTGACTACTTCTTTGACGTTATCGATAATCTTTTCTAACTGATCGGTGTCTAGGCCGTCGTGCATGTGCACTTCCAGGATGACGAGAATCTTCGCGGAACCAAGATACATCGTACGGAGATCAAGTATGGACTGAACGCCGTGAACCGACTGCGCCGCACCAATGATCCTCTGGGTTATTTGCGGCTCAATAGCCCGGCCTACAATAAGGTCACGGGCATCTCGTATGAGAAGTGCCGCCAAAAACATCATGCTCAAACCGATGACCACACTTCCGACACCATCAAAGACAGCGTTACCCGTCAGTAGATATAACGACAGCGCTATAAGGCCAAGCACGGTTGCGGTCGTCCCCAAAAAATCTATAAGAAACGTCGCCTTGGTTTCAACGATACTAGAACGGAGTAATTGCTGCAGCCAGCCCACCCCAGGGTGCAAGCGGCGCAGCCGACGCAGGCTCAGACTGAAGGCGTAGGCATTCGTGCAAAAACCGAATGTCAACATGGCTAGTGCCAGCCAAATGTTCGCTATCGGCGTGGGGTCGATAATCTGCTGCAGACCGAAGTATACAGACATACCGCCCGCACCAAGAAACATCAAGATACCCGCCATCAGCACCCAGAAGAACACTTCGCGGCCGTACCCAAAATGATACTTATCGTCGGCCTTTCGTCGTGATC
>CAZGAP010000001.1:96097-126251 GCA_964523935.1 uncultured Candidatus Saccharibacteria bacterium
AAAATACCGCCCGTCGTGAGGTCGGATAGACCTTGCAGCCCCTGTGAAAGCATGACGGTACTACCCGTAAAAAACGCTATGGCGAAGTTCAGCACTACATCGAATATGCTGACGATGAACGAAGTAGCAACGACACGAATGTCTGATATATTCTTCACTTCCTACCAGTATACTAGACGAGCTGACTTACAGCAGGATTAACCAAGCAAGTTCTTGATGCCCTGCACCAAATCCCTGCCGACTTTGTCGGACAGGACGGTGGCGAACTTTTCGGGTTCAGAATCGAGCTGCTGCTCCAGTTCTTCGATAGACAGCTTAACGAAACCGGCACCATCGACGGCTTCGACTTTGAGATCGTTCACGTCGCCGTCAAATTTGTACGCAAACAGGCCGCGCATGGCATTGCTTAAGTAATCACCCTGCACGTAGTCTGCCCTGACGACTCCCAGGCTTACAAGATCTTCGGCTACGACTTCGACACCCGATTCTTCGAGTGTTTCCCGCACCGCTGCTTCCAGGTAGTCTTGGCCGCTTGCGACATGACCACTGACAGTCGTCGTCAGTTTGCCGGCATCGTTCTTTTTGGTGTCACTGCGTTTCTGTAGGATCACTTCCCTGTCTGTCGTATAGAAACACACGTACGCCAACCGGCAGAGCAGCCCCACGCGGTGCACTTCATCGCGTTCCGCTTGCCCAATCACTTCATCGTTGTCATTCACTACATCAAGTATTTCGCTCATGGAGTAAGTATAGCAAACTTACCTGTATGAAGTACTCCGCGAGTCGACCTGATTTGTTATTATCAAACCAAGGAGATACCATGTCATTTCAATCATACTTAGACAATATAGAAACAAAAACAGGCAAAACACCTAATGAATTCATCGCGCTGGCGAAAACAAAGGGCTTCGGACCAGATACCAAAGCTGGCGAAATCGTCGCGTGGCTCAAGGAAGATTTCGGACTGGGGCACGGGCATGCCACGGCAATGGTAAAGGTGATCAAAACGGGTCCGAAAATAAGCGACAAACACGTGGGCAGTGGCGGCACACATAGCGATGATAGCGATACGCTGCGTCTCGACGGACTAAAGAACCGGTAGCGCGCTTTCAGTATAGTCTATTCCAGATTCAGAATTCTTTTGGTTAATCACGTATGATTTCCCTGACAACACTGAATCATGGACTGCTTCACAAGCAGACCGATCAAAGTGGTATACATATCTTCGACCGGTCTGCTTGTGGGCAGCGTCAGGTCAGAGGTACTGACCCAAACCGGAGCCGTTGTGGGCACCGACCGGTTCGCGGCGGTAGTGACCGAACGCCTGTTCCTGACCGAACGGAGGCATGCCACCGAAACCGGGATCGTCAGACATCTCGTTCATGAGCCTCGACAGCGGATTGCCCTCGCCGAGGACCTCGCCGAGTTCGCGCATGATGTCGCGCTCGTCAATGCCGAGCACCTTCATCGAAACGGTCTTGACGATGTCCGACGGAGCGTCCTGGATCAGCAGCATGAGCAAGGTCGAGCTGACCTTGTCGTACCGGGCCCGGATGGTGACGCGAACGGTGATGCCGTCGATGGCCATGCTCTGGGTCGAGGTCTTGATGCCGACACTCGTGTACTTGCTCTTGGTGGCCGCGTCGTGCAGCTTCTGAGCGATGTGGCCGATCTTGCACGATGCGGATGCCGCGCCGGTGTCTGCAGCCTGACGACCGCGCCGCTCCGACAACCCCTCACCGTAGACGGTAATGGTGCAGCTGACGCTGCCGTTGCTGGTGTTGGCGCGGACGGTCTCGGTGAACTTCGACAAGGGAATGCCTTTCTTAGAGTGACAGGATCCTCGATATGTATAACACACCAAACGAGGACGACAGGCACGATGAATCATGACCGTGGTCCCCGCTTGGTATCGTCTGCTTGTGAAGGTAAATGGGCGCAGTGGCCCAATATTTTAATTATAGCATTTTTTATATTTATTGTCAACAAATAGACTGTCGTTAGTAACGGTTATTTTGATGTGTCTTTGAAATTCTTGTTGAGTTTCTCGCGTTGTTGATCCTTCCATGAGGCTTCACCTTTAACTAGGCCGTCCGCAAATGCCGCGACGTCGGGTCCGGTAATGTCAGTTACCTTCCTTTTGCTGGCAGCAGCTTCTTCGAGCAAATCAACAAGCGACACAAGTGGGTCGATGGACTCTACTCCCGATGTACTCCACAAATAGTTTCTGATGTTTTCATAGGCGTCGCGATATTCGGTCGGCAAAGACTTTGCTCGCTTTTCGTTCGCGCGAAATCGTTTCTTTTCGTCGATGCCACCAACCAGTTTGTCGATTATACTCATTTATTTACTCCTTAATCCATTCATTTTTGATGATACGAAATCCCACTTCTCCCAGAACAGCGCGAGCTCATTCTCGCCCGCTTTGGTCAGGCTGTAAAACTTCCGTGGCGGCCCGACTTCGGACGGCCTTTTCTCGGTACTGACCAGATCGTTTTTTTCGAGCCGTACGAGTATGGTGTATACCGTTCCTTCGACGACGTCCGTGAATCCCTGCGCACGTAACTGCTGCGTGATCTCGTACCCATACGTCGTGTCCCGGCTGATGATTTCGAGCACGCAACCTTCGAGCACGCCCTTCAGCATTTCCGTTATGTTATCCAAGCGATTATCCTTTGCTACTTAGTATTACTTATTACCACTAGGTAGTATTGTCGTCAACTGCCTCCACTATAATTCATCAAATGAAAAACCCTCCCGGTATATCCGTTGCCGGATACAGGGGAGGGTTTCTCAGAAGGAATGAACGGGTTGATCAGGCGGCGGCTTCTCCTGCGGACGAGTCGTCCTTGGTATCGGACTTCTCGCTCTCGGACGACGATGCGCGCTTGGTACTGCTGGATGTAGCCCCTTCGTCGTTGTCTTCGCCGGCTTCCGAGGATTCGTCGTCACGGCTGATCGCCTCGACTTCGGCCTCGGATTCCGCTTCGGATTCAGGTTCGTCCGTCTCTTGGTTGGACTCGTCCACCTGGTGTTCCGTCTCCTCTTCCGCCTCGTCGAGCTCGACGACTACCGGCGGCTCTTCCACCGGCTCCGTCCTTGTCTTCTTCGACGGAGACGGGTACTCTGGCTGCTCAACAGGCGTGTCCGACAGTGGCTCTGCCGGCACGTCGAGCGTGAACGACCGGTTACTGGGAACTGCCATTTCTGGCAATTCGCTCACGACCGGTTGCCCAGGCTGGTGATCGGCGACGCCCTCCAGGAGGGCACGGATCTGGCCTTCTTCGGCCAGCTCGTACCCATCCCTGTCGTAGGCGGCATCGATGTACTTCCTGTCACGCTCATCGAGCTTGTCAGCAAGCTCATCGAGCCCCCAGTTGCGCAGCCACTGGTTCTTTGGCAAATGCTCCGTGTAAAAGAGCACCTTCGTAACCTTGCCGTTGACCATGATCATGTTGCGCGGGTCATCGAAATTCAGCGTGTTGTAATCGAGATGCCCCGCTTTCGACGTCATGCCAGCGATGGCGTTTGCCAGCGCCTTGAAACTGAACTTGTTGGGCATGTCGGTGAACCCATCGAACATCTTGCCGACGATAATCGTCTCGTACGGCGTCTCGATGGTCGTCTTCGGGTTCATCGCGTTGACCTTCGGCCAAGCGATCAGCACGATCGCCACCTTGTCGCCAGCCGGGCGGTTGGGGTCATTGGCGGCTCCTTCGAGCCAATCGCCAATCACCTCAGCCCCCTGACTGTAGCCGACGAGGAGTGTGTACTCCTCTACCGACGACATTTCAGCCGTGAGGGCCCTCTTGCCCTTGGACTGGGACGACCAAGACAGACTCGCCGGGTACGGCAGTGCCTCGACATCATTGCCGTTGGACAGCACGCCGTTCAGCTTGTCTTCCATGGTGCCAGTCGGGAAAAACGGCACATCGCGACCAAGACCACATCCGCATGAGCGGACATCGTGGTCGATACCGCCGCTTGCGCAAGCGGTGTGGGCGTCGGTACCGATAATCCGGCACCGATGACCCCGGCAACAGTGGTCGCCGCGAGAGCACTACGAACAACTGATGAGAACCTCATCCGTATTCCTTCCGAGTTGTTTCTCTGCCGATCTGGCAGAGAATGTGCATTCAGCCCTGCGCCAACGAGTGGCGCATTCGGAACTCGCTAAATTATAGCATAATTAGTATATAAAGTCAATTCACGCATATCGTTCCATTGGCAAAATCCTCAAATTTTGTTGCTGAGAGATACTTTTTAGTATACTTAATATAAGAGACCATTCACCCGTCATCACACATATAGCGTATTGGAGTGTTGACACACGCTAGATAATTGCTTATGATTAGATTTGTGTTTTTGCGCAAAAGTGCAATAACACACCACATCCGTGCCATCAATACAAACATTTCATATTAGCCATGGCACGGCAATAAAGGAGAAAATTAGTGAAAATCAGACCAAGCTTAGCGGCTGCGGCCGCAGTGTTTTCGATGGCGCTCATTTTTGCCCCGTCGGCATACGCACAGGAAAATAAAGACAGTAAACAGGAAGAAAAACCCCCGGTCGTCATGATCGATATCAAGGAGGGCGACACGTTATCGAGTATCGCGGATGCGCACGGTACGACATATGTCCGCATCTTCAATGCAAATGACTTCATCACCAATCCCGACGCGATCAATGTCGGCGACGCGGTCCGTATCCCTACTGCGGAAGAGGAATTGCCAGACAGGTTCGCAAATGTAACGCCCGTGGCATACGCATCGGCCGCACAAACAGGAGCAACGCTCTACCGCAACCCTAATGTCCCTCAAAAAGGCTACTACGTCGACAGCGCGGGTAACACCTACTACAACGGCTACTGCACCTGGTACGCCAAGGATCGTCGCCCCGACCTGCCTAACAGACTCGGTAATGGCGGCCAGTGGGTCGCAAGCGCCGCGGCACGCGGATACTCAACCGGATCAGCCCCACGCGCTGGCGCTATCGCGGAAATGCCAGGGCACGTCGCCTACGTCGAATCGGTCAATGCCGATGGAACCATGGTCATTTCGGAAATGAACGGCCCCGCAGGTTTTGGCAATGTCGGCACCCGCACCGTCCCTTCAGGCCAATACAAGTACATTTACTAGTATCTAAGGCCCTTCAAGAGCCCGGCTCACCACCGGGCTTTTGTCATGCGCAGTAGCCTAACGGTATACTATTTATAAGAGAAGCAACTATGACACACCAAACAACCCATGCCAGTTACCAGTAATGTCCGGATCGCACTCACTGCGTTGTCTGTCGAGAGTATCGGTGACAATACCGTGTCCGTACACTTCGAGCGACCTGTCGGGTTTGAGTACGAAGCCGGCGACTGGATAGATATCGAAAACGCTGGACCGGCGCTCAAAGGAGGCAAGACGTATTCACTCTCCTCCTCGCCTACCGAGTCGGAACTTTCTATTACGTTTCGGACTGGCATCAGCCCTCTCAAAAGGCATCTGCAGTCATTAACCCGTGGCGACACGCTATATATCACGCAGTATGGCAACGATTATGGTTTCCATCTGCGCGAAAACCGATCGAGCGCCCTCATCGCCGGAGGAATCGGTATCGCACCATTCAGGAGCATGCTGAAGGAGTTGTACGACGTCCGCAGCACGAACGACGTCCAGCTCCTTTATATGAACAAGGACGACCATTTCGTCTTTTCAGCTGAAATCGAGGCATGGAAAACCCGGCTCAACCTCCGTGTCGAATCTATCGTAACGAAAGAATTGTCGCGCAAGAAACGTCACAAACGACTCATTACTACTATCGACATGAACGCGCACCATTATTTCATTGCCGGCCCGGAAGGTATGGTAGAAGATACCGAACATTTGCTTATCGATGCCGGTATCGGTGTGCGCGATATCCGCATCGATAGCTTTGGCGGCTATTAACAGTAGGCTTAATAGCGAATTTGCTATACTAATAGCATAGGTATGAATAAAAAACTGGGCCTCATAACTTTTGGAATCCTGTTGGTCGTCGCGCTACCCGTCGCCTATGTGGCGGTAACGAATAAACCGAATGACCAGCAAACATCAACCCAACCTGCGGCGACAAACGCCCCGAGCGACCCGCCACAAAGCACCAGTCCGTCACCGTCAGCCAATCCGGCTGCGCAGTCCGGCACTTACGTAGACTACACATCTAGCACCATCGCTTCCACCAAAGGCACCAAACTGCTCTTTTTCCATGCGCCGTGGTGTCCGCAGTGCCGATCAATCGAAGCGGATATCAAACAAAACGGATTGCCTGATGGCGTCACTGTCATAAAAGTCGACTACGACACCAACCAGTCGCTACGACAGAAATACGGTGTCACGATCCAGACAACGTTCGTAAAAGTCGACGATACCGGCAACAAAGTTGACAGCTATGTCGCGTACGAAGAACCATGGTTCAGCTCTGTCCAACGAGAACTGCTTAAGTGATCGAACTTTATATATTCTCCTTCGTCGCAGGCATACTGACCGTCCTTGCGCCCTGCATCCTCCCGCTGCTTCCCGTCATCGTTGGCGGCAGCTCACTCCATGGCAACGACAAAGACACCGTGTCGCTTAAGCATCCGATCATTATCATTTGCAGTCTTGTCATATCGATCATTACGTTTACACTGTTGCTCAAGTTCACTACGGTGCTTCTTGGTGTTCCTGCGTCGGTATGGTCGCTCCTTTCCGGAGGGATCGTCCTGCTGTTTGGCATCAACCTGCTCTTTCCTTCTATATGGGAACGGGTGATGGATAAAACGAGGTTCGCGCTCTTTGCAAACAGAACGATGGGCGCCTCCAGCAATAAGGCCGGCATCCGAAAAGACATCATGCTCGGCGCCGCCCTCGGCCCGGTCTTCAACAGCTGCAGCCCTACGTATGCGCTGATAGTAGCCGTCATACTACCGTCATCGTTCATTACTGGCGTCGGCTATCTGGCCGCGTACAGCATTGGTCTCGGGCTTATCCTTCTCCTCATCAGCGTGTTCGGTAGGGTTTTGGTCAACAAGCTCAAATGGGCAAGCAACCCCCACGGGGTATTCCAGAAAGTCGTAGGTGTCATATTCATCTGTGTCGGTGTCGTCGTCATCTTGGGTATCGACAAACAAATCCAAACATATGTGCTAGATAACGGTTGGTATGACCCGATCATGAAAATCGAACAGTCGTTTAACCTCAACTAGCTATGCTTCGCTGAACAGCAAGGTTTCGTAGAGGTCATCTTCACTATCAGACCTGGCATACACCGCCAGCTTCATTGACTGCGGCACGAGCTGTAGGACTTTGTAGTCACCCGCCGTCAGCTTGTATGCGGGAGGTAAAAGACGACCGCTCAGTGCTATGGATGAATTGGTCATATTTTTGATCGTGTCATGTTTCTTTTCCAGATCTTCAACGATGACGATATGCCCAAATATCTGTAGCGATGTCTGCTGCTTCTCGTCATAGATGACGAAAGCGACCTGCGAGTTCTCCTCGATGTTTTTGTATTTCTGCGTTTCCTGCTTCGTGACGAAGGAAAGCGTGAGATCCGGATCGGGGAGAAAATAGACGACTGCCGCGTGCGGATTCGCAGATGCGTCCGCGGTAGCAACGATGCCACTGTAGTGTTCCGCTAAAAACACACTGATCATTTCTTCTGCTTTGGGTGAACTTGATGATTGAACGCTCAGTGCCATGGTATCTCCTTGTTTCACTGAGTATTATGAGAAGCGGACACGCGAACGTCAAGTCGTACCCTGCAGGTACGTATGTTTTCTCAGCTTACGAGTATATTAGACCGCTTCGACTTCGTAGCGAACAGTCGTCAGCAGCTGCTTGGGCGATAGTGACGATTTAAGGATGTTCGTATGGGCACCGAGTTTGAGCGCGTTCTCAATTTCAGTGCCGCCGGAAAGATTGGTCAGGAGGATAATTTTCGGATCACCGATATCTTTGTCCTGTATGGTCCGCAGGAAACCGACGCCGTCCAGGATGGGCATCATGACGTCAAGGAGGATCAGGTCATATTTCGTACTCTCGCATTTCCTCAACGCTTCTTCACCGTTGGTCGCGGTGTCGATGATGTACGGTTCGGTAGACAGAATCAATTCGTACGTTTCACGCAGTATTTCCTCATCTTCGACTACCAGTATTTTTCTCATTTATTCCGTCGCTTTCGGCAAAACGATTTTGAACGTCGTTCCTTTGGTTAATTCTGATTCGATAGTAACAGAACCGCCGTGCAGTTCGATTATTTTCTGCAACCAGTATAACCCAAGTCCGCTTCCACCCACTTTTTGGGACATTTCATTTGGGATACGTACGAATTTGACGAATAGCTTTTGCATGTCTTCGTCGGATATACCGACGCCGTTATCTTTGATTCTGACGTATGTGTTTTCATCATCCTGATCGGTGATTATCCTGACAATGCCGCCGTTTGGAGTGTACTTCGAAGCGTTGTCCACAAGGTTGCTTATCGCCATACGCAGGTAATCCGGATCATATACCGCTAGCAGCGGGTCGCTGCTGAGTGACTCGACAATCATCGTCTGATCGCGTTTTGCGACCGTATCACCGTATTCCTCAGCTAGGTCGGTAAGTAGCTTCGCGAGGTCGCCTTCCGTGCGATTCAATACGACCTTACCAGCATCGACCTGCGCGACTTTCAGCAGGTTATTGACGATATTTAGCTGGCGTTCGTTACTTTCGTATGCCTTGGCGATGACTTTCATCACCTCGGGAGAAACGTTCTCATACAGCCCTTCTGTCAGTATGCCAAGCAGTTGTTTGATTGCCGTCGCCGGCGTACGCAGCTGGTGAGACGCGACCGATATGAATTCATCTTTCGATACGTTCAGTTTTTCGAGTTCTCGTTGCTGTTGCTTAAGCTGGACGTTCGCGCGGCGAACTTGGTCCTCCTGGTGCTTGCGATCGGTCAGATCCCTTGTGACCTTGGCGAACCCGATATGCGTCCCGTTCGTATCATAAAGTGACGTTATGACGACATTCGCCCAAAATTTACTGCCATCCTTACGCACGCGCCAGTCTTCATCCTCTACCCTGCCCTGCTTTATCGCAAGCGCAAGCTCACGAGCCGGTTTGTCAGCTTCATTGTCCTCATCAGAATAGAACTGGGAGAAGTGCTTCCCGATGATCTCCTCGGCCGCATACCCCTTCGCTCTTTGCGCACCATTGTTCCAGCTCATTATGTATCCGTCCGTGTCCAGCATGAAAATCGCGTAATCCTCAATGGACTCGACCAGAATCTTATAGCGGTCGAGTTCCAGTAAGGCCTCGACGTGCCCGTCGGTAAAGTGAGCCCCCGCCTTGCCTCGTGATGTGCCGAGCTTGGAATTATCAGTCATGAAATTACTTACAGTTAACCACCTCCTCACTTGAAAATTTGTAAGATATATTACAGCATTCGATGCGGTATACTTGAATGAATGAACCAGCATATCCAAAAAGCACTATCCTACATCAAAGAAAAGAACGAGCAGTTCATCGGTCTCGCCGTCATAGCGGTGCTCGTCCTTATCGTTGTCATCGTGGCGGTCTTCGTCAACGCCAGTACGCCGAAAGTTGTCTACCAGCCAGCTGACGCATGCCAGTTGTTCACAGTCGCCGAGGCGAAGGAGTTACTCGGCAGCGGTGCACTGCAAACCAATGTGAGCGCACCCGTACAGACGAAAAATATCGCGAAAAGCTCTTGCGGATACGCCGACGGCAACCCAGACAAGGACTCCATGATTGTCGCCGCGATCGTTGTCCGTGCTGGTATCAACGACGACGGCATCAATCAAAACGTCACTGAATTCAACGAAGGCAAGCCGTCGAGTGGCATCGAAGCTATCGAAAACCTGGGAGACAGCGCGTATTTCAATGCAGCACAGGGGCAATTGAACGTACTCGATGGGAAAAATTGGATACTTATCAGCTACGGTAAAGGGTCGGACCCTCTCAGCAACACTGTCGAAGAAGCCGTCACTCTTGCACGCAAAGTAATCGGCTGAGAGGGGCCCTTAGGCACTGCACGCGTGAAGCATTAGGGATATAATAGATAGTCGTGATAAAGAAAACGAGACGCAAGCTGATTCGCGCTGTCAAAAAACTTTTTAGGAACAAAAGCCTCGTGCTATTGGTCAGCATCGCTATTTTTTGTTTAGGCACTATCACCTACACTTATTACATGCAGAACCGTCGTCTTTCCGTGGCCCCATCAACGTACACGCCACTGCTCGATGTGATCGGCAAAGCCGAAAGCAAAAACAACTACAATGCCTATTTCGGCAACCCCGGCAACCAGTCGGTCAGATTCACCGACATGTCTATCGCAGAGGTACTTGCTTGGCAGGCTGAATTCGTACGGAAGGGTAACTTCAGCAGCGCTGTCGGCAGGTACCAGATCATCGATACGACCCTCTCAGGACTCGTGAAAAGACTCGGCATAGACCAACAACAGAAGTTCAACCAGACAACCCAGGATACTCTCGCCATAGCGCTAGTGGAACGGAGGGGGGCCGAGGATTACATAAACAACGACCTGACCCGTGAGCAGTTCGCGGCAAACCTGGCTAAAGAATGGGCGGCACTACCCAGGATCATCGGTAGCAATCCTAGTGATAGCTACTACGCATCGGACGGCATAAACAAGGCTCTCGTGAAAGTCGATGACATACTGGGTGCCATAGGGCGCATCAGCCCGAAGTAGCGCCCGGTGCTCTGCTATGATGAATACATGCAAGAATACGTCGAGATCCAAGGAGCGCGCGAAAACAACCTCAAAAACGTCAGCGTAAAAATACCCAAACGTAAAATCACGATATTCACCGGCGTGTCGGGATCCGGCAAATCTTCGATCGTATTCGACACCGTGGCAGCAGAGGCACAACGACTTTTGAATGAAACGTTTTCGGCCTTCGTACGCAATTTCTTGCCGAAAGTCACACAACCTGATGCCGACGCGATAAAAAATCTCAACATGGCGATAATCGTCGATCAAAAGAGGCTTGGCGGCGGATCAAGCTCTACCGTCGGCACGGCGACTGATATCGCTCCGATTCTCAGGACACTGTTCGCAAAAGGTGGCCAGCCAAACCTGGGGCATGGCTATATGTTCTCTTTCAATAACCCCGCAGGCATGTGCCAGACGTGTGACGGTCTTGGCCAGATGATGAGCCTTGACCTCGGCAAGGCTTTTGACTATTCATTGTCGCTTAACGAAGGCGCAGTGTTGCTACCAGACGGAAAAGTTGGCGGCTGGGGATGGAAGGTTATCGTCAAGTCCGGGTTGTTCGACAACGATAAGAAGCTGTCAGAGTTCACCGACAAGGAGATGCACGACCTACTTTACAGCGAACCGATCAAGGTTGATGTGGGCGGTGGACTCAACATCAAATTCACCGGTATCGTGGATGAGTTTTCTCGGAAATACATAAAGCGTGACATTAAGACACTTTCTGAGCGCACACAAAAAACCATCAAACCGTTCATCGCTAACGGACCGTGCGAATCATGCGACGGGGCACGCTTAAGCCAGCAGGCTCTTGCCAGTAAAATTGATGGTCGGAACATCGCTGATTTGTCGCGCATGCAGATAGATGAGCTGCTCGATACCGTCACAAAGATCAAGGAACCAGCGCTAAAACCGGTTACCGACATGCTGAAGGTCCGCCTACAAAGCCTTGTTGATATAGGACTCGACTACCTCAGCCTCGATCGTGCTACCGACACACTGTCGGGCGGAGAATCCCAGCGTGTCAAACTCGTCAAATACCTGAATGGAACGCTGAGCGATGTCATGTATATTTTCGACGAGCCAAGCGTGGGGCTGCATCCGCGCGACGTCCATCGCCTCAATGAGCTGCTGCAACAGCTTCGCGACAACGGCAACACAGTAATCGTGGTCGAGCACGATCCGGATGTCATAAAGGTCGCGGATTATATCATCGATGTTGGTCCGAATGCTGGGTCGAAAGGTGGCAAGATCGTATTTGAAGGAAGCTACCGTGAGCTCCTGGAGGCCGATACCCTGACAGGTAAATACCTCAGCCAGAATCTGCCCATCAAATCAGCACCCAGAACTCCCACCGGATCGATTCCTATCAAAAACGCCACGCTCAATAACCTTCGTGATGTCAGTGTGGCTGTTCCTACCGGCGTCCTCACGGTCGTCACGGGTGTCGCAGGGTCTGGCAAGTCATCGCTCATCAATCAAACATTCGTACCAGAACACCCGGACGCGATCGTTATCGACCAGACAGCGGTCGGGGTCAACAGCCGCTCCAACCCAGCTACATACACGGGGATCATGGATGTCATTCGAAAAGCTTTCGCTGCTGCCAACAAGGTTGATGCGTCCCTGTTTAGCTTCAACTCCAAAGGCGGCTGCGAGAACTGCCAAGGCACAGGCTACGTATCGACCGATCTGGCTTTTCTTGACGAACAGAAGCTGGTCTGCGAGATTTGCGAAGGCAAACGTTTCAAAGAGGACGTGCTCCAGTATACGTTGAATGGCAAAAGTATAACCGATGTCCTCGCTATGACCATCGCTGAATCACTGGAGTTTTTCGAAGAGAAAGAAATAAGCAAAAAGCTTCAAGCGATGAATGATGTCGGGCTAGACTATCTGACACTGGGTCAGCCCCTCAGTACGCTTTCCGGTGGCGAATGTCAGCGGATCAAGCTGGCGGGCGAACTTCATAAGCAAGGGAGTGTCTACGTCATGGATGAGCCGACGACAGGACTGCATACATCAGACATTCAGCATTTGCTCGCTATAATGAACCGTCTTGTCGACAGTGGGAATTCCGTCATTGTCATCGAGCACAACCTGGACATTATCCGTCAGGCGGACTGGATAATCGATATCGGCCCTGAGGGCGGCAAGCGAGGTGGGCGTATATTGTACGAAGGTGTGCCAGCAAACTTGAAGCAATCGAACGAGTCTTTAACGGCCAAATATATTTAGTAGCGATTAGCGCCAGAGTGTCAGAATGATCGTGATGATCATCAGCTTGACGAGCCAATCAATCGCATGGATTGCAGCGAGTCGCACAGGGAAATGCTCATGAATGACCGAGCCGATCAAAAAGACGACAGGAAATCCGACCCATAGCCAAAACGCGACGAGCGCCGCTTGGTTCAGGTAAAGCAGATTCAGCAAAGCGACTGCATTGCCGATCACAAGAGCAAGTACGAATGTCCTGACGAACTCGATAAGGAATTTATTGACACTGATCGTCGTCCGGACGTCTTCCGATTTATTCAGCTTAGTCGCGCGAAGAGCCATGACCTGCTTGTTTAACAGGAAATAGTAGATTGCGCTGAATATAATGGCGAGCAGTGCCGCTACGATAATTGCCCAGTATTGAACTTGCATTATGAAATCTCCTTTATATATACCTGTATTCACTCCCTATAGTACCACTAGTTTGATATAATATGCCAAGTGGCGCGTTGGCGGAGCAGTTACGCAGCGGTCTGCAAAACCGCGTAGACGGGTGCGACTCCCGTACGTGCCTCCATGAAATGGCCTTGAGTGATTCAAGGTTATTTTTGTTGCAAGATTTCGAGGAGCTCTGGCTGTTTTTCGTCCAGGAAATGGTTCCTGTTGGTGAACCGATGAACGACAGCTTCAGGCAAATCTCGTTCGAATTTATCGAGCTCGGTATACGGCACGACGAAATCATCTTCGCTGTGCATCAAATGGATTGTTTTCGCGCTCTTTTCCATGCCTGTCGCCCGTTCCACCCTGAAACTTCCGTATCCTTCGACATCATCATCATAACCACCGGCAAGTAGCACTACTTGCGCTACCGGCCGCGGAAGCGTGTGCTCATGAAGGTACTTTGCGAGGAACATAGCACCAAGACTATGGCCGACAAGCCTGACGTCACTGCCGAAAAAAGGTATCAGTTTTTCGAAGTATATTTTCCATTCTTCGTATTGAGCATTTTGACTGTTGGGGAATTTCGGTGTCAGCACATCGCAGTCCTGCAACTGCTCCGCAAGCCAACTGTGCCAACTTCTCTTTGGCTTTAAACGCTCGTAATCTATCGTTTGATTTTTAAGATTATTTAAATACTCATCATACGAATCATAACTATCGCCACCATGAATTATCACCACTTGTTTCATATTTCTAGTATACTGGAGTTCAAGCGCGGGTGGTGGAATCGGTAGACACGAGAGACTTAAAATCTCTTGACTGAATAAGTCGTGCGGGTTCAAGTCCCGCCCCGCGCACCAAGTAAAATACCGGTCTTGACCGGTATTTTACTTATATAAAGTTTGAACTACTGAAAAATTGCACACCCCACATAATTACTCCCTGCTATGCCACCAACTCTATCAAAAGCGGGCTTGGCAAAAAATCTCGCACATTTACTTTCATATAAGTAACCATATTCTTCAGTTCCTTTTATTATCCAAACTGTCTTGTGTCCCGAACACGTTGCTCCGCCTTCCATCAAATCTTTGCTTGTTCTTGCCGTACAAATGTCTTCCGGATATGTGGAAGCTAAGATAAAAATCATGGCAATACTGGCGAAAGCTCCGATAATAGCTCCAACCCATACAAACGACTTCATGTAGAATAGTTTCATTTATTACCTAAGACACGAGCAATCGTATCGGTCAGATCTGCAGGTAGGACAAACAAGGTCTTCTGACTAGGCTGTTCGGAAATCTTTTCAAGCGTCTGAAGCGTGCGGATATTGATGCCTCCAGGAACCTTTGCCAATATTTCTGCGGCTTCGGAAACGGCAAGTGCAGACGCCTTTTCGCCTTCAGCGGTGATGATGACGGCGCGTCGCTCACGCTCCGCTTCGGCCTGCTTAGCCATCGCACGTTTCATGTCCGCGGGCAGTTCGATGTTCTGCACTTTGACGTTTTCGACGTCGATACCCCATTGATCTGTCTGCGCATCGACGATTTCCTTTATTTGCTGGCTAATCGTTTCGCGTTTCGATAAGAGCTCGTCGAGATCGGCGTTGCCTGCCACGTCACGAAGTGCCGCCTGGGCGAACTGGCTTGTGGCGTAAATATAATTCGTCGTTTCCAGTACGGCCTTCGGAGCATCGATGACGCGGAAATACACCACCGCATCGACACCAACCGTCACGTTATCTTTCGTTATGACTTCCTGCTTTGGAACATCGATCGGCGTACTGCGCATGTCGACGCGTATCAGTCTCTGAAAAACGGGAACGACGATCCGAAGACCAGGTTCTCGTATGCCGCTGAAACGTCCAAGCGTCAAGATGACCCCACGTTCGTACTGATTAATAATCTTGATACCGCTCAGTACAAATAAGATTACAGCAATTGCCACTATGATAAATAACGTTTCCATGCGCCTCCTTCTTTTATCTCATTGTACCATTCGAAAGCGCGTCCTCAATGAGGCTCTCGATCAGTTGCGAATAGCCGACTCCTGACTGACGCCACAATTTTGGATACATGCTGATATTCGTAAAGCCTGGCAACGTATTGATCTCGTTGAAGTACACCGTTCCGTCATCGCCGAGAAAAAAGTCGATCCTGGCGAGACCACTACAACCGAGTGCCACGTATATTTTTTCGGCCATTCGTTGGATACGTCCACTAAGCTCTTCTGATATTTCGGCTGGAACCTTAACCGAAGAGCGACTGTCGCTTGCATACTTGTCCTCGTAACTATAGAACTCAGCACCAGGTATAACTTCACCGACACCACTCACCCGATGGCTTGGCGGGCTGCCAAGCACTGCGACTTCAAGCTCTCTGGCACTGATTGCCTGTTCTATAAGTACGGTTTTGTCATGCTTCAGTGCGAGTGCCAGTGCAGCGTCAAGTTCTTGCTCGGTACTGACCTTGCTCACCCCGACAGAACTTCCCGATCGTGACGGTTTGACGAACATCGGGCATCCAAGTGTCATTGTCAGCTTATTGAAATCCGCTGGACCATCGGAAAATCGGTGAACGTGATACGGCGCAACGGCAAACGACTGACTTGAAACTATCTCTTTGCTAGCGAGCTTGTCCATGCAGAGCGCGCTTGCCGTCACGTCGCATCCGACGATAGGTATATGAAGCAACTGCGCCAAACCTTGCACACTGCCGTCCTCACCGTTCTTGCCGTGGAGGATTGGCAACATGACATCCGGCTTCATGATTCTCCCCTCCGGTTCCACGATAAAGCTTTCGCTACCCAGGAGAGGATTGATTCGCTGTGCATTCGTCGTGTCTATTTGCGAGTCAAACTCATCGAGCAGCCACCACTTGCCGTCCCTACTTATGAAGCATAGGCTGACGTCATACTTGCCGTTGTCGATCGCGGCATAGACGTTCCGCGCCGAAGAGATCGAGACATCGTGTTCTGATGACTCGCCGCCGAAGAGCATGAGCACATGCGTACGGTTCATGCATCTATTGTACCATCTGGACTATAATAGGAGCATGGAGAGAGTGCCGCTTGCCGAAAGAATGAGACCACAGACGCTCGATGACGTCATAGGTCAGACCCATTTGCTGGGCGACAAGGAAATATTGCGTCAGATCGCCAAGAACAAGGAACCGGTCAGTTTGATACTTTGGGGGCCGCCGGGAAGTGGCAAGACGACGCTCGCGCGTATCATCGCGCGTGAGGTCGAGGCGGATTTCATCGAGCTTTCGGCCGTGACATCAGGCAAAAAGGACGTTGAAAAAGTAGTGGTGCATGCACGGCAAAACTGGAATCTGCAGATGCGCACCGTGCTTTTCGTCGATGAAATCCATCGTTTCAACAAAGCACAGCAAGACGCATTCTTGCCGCATGTCGAATCCGGCCTCATCACCCTTATTGGTGCGACGACTGAAAATCCGAGCTTCGAAGTGATCACGCCGTTACTATCGCGTAGTCGCGTACTCGTGCTGCAGCCTCTTTCGAAAGAAGAAATCGTCGGTATCATCAAGCGTGCGCTGAGGGAACTGAAGAAAACGAAATTCGTGACATCCGCAGCTATTGATTACTTAGCCGAATTATCCGGAGGCGACGCACGAGTAGCGCTCGGCAACCTGGAACTCTCGCTCAATATGAACGAAACGAAAGTAACGCCGGACATCGTGAAGGTTGCCGCCCAGAAGCGTGTGCCAGGATACGACAAAAAGGGTGAGATGCACTATAACGTCATCTCCGCGTTTATCAAAAGCATGCGTGGCAGCGACGTCGAAGCGACACTTTACTATCTTGCCAGGATGATCGATGCCGGAGAGGATCCGAAGTTCATCGCACGGCGCATGGTCATCTTTGCATCCGAAGATATCGGACTCGCAGGCAACGGTGCACTCGGTCTTGCCGTCAGTGCGTTCCAGGCGGTCGAACGTCTCGGCTTGCCAGAAGCGAACTACACGCTATTCCATACGGCGGCAGCACTCGCAAAAAGTCAGAAGTCCCGCGAAGCATCAGATCTCATGTACGCCGCGAAAGATCTTGCTAAGCGGTACCCGGATTCACAAGTTCCCCTGCACCTGCGGAACGCACCGACCAAACTCATGAAGGACCTCGGTTACAACGACGGCTACAAATGGGAAGCTGATTTCAAACACGGCAAGGGTTTCTTGCCTGAGGATATTCGGCGGTAGTTCATCTTTTTTTCGAGAGTTTGATGATCTGTTCGTATCTATCGATATACGTCTCTGCCATCCTTTTTGACGAGAACAGCTCTTCCACCGATTGCCTGCAGACATCGGGATCTATCTCATCTACCCGTGTCATATATTCGCCGAATTCTTTTTCGTTCTTCGCGAGAAAACCATTGACGCCATGCGTGATGATTTCTGGCATCGCCCCCCTATCCATCGCGACGACAGGCGTCCCACAGGCCAATGCTTCGATGACCGCCATACCGAACGGCTCTTCCCAGTTTATTGGGAACAGCAATGCTTTCGCGTTCGAGAGGAAGTTCGTTTTCCGGGTGCCGCTCAAGTTGCCAACGTAACTGATTTTCCGATGACGGAGAACATACGGTAGGATCTTATCGCTGTAATAGCGGAACTCATGATTGGAGCGATGGGGGCTGAGGGGGTTCGATAATTCAAGCAACAGCCGACGAGCGCTACCAATTCCCGATACCGTACCGGCCATCTGAAGCCGTTTGTTCTGCTCTACCGCGAACTTCGCGGCAATATGCTGGCCTTTGTCGGGCGTGAACCGTGCAAGCGTGATGAAGTAATCCTTTTTCTTCCTGACAAGAGGGAACTTGTCTAGGCGAATCGCGTTATGGACCGCAGGGAGCAAATGGGAATCGATCTGTTTTGGAGCCGTTTTTGCCATCGCGTGCGATATGGCGACCATATACATGTTGCCCATGTCGTGCAACTGCTCCAACTGAAGCGTGTTGTCGGGTATGCCTTGAGCTAATGTGTCCTTGTTACTGAATGGCGGCCCGTGAAACGTATGCAGAACGGGTGGCACTCCTTTGATTTGTGTCGCCAAGGAGAAGAAAGTCGGCCCGACGAGCGTATTGTGATCATGGATAATGTCAAACTTGCCGTCTTCTTTGATCTTGTTTAGCGCGAATTCAAGATGAGCGTTGATTATCGGGATCGTTTCATAATACGGCTTGTGAATTTCGCTGAACTGCTCGGTCTTGTATAGGGAGTGCGTCTTAACTCCGCGAATCTTAGAGGCGCCGTTCGCAAACAACTCAACCTCGACGTCATTCCGATGTAGTTCGTCGATAAGACCTTCGACCACCAGCTCGATACCACCATAGCCCTTGATTGGCATGGATAGCCATGGGGGCGCAACCATCGCGACTCTCAACCTAGGCATCTGAGCATTCCCAAAGAGTTAAATACACATTGTGGTGATACAACATTCTATAATTATTATACACCTTACTTGTGATACGCGACGAGATGTCTACAATAGAAGTATGGAGAATACGAAAGCGGAATACGGTGAGGACGATTATATCAAGGACCTCAAGTTATTGCCGGGCGAGCATATCATCAAGGAAAAGACCTTCGCGCACGTGAAGCGTGAGTTCCATATGACACCTTCAAGCCTCGAGCAGATGATGCGATTGACCAAGGTAAACTCCCCCCATGAAATCGGCGTGAACGGCCCAAGCGTGGCTTCGCTTGCTTTCGATGCCGACATAGAAGCGGCTCCATCACCTTCCCCTGAGTCACCCACCGAAACACCGAACGTTCTGTCGACCCCAGATCATCTCCGCTTGTACGAAGTGGTCTTCGGCAGGGACTCGCTCCGTGTCGCGATCGAATTGATCCCTAGTTATCCTGAATTGGCACGCGCGACGACGATGCGCCTCGCTGAGCTGCAAGGGAGTACGTATAGTCTTGAGCGTGAAGAAGAGCCCGGCCGTATCGTCCATGAGGCTCGCGACAAAGATGATGACATCGCAAAGGAACTTACAAAGTCCCTCGGATGGGGATGGCCGTACTACGGCTCCGTTGATGCGACACCTGAGTTCATACGCGTACTGACGGCGTACTGTCGGCGCTCCGAGGAGAACCATGGCTTCCTATCAGAAGAGTACACCAGCGAAACGTCCGGTGAGACGCATCAGATGGCGTACGCGCTCGACATGGCAATCGACTGGATACTCAATCGTCTCAGCCGCAACGCTGACGGATTGCTGGAATACAAGTCCACCTTGCCAAACGGCATCGAGAATCAGGTATGGAAGGACTCCTGGGACGCATATCATCATGCCGACGGCACGCTCGCGAATCATACCCAGGGTATCGCATCTATCGAGGCTCAAGTGACAACCTACGATGCGCTGCTTGATGCCGCCTACCTTTACGAGAACGTTCTTGATGATGACGATAAAGCGGAGATGCTCCGCCGACGTGCCGAAAAACTGAAAGAAGTCATCTTCAAGGAGTTCTGGACCGACGACAAAGGCGGCTATTTCGTCCTTGGTACCGACAGGGACGATGACGGCAATCTGAGGCAGATGCAAATTCGAACCTCTAATATGGGCCACGTATTGAACTCGCGACTGCTCAACGGTGAAATCCCCTATGTCGTTCATATGCGAAAAGCAGTCGTCCGCCAACTGATGTCTCCCGAGATGCTCAACGTCAGTGGTATACGAACGCTCGCAAGCGATGAAGTCCGATTCCGACCCGGCGCCTATCATAACGGAAGCGTATGGCTATGGGACACCCACCATATCGCCAAGGGCCTACGTCACCACGGCTACCGAGACCAAGCCGATGACCTCGACCAACGATTGCTCAATGTCATCGAGACCACGAAGATATTCCCGGAGTACGTGCGCGGAGACGACAGCTATACGCCGTCAATCAACACGTCGACGATTGTCCTCTGGGACGAGGTGAATCAGCGCGAAAACAAACTGGAGCAACCACCCCAAGAAGTCCAAGCATGGACAGTCGCCGCCATTCTCGCCATACATGAGAGACTAAGTCAGCGTAAAATCATCAAGAATACCGCGCTTATGAGAAACGTCAAAAAGCAGTTCAATCGTTTTCTCGGAGAAGCGCTGCAAGAACGCCGTTTGTCCACCCAAACCCGTCTTGCAGAACGTATTCGCCGCCTCCGCCGAGTTTTTCCGGAGTGACGACATTATACTTCTCTACCATCTTGCCTTCACGCGCGTAGACATCCATGCACGTTTTCATCCACGCTTTTTTGATCTTGTCGGCAAGGCCATGATAGCCGTATTCACGAAGCCCCTGGATAACGATCCATTGGAGTGGCGCCCAGCCATTGGGCGAATCCCATTGCTGGCCATTGTCGACAAGTGTCGTTACCAGGCCGCCTTTTTTCAGGAAATCCTTCTCTATCCGCGCAGCGACTTTTTTCGCCTGTGCGGGCGTTGCGACTTTCGCATATAACGGGAACACGCCGGCGAGCGTTAGCCGTCCGGTACTTTTACCCTCTCGGAAATCATAGTCGGTAAAGAAACCTTCTTTTTCGTCCCATATATACTTATGGATCGCAGCCATCCGCCGGTCCGCATACTTCTGGAACTTACGCGCGAGGAGCGGTTGGTACATAAGCTGGTACGTTTCGGCGATTGTCATTTCGAGATGGTACAGCAGGCAATTGAGGTCAACGGCGACGATATCGGTCGTATGAATGGAGCTGATATCGTTCGGATCCTTGAACCAACGGCTGCTGAAGTCCCATCCGCTCTCCGCCCCGGCACGAAGGTCGAGGTACATCTTATCAGAATCCGAACGGTGCGCGTGTTCAACGGTCTCAACATCTTCACGGAGCGATTCGGGCCGCGGTGTCGCCTTATCGTCGTAGTACCTGCCCACGATCGCACCATCAGCTAGCTTTACGACCCGCCGCATAGCCGCCACGCCGTCCTCTTTGGCGACGATGCGGCCTCCTTTGGTCCAATACCTATACTCGGCTAGCATATACGGCAGATACTCAAGCAGCGTGAGTGTCCTATTTTTTTTACGAGCCAAGAGTTTTACCATATGGCTGAAGAATGGCGGCTGGCTCCTCGACAGGAAGTACGTTCTGTTAGCTGTCGGGATGAACCCGAACTTGCGGATCATATACGTATAGTTCTTCATCATGTTTTCGATCATGTGCCACTTGTCGTCGGCTTCGAGTCCTAGCATGATGAAATAACTGTCCCAATAGAACTGCTCCGAAAACCTTCCTCCTGGCACGACGTAACTATACGGTATCGCGATGAGCGATCCCCTGTCGCGCCGGTTGCGACGTTCAAGCACCGACCATAGATCGGCAATATGTTCGCGCGGTGACTTGTTCACGTCGCTATGATATGACGGCGACGCATGTTGGAATGCGTAGAAATGACGGTTCACGAACTCATGCAAATCGAAGTTCGGATCCTGTTTTTGCAACAGGTACTCTTTCTTAATCTGCTTGACTCTACCTCTCGGAATAAGATCGATAAATGTCTTGCCGTCGTCATACACCTTGTGGATCTGCACGGCCGAAAACAAATCACCAAGCGAATCCTCCGGGCTTGATTTGGTCAGCATCAGCGCACCGGCTGTGTTGACCAGGGCTGATTTCAACTGCTCATCTCGCGGAATTTTCAGTCGTATTTTCGGTATTTTTTTAGCAACCATTAGCAATATTATAGGGGTTGTGACCGCTAGGCGCAAATTATAATCAGTCACAGTATTGACATTATGTAAAGCTTATGCTAATATATAAACAGTCTTACGAAAGACAAACACGAACAACTAACACAAAAAGGAAGGATACCATGAATGGTTTCTACAAAACGAACTGCGTACCTACGAGAGAACGAAACGCCACTATGAGTTATCGGATCTAAAAGCAGATGGAAATCCCCGCCCTAGAGCGGGGATTTCTTTATTGTTTCGCGGCGCGCTTACGTTTGTTCGGATCAAGTTCACGTTTACGGAGACGGAGACTTTTCGGTGTTACCTCGAGTAGCTCGTCATCTTCGATAAAATCGATGCACTGCTCGAGACTGAGATCGGTGAATGGCGTCAGCTGGACGACACCGTCGCTGCTGCTTGAGCGCATGTTCGTCAGATGCTTTGCCCTACAGACGTTGATTTCAAGGTCCTCTTGGCGACGGTTCAGCCCGACGACCATGCCCGCGTACACTTCGACCCCTGGGCCGACATACAGTTCACCTCGGGCTTCGGCTGTCTGAAGCGCGTATGGCGTCGTCGTACCTGGCTCGAATGCTATCAGTACGCCGTTTCTTGACTGTGGCAATTTGCCACTCATTGGTTGATACCCGTGAGGCAGGCTGTTCATGATGACAGTACCCTTCGTTGCGGTCAGCAGAATGTTGCGCAGACCGATCAGCGCACGTGTGGGCAATATGTAATCCATGCGCGCCGTGCCGCTTGACGTCGTTTCCTGGCCTCGCATTTCAGCGCGGCGCGTCCCGAGTTCTTGGCTGACGGCACCGACGAATTCAGGCCCGACTTCGATGAGTAACTCTTCGACTGGCTCTTTTTCGACACCGTCTTCGATGATCGTTACGACCTGTGGTCGCCCGACTTCGAATTCATACCCTTCGCGGCGCAGCGTTTCGATAAGTACACTGAGATGCAACTCACCGCGTCCCGATACGGTAAAACCGATACCGTTATCTTCAACTCGCAAGCTGACGTTTGTTTCAATTTCCTTTTTCAAACGGTCGCCGATCTGACGCCCGGTAGAGAAATCACCTTCACGACCTTTCATTGGACTCGTGTTCGGTCCGAGGTACATACTGAGCGTTGGCGCTTCGATATCGATCGTCGGCAACGCTTCCGGCGCATCCTTGTCGGCGATCGTTTCACCGATATGCGCGTCCGCGATGCCCGTTAGAGCGATAATGTCACCTGCGCTTGCATCGGTGATCTCCTCGCGCGATAATCCGCGGTAACCAAAGAGCTTATCGACTTGTGATGAAATCTGTTGGCCGTCACGCTTGACGAGCGTGACTTGCTGTCGTGGTTTGAGTGTACCACGCGTGATACGACCGATAGCGTATTTACCGAGGAACGAATCATACTGCAGTGACGTAACAAGCAGCTGAAGTGTGCCGGTGGTGTCAACATTAGGCGCAGGGATATCATTGATGATGGCGTCAAAGATTGGCGTCAGATCGGTATGCTCACCAGGGTTTTCGGGAATCGATTTCCATGCTTTGCCATCACGTCCGATCGCGTAGTATACAGGATAATGCAGCTGGCTATCATCGGTCGCGAGCTCCAGGAAAAGGTCGGCAAGCTCGTCTTCCACTTCATCGATACGGCGGGCGGGTTGATGACGATGACCGGCTTGAGGCCGAGTTCAAGGGCTTTGCTCAGCACGAATTTCGTCTGAGGCATCGGTCCTTCCTGCGCGTCCACGATGAGGAGCACACCGTCCGCCATGTTAAGTGTTCGTTCGACTTCACCCGAAAAATCGGCGTGGCCTGGGGTGTCGATGATATTGATTTTGTAATCACCATGATAAATCGATGTTTGTTTCGCGGTGATAGTGATACCACGCTCGTGCTCTTGGTCACCACTGTCCATGATGAGTGATTGGCTCATCTCAGCCTGGTTTTCACGGAATGTATTCGATTGTTTCAAAAGACCGTCGACAAGCGTCGTTTTGCCATGGTCAACGTGGGCGATGATTGCGATGTTACGTATGAATTTAGGGTCTGTCATAAAAATACGCCCTTTATTAGGGCTCCTCTTTGTAAGCATTATAACAGATATAGCCATATCGGGCAATGTCGTGTATAATCGTTCGAGTATAAGCGCGCGTGCTGAAATTGGTAGACAGGCTAGCTTGAGGGGCTAGTGTTCGCAAGGACGTGGAGGTTCAAGTCCTCTCGCGCGCACCAATTCATGAACCGATCCTTGTGATCGGTTTTTGAATTGGTATACGTGATAAGAGCTTCCACCGGGCGTGGAGGTGAGAAGTGCCAGTGGCACTTCGCAAGGCGATGCCACAAATGAGCTGTGCTCATTTGACTGGCTCGCGGGGCCACGGAACGTGGCCACGTCCTCAAACTATACACATCCCCCACTCACCCTTACGGCGTCTTATAAACGTTGCCCTTTTCAGCGGTCCAGTATCTGATACCGGCGTAGTGTTCGTTCGGATCGACGACGATCTCGCCGCTCCGAATCGAATGAGAATTCTTGTTTTGCACATAGACGAAATCTGATTGATAGAGTCCGATCGCAGGTGCATCGGCAATCCACTGCTTGGCAAAGGCAATGTATTTGACCGCACGGAGCGCAGGATCGGAGCGAGTACGAGCACTCGCAAGAGAGTCATCGCTGAACTGGTTGCTGTAACTTGAGAAATTCAATAGGCCGCGTGAGTGCCAGTATGCGAAGACATCCGGATCGGCACCGATGACAAGTTCGTCAAGCAGCACATCGTAACCGCGCTGCTGCAGCACCTGCTGGGTAAAGTTCTGACCGCTCGCCGTCGTATCGACCACTTGTGTCTGTACATCCACGCCCAGCTCCCGCCATTGCCCGGCAAGAACGGACAGCGCTTTTTCGTAGTCATTGTTCTTACGCGTGACGACACGCAGGATCAGTTTTTCTTGGCCTTTCTGACGCACGTCTCCTTGCTGTATCCAGCCTGCATTAGTTAGCATCTTCTTTGCGGCTTCTTTGTCGTGAGTCGGCGCTACTACCGCTTCGCTACCGGGTACCTGACGCTTGACGAAAGGCAGATCCATCGGCTGAGGACTGCCGATCAGCTGCTTGCGGATACTCGCGGTGTCAGTGCCTACCTGTAGTGCGCGTCGGATAGCCTGCTCCTTAAGGATAGGTTGTGTCGCATTGAACAGCGCATAAACGCCGCTGTTCGTCGGTTTCGTAATGATGTCATACCGGTTCTTATCGATACCGCTCGCCACCGTGCTTGATACGTCACTTGCTGCGCTCACCTCACCGGTGCGGAGTGCCCGCCCGATAGCATCGTCGTCGCCGTACGAGTGCAATTGCATCCTGTCGATACGCGGCTTGCCCTTGAAGTAAGCGTCATTCGCCACCAGATGCACGACCTTGCGCCCTGTCACCTCGCTGATCGTTTGTAAAAGCCTCAACGAGAAAGGGCCGCTGCCGATTGGCGCGTCACTGAAGCCGCTTTCACGCAGGCTTCCCGGTTCGATTGATTTCAGCAGATGCTCCGGAAGGATCGAAAAAGTAAGCGCATGAGGAAACGCTGCATATGATGCTGGAAGCATGAACTGCACCTTGTAATCGTCGATACGTTTGACGTCTATGCCCCTCCAGCTCGCATTCATGACTGACCGCACGGATGGGTTTTTCATAAGACCGACAGTGAACACGACGTCCGACGCCGTCAGTGGTTTGCCATCATGCCATTTTGCGTCTTGGCGCAAAGTGACCGTGAACGTCTTGTCGTTTTCATTCGTCATCGTCTGAGCGAGATCTCCCTTGATATGTCCGGTCGTATCGAGTTCATATAGCGACGAGAACAATAGCCGTGCCGCAGCGACCTCCGCAGGCGTCGTGGCGTACAGTGGATCAAGCGTCTGTATAGGTCCCTTCACGGCTTCAGCGAACGTTCCACCTTTCACTGCGGCATTTGTCACGTATCCTTGCTGAAACCACACCATCTGCAATCCGACTATAGCGATCAGCAACCCTACCCCACCAAGCCACATGATGATGTGCAGCCTGACCTCACGGATATTATCCCACCTGTTAACGACAAAGCGGCGGGCATGACGAACAGTCGCGCCTTCGGCACGACGAGCGTGTTTTTTGAGACCACGAGACCGGCGCTTTAACTCAACCCGATTCAATAGCCCTTTGTCCGCCATAGTATTACACCTGGTTTATGAAGGCAGTAAAAGTCCGACGAGGATTGATAGTACGAAGATTACCGCCAGAATGATCGTCGCTTCGAATAGGTTCTTGTCGAGTCCGCGACGCGTTGTATAGAGCTCACCCGAGCTACCGAAACCGGCACCTAGGCTAGCGCCGCGCTGCTGCAGCAAGATACTCGCCATCATCAGAACGCCTGAGGCTATCGTCGCAAACTGTAAAATTCCATCAATTGTCATATTCTCTCCCTTTGCCGTCCGTTTAATTCAAAGACGCTGCTTACTATATAGTTTATCAAACTCAGTATCATTCCGGTAAGAATCGAGTTGACGAATGTCATTTGCAAGCCTGGTGTCAGCTTGAGTGAAATGTACACCATCAGGCCGTTGACGATGATGATGAACAGCCCAAGCGTGATCAGGATCGCGGGCAGAGACAAGATAACGACGATCGGTTTCAGGATACTGTTGATAATCGAGAAGATCAGGCCGGCAAGCAAAAAGACGGCAACCCCTGAATCGACCTGCGCTTCGCTGTAGCCAGTACCCAGCAAGCGCACTGCCACCCATAGGCCGAATGAGTTCAGTAGCCAGCGAATCAGGAATATTCCAAATTGTCGTCGCATAATAGTGTTTACAGTATACCTGCCGGCTAGAGAGCTGTCGATAGTTTCGCGCTCATGTTTTTGCGCCCGGTTTTCGTGATCAGTATGTCATCTTCAATACGTACACCAATTTTCTCTTTTGGAATGTATATTCCGGGTTCGACCGTCAACACCATTCCCGGTAGTAGTAGTCGCGGCTTGCCGAGTGCGTCGTGGACGTCGATGCCCAGCCCATGGCTGATCGCGTGAGGGAAATAATCCCGGTAAGCTGGGTCGTCTTTGTCTTTTATGAGCTTCAACTCCACAAGAGTATGCTGCATGATGCCGTCGACCTTCACTTGGTACTCTTCGATAGGCATGTTCGGCTCTAGCAGACGAATGATCTGCTCCTGAGCGTCTACGACCGCGTCATGGACCTGCTTCTGGCGCTTGGTAGCGGTCCCGATAGCATACGTGCGTGTGATGTCGGCTGCGTACCCATCCAAGCGCGCACCTATGTCGAGCAGGAGAAGCTGCCCTTTCTTCAGCCTGGACGCATTCTTGTTGTAGTGGAGCGTGCATGCGTTCGCGCCCGCCGCGACGATAGGTTCGTACGCATGCCCATCAGCGCCACTCCTGCGGAATCGGGCCGTGAACTCGGCTTCAACCTCATATTCGTGATGATACTCGTCGATTCGTTCGTGCAAGGCAGCGAATGAGTCCGTCGTCAAATCGATGGCGCGCTGCATGGCAGTGATCTCAACCGGTTGCTTGACCGCTCGCAGGCGTGCAAGCTCCAAGCGAAAATCCTCAACCTTAGTGAAGATACGGCTAAGTTTTTCGCGCAACTCCTTGACGGCAGGGTTAAGACAGAAACCGAAATATTCCGAATGCGGAGGAACATCCACCGTATAGGCAAGATGATGCGACCTCGCGGCTTGCCTAAGCCAGCTGTCGGCTTCACGGTGATCGATAATATCGACGATACCGCTGATCTCGCGGGCTTCATCGTGCGGCAAGCTGCCATCGAAAAGCTCATGATGATCTTCCACGTGCGGCGCCACTAGCCACGAGCGTCGGCGCCTCCCATCCATGACGAGCACCCAATCAGGATGATCGATACCGGTCAGATACCAGAAATTCGCTTCTTGCTCAAAGCGGAATGCCGCATCATTGCCCCGCTGCGTTTGGGTATACGCCGTAACGACAAGTATGCCACCCTTCAGTAGCTCGTATACCTGTTCACGGTTGTGAGAAAAAAAGACTTTGTCGGGCGCGGACATGTATTTAGCGTATCATAAATACGGCTTGATTCTGTCAGTCTTATCCCGACCTATCGCCAAGATTAGCTGTTCATCCGTCGCTGATTTCACGGCCCGCAAACTTCCGAAGGTACGAATCAGTTTCTTGCGGGTTGCCGGACCTATCCCGGGTATATCCTCCAGATCGCTGGCGGTTTGCTTCTGGCGTTTCAAAACGGTATGGTAACTGACTGCGAACCGGTGTGACTCGTCGCGGATACGCTGAAACAGCTTGACGACGTCCGCATGCGCGCTGGTCAGCGGCGCGCCACGCAGGTTACGGGAATGTGATGACGCATTCAACTGACCGGGGTGCAAGTTAACGACATAGTACAGACCCGACCGTTCGACATATTCGTTCGGAGTCGGATTTTTCATAAGGCCTTCGAGGATGGTGGTGTTGATATTCGAATTTTGAGAATGGACGATAATTTCTTCTTCGCGCTTGGCGATACTGATGACCGGTACCGTCACCTCGCGCTCTTTCATCGCACGTATTGCCGCGTCGAGCTGGCCCTTGCCTCCGTCAATCAGTATGAGATCCGGCATCCCCCAGGCCTGGACGTTCTTCGGACTGAACCGCCTGAGCAGCGTTTCATTCATATTGCCCGTATCATCATTGCGCTCGATTTTCGTTTTGAACTTGCGGTATTCAGAGCGGTTACTGACGCCATTCGTAAACACCACCATACTCGCCACGACATTCACGCCTCCCATATGACTGATGTCATATCCTTCGATCCGGGCCGGAACCTTCGGCAGCCCGAGAAGGGTAACGAGATCGCTCAGTGCCTTATCTTTACTGATATCCAGAAATTCACGGTCGCCAAACATGATCTTGCGCTGCAGCTCCCGCAAGTCGTTCAGGCGGTTTCGTAGCCTTGCCGCCGTCTCGAAGTCCTGCGCCTTCGCCGCTTGGTGCATTTCCTTTTCGATTTCTTTGGCTATCGTTTTGCGACCGCCTTCGAAGTACCGTACCAGCTTCTTCAGAGTCGCCTTGTACTCACTGCTTGTCGTGCCAGGACGCGGACTCAGACCGATATGCGAATCCAGGTCTGCACGCTCACTGGCCTTCTGCGGCTTGGTGTAGTACGGAAATACCCTTCGGAGGTATCTGAGCGCTTTTTTGATCGCGTAGCCGTTATAGTACGGACCATAATAATCAGCGCCGTCATCGGATGGATTACGCGTGAAGCACACATACGGCCATTCGCTTTTCATGTCGATACGTATGTACATCTGCGATTTGTCGTCACGCAGCAGGATGTTATAGCGCGGCATGTAGCGCTTCACCATCTCGGACTCCAGGAAGAGCGCGTCGATCTCCGACTCCGTTTCCGTCCAGTCGGTATCCTCGATCTCGGCGACGAGCGCGCGCGTCTTTATGTCCATGTCACGCTGCGACTGGAAGTATTGTCGGACACGGTTACGAAGCACGGCCGCCTTACCGACGTATATGATCTCACCTGACGCGCTCTTATGAAAATAGACGCCCGGCCCTCTCGGGAGCTCCTTTAGCTTTGCCTCAAGTTTCTTGTTCATTATTCCTATTATATGTCTAGGCCGTTGCTACGCCAAAGAGATGTCCGATGCCATATGTCACCGCCGCTGCGAAAATGACGATGAGTAGCTGACGGGTCGCACCGTACCAGATCCCTTTGCCGCTTGATTTTGCGGTGTAACCGCCAACGAACAGACCACCGATAGCGGTCAACACTACAGCAACTATAATTCCCGTCAGCTCGTCAATTCCCAAAACCCACGGCAAAAGCGGAGGGATCGAACCGGCCGTAAATAGCGCGAACGACGAGAAAGCGGCAGTCCAAGGTGAACCCAGTTCATCCGTGTTGATGCCGATGACCTGTGAAGAGTACAGGGCTAGGAATTCATCATCCGAAGCAGCCACGTCATCCGCAGCCTGCAGCGATACCTTCCTGTCGATGCCGTGCCGATGGAATGAT
>CAZGAP010000001.1:126350-130856 GCA_964523935.1 uncultured Candidatus Saccharibacteria bacterium
AAAAGTTCCCCCTGCGCCTTTACGGAAATCCATTCTCCCGCCGCCATCGATATGGCGCCAGCGAGCAGGCCCGCGAAGCCAGCAAGCAGTACATGCCTTGCGTCGGCACCAGCTGCAGCGACACCGATGACGATACAGAGCGTACTAACAAGACCGTCATTGACGCCCAGTACCGCCGCTCGGGCGCCGCCACGTTGCACCTGAGCGGCACGTTCAGCAAGACGTTTGCTTATGTCTGTTTCATTTTTATCCATTCTTCATATTCTACCAACTTGGAGATCAAATAGCGATTCAGACCTCTCTCATTTATAATGATCGTGTGCGTCGACTTCATACCCAATCTCAAAATTTTCTCCGTGACCCGAAACTTGTCCGCAAACTCGTCGGTCATTCGAATCTGAACAAAGTCGACATCGTCTACGATATCGGTGCTGGAAGCGGCGTCATATCATCCGTCGTCTCCGACTATGTCAAACACGTCACCGCGATCGAATACGACGAGAGGATGCTACCGAAGCTACGCGAAAACCTAAAAGGCAAACCAAACATCACCATCGTTCATACCGACGTACTTACCTATCGGTTCCCTGATAACGACTACAAGGTGTTTGCTAACATACCGTTCCACCTGAGTTCGCCCATCCTGCGCACAGTGACCGAATCTCCTCATCCTCCCGCAGCGATATATTTGATCGTTCAGAAACAATTCGCGAACAAGCTGTTAATCGGCACGACGCCGTTCACCGGATTACTCGGCGCTTTCATTTCACCACTCTACGAGGTCCGAATCGCATACGAACTGAAGCGAAGCGATTTCTGGCCTCACCCCGCCGTCGACACGGTCATGATCGAATGCCTGCGACGCAATCAGTCCCTGCTACCGGAATCGGAAATGCCCCATTACAGGGAGTTCGTTGAAATATGCTACTCAAGACAAAAGTATTTCAGTGGCCTGCGCATGATCAAAACGATGCCCAATGAAAAACGGCCGTCACAGTTAACGGCCGACGAATGGGTTCGTTTGTATCACTCGTTAAGTAGCAAGTAGAGTTTACGGGCGGTCGTCGAACTGCGCATCGATATCGCGCGGTAGGCATCGGTCCCTATGATTTTCGGCATGCGCGCCCGACCGTACTTGCGCCTGTCGACCGTCCAGAATACGACGGACCTGCCAGCGCTCATCCACTCGAAGTCATCGTTAACCTCGCCGACGGCATCGACTATCCGCTGCGGCGTCATCGATCTCATAACAAACAATGCGTCACTACGCATATTTTTGTCATCCGTACCCCAGTTCTTCGGCGCGTCATCGATCGCCCGCTCGTACTGTTCCTTCGTCAGAACGATGCACCCGACAGGGAACCCGAACCGTTCTTCGATCGACTTCTCGACGCGCTCAGTCAATTCATCGACGTCTTGGTCGGGCGCACTAAACAGTACATTGCCGCTGTTGATGTACGTTCGGACGTCGCTCAAGCCCGCGGCCGTGAGCGATTCCTTCAGTTCGGCCATGCTTACTTTCTTGTTTCCGCCGACATTGATGCCACGGAGCAGCGCGATATATCTCATGCCCTTTGATAGAACTCCCCTAGCACGCGATACGCCTTGGTTCTGAATGCGAGCAGCGCTACAACAAGCAAAATGACACTCGCAAGTACGAACACCAGCGCGATACCCCTCGCTTCACCACTTCCTAGTAACCAGCCGAACGCCGCTTGTCCTTCGGCGGTTTTCATGTACGGCAATATGATGAATTCCGCGATCGGTCCGATGAGGAACGCACTGATCGGCATCGAAGCCGATTCGATACTCTGAGCAAGTCCGAACACGCGGCCCTGCCTCTTCAAAGGCACCACGCGCTGGATGATCGTTTGTTCGGCAGCTTCAACGACCGGCATGATAGTCATGAACAGCAAAATGCCGACGACGTAGAGCGGCCAGAACTCCCGGATCGTAAACGTCATCCCTAACAGTGCTATACCTATGTTGACCAGCATCATCGTTCGAAGCGGATTCTTACCAAGGCCGAATTTCGCAATGAGCATACCTCCGATGATAAAGCCCGTACTCGTAATACCGAGCACAACACCCCACCACTGCACGGTAAATAGCGTCAGGCCATACGGATCCATCAGCGCCATGAATACCCCACCGATAAGGTTGTTGAACGTCGTGAATAGTATCAGCCATGCCAGTCCGGGTATCTCGCGGATCGCAGCCATGCTGCCTTTGAAATCAATCATTTTTGCTTTCAGCTGCGGGTCATGCGCGATTTTTTTCTCGGGTATTTTGACGAACAGGATATGTACGAGCGCCAGCACCGTAAACGTTATCGCTATGGCGAGCGTACCACCCATACCGAGAAACCCGATCGACAACCCGCTGAAGACCGAAGTGACCATGAACGCGATGCCCTGGACCGTTCCGACAAGACCGTTGGCCTTATCGCGGTTTTCTTTTGGCACGAGTATCGTCACCGTCGTCGAAAGAGCGATATTGCGCATATTCTCCACGACGCCGCCGATCAGAATGACGCCCGAGAACAGCCAGAAATGAACGCCTTTCCAATCAACAAGAACGTTTTCGGGATACAGCAGGTATATGCCTCCGGCGATAAGATACGCGATCGCCGTGATGACACTCGACACCACCATGACGAATTTCTTCTTGTTGTGATCGACGAACGTACCGAATACCAAGCTGAATATCGCCACGAAGAGCATGTACGATCCACCGATAATCGCCGTCGCCAGGACAGACTTCGTTTCGAGATACACCCAGAACGTCAGTGCGAACCATAAGTAACTCGTCGTTACGTTGGCGATCAGAGTATTGACGAGAACGTTATAGAAGTGACGCAGAAACTACCCTTATTCTTCGGATGAGGTATTACGGATATCAACGCCGCCCATGATGACATCTCCGGTGATAATGAGTTCTTTGGCATTCTTGTCCGGCGTCTGCTTCGTCCGGTCGCTCGTCCCACCGAGTATGTTGTTCGTCTGGTTTTTGATGACGACATTTTTAGGGACGATGATCTCCACGCCACCCCAGAAAGCGACGACTTCGACGACAGCCTTGTCGTCAATGGTCGCACCGCGAAGGTCGAGCTTGGCACCGCCCATGATCGCCGACACTTTCGAGCCCTTGAATTTCGGTGACGTATTGCGGCTCTCGGCACCCGCAAGGATAGCCGTCACGTCATCGCGCTCCTCTTTCGACGCCCGTTTGCCAGTATACGAGGCACGGAAGAGTATCGAGGCGCCGACAAGCACGATAATGAGTGGCCATACGATCTGCCACGGCTCGAAATCAACGATACTCAGTTCCTTTAACTGGTACAAACCGCCGAGCACGACAAGGAATAGTGCCCAGAGATAACTGCGTGTATTATTGATAAACACCAGCACGCCTGCAAGTATGACGGCGAGGGGCCACCAGTCATCGATCAGTCCGCTCAGGTTTACCGTCCCGGTATTGTGAACGAGGAGTAGTACGCCGACCGTCAGAATGACGACTCCGCTGAATATTCTCGTTAGGTTACTTTTATCCATGCGGCACTCTCCAATTAGTTGCCATAATGGTACCACGGATCATCGCTTTTATTAATTGCAAACTCTTAGCCAACGAGCGTTTCGACACGCCATGGTTTGACTGATATGTCAGTGAACTTCATGTGTAGCGGAGTGACGACGTAAAACGCCTGAGCCGGATAGCTCATCATGGGGGACGTGAATGGTAGTTTGTCGAAGTACCGCTGGGCATACGTCGCCTCGAACTCGTCCTTCGTCAGCCGCTTGGCTGTTCCTTCCAATTGCAACGTACGCAGTTTGACTCCGTCAGTGACAGTTATCGCCACCCGCTCGTCGCTGCTGATATTGGTTGCTTTTCGGGTTGATTCATCGGTTGAAAATACGAAATCCATTTCGGGCGTGTGCATGAACGCGACCGTTGCGGCGTTCGGAGCGCCGTCATGACTGATGGTCGAAACCGTACAAATGACCTGGCCGCCGAGCAGCTCGTTCACGTCATGGCTTAAAGAAGGGTCCACGGTGCCGCTCATGCTACCGCGACCTTTGGCCGACAAGCGTCAGTATGATACAGCAGATCGGGATCCTGCTTGCAGTTCAGGCATATCAGGACGAGATCGTTGCATTCGGAGCGCGCGCAGTTCTCGAAATTGTTCGTCGGTCCGCCGCAGTGAGAGCATTCACCGATCGTTTTGGTATGGTCGGAAAAATCAACCGTCATACGATCGTCAAAGACTCGCAGACTTCCTTCCCATAGCCCGTCATCACCGAACGTTTCACCATATTTCACGATACCGCCATCGAGTTGATACACGTTCTTGAAACCGCGTTTTTTCATCATGGCGCTGATGACCTCGCAGCGGATACCCCCTGTGCAATAGGTAATGACTTTTTTGTCTTTGATATCATCGTATTTCTCACTTTCGAGTTCAGCGATGAAATCCCTTGACGTATTCGTGTTCGGAACGACAGCGTC
>CAZGAP010000001.1:130956-142722 GCA_964523935.1 uncultured Candidatus Saccharibacteria bacterium
CGCTTGCCGTCGCTCCATTTGAAAACGATATCTTTGAAGCCCGGGAATTTTTTCGTTTCCTTTATGTACTTCTTTACGTCCTCGATATCGCCACCCACGGTACCGTTCAGACCGTGATCACTCACGAGTATGCGACCACGCAAATCAAGACTGTCGCAGAGTGTCTTTTGCCACAGCTTGACGGTCTCAGGATCCTTGATCGGCGTGAATTTATAGTACAGAATGATTTTTTGCATCCCTGTTATTGTACCACTTTTCGTGCTATCATGCAGGCATGAGCATCTTGCAAAAGTTTGACGAACGGTTCATCGGTTTCGCGAAAAAACATTATTCCTGGCTTGCCCGCGTATCGTTGTTCATCATCTACTTTTACTTCGGACTTTTGAAAATCATCGGCGCCAGCCCTGCAAGCGACCTGGCCATTGGATTCGCCGAAAAAATGGGCATGGGTGCCTACGGAAACGAGCTCTTCATGGCGCTTGCCTATGTCGAGTGCTTCATAGGACTACTCATCCTTTTCCCACGATTGACTCGCATCGCGCTGTTCTTCATGTTCGGACATATGCTACTCGTCTGCGCGCCGATCATTCTCTATCCTGAAGCCGTATGGCAGTCACCGTTCGTACCGAATCTTGAAGGACAGTACATCATCAAGAACGCCGCGCTCGTCGCCCTGGCGCTTGGCCTCGTCGCCCACACCGCACCGCTTGCCTCAAGGGCAAAAAAACGCTAACACATCCGTTGCGTATCGTATGCGCATATGTCATAATGAATCGACTATGATCCGCTCGGATCCTCTACGCGCATAACGTTTGGACGGCCAAACCAATAGCGAAACCTTACAACAATCCAAGCATCGAAAGGAGCATTCTTGAGCACGAACAAAAACACCATACAACTGTATTGGCAAGAAGTAAGAAATCACAAACTGAGTTTTTTCGCGGCAATGCTCATCGTCCCATTGTCGGCGCTGCTACTCGATACACTACTACCCTACTTCCTCGCGCAGTCCGTCGCCGCGCTGACGACGAAGGACGGTGATACGCTGGTTCAGAACCTCGTCATCGCAGGCATCATAGGGCTCGCCGGGCTGATAGCGAACTTCACCGGCTTCAGAACACTCGTCCACCATGAAGCGCATATCCGGACACGCCTTTACAATGCTACGTTCCGGAACCTCCTGAACAAAGATCAAGCCTTTTTCGTCAACGAAAAAGTAGGTGCCCTGACCAGTCGCTTCATCGATTTCGTCCGGTCACACGTGGCACTACAAGACCTGTTCATCATGCGTACGCTGAGTTTTTGCCTGTCGCTCATCGTCGGGCTCGGCCTTGTCGCCGCCTCTTCGCCGGTCCTTGCGCTGATCCTTTTGGCGCTCATCGTCAGTATCATGATCGAGATCAGGATTTTCACGAAGATACGCAGGCCCTACCGTATGGAGAGAAAAACGCTCATCGGCGAAGTGCACGGCGAAGTCGCCGATTCATTGACAAACAACTTGCTCGTCAAAACGTTCGCCCATGAAGAAAGCGAGATCAGGCATCTCGAAAAGCAGACGCATCGGCTTCAGAAGATATTCACAAAAGATATCGGCATATTCGCCATCGACGGCGTGGTACGCAACGCCATCATGGTCATCACTCAGGTCGTCGGTATCGGTGCCTGTGCGTACCTGGTACTGAATGGTCGCATGGAGCTTGCGATCGCTATATTCGCCATCGCGTACTTGCAGCGTATCGCGACGCAGATATTCATGCTGGGCGAAATAGTCAACGGCTACGACGAAGCGTTGCTGCAAGCAGCACCGATGTCTGATATCCTCCAACGTTCCAACGTCGTCAGCGATGCTGACGCGGCAAAACCGCTCGTCATCACGACACCGACGATCGAACTGAACGACGTCTCGTACCACTACAGTGACAGTGACTCCCTGGTGCTCGACGACATACGCCTTGCCATAAAAGCCGGCCAAAAGGTCGGACTGGTCGGGCATAGCGGCGCAGGCAAAACGACGATCGTCCAGCTACTACTGCGCTTTTCCGACGTGACGGGCGGCGCGATCATGATCAGCGGCAAGGACATCCGCGACATCACCCAGAAAAGCCTGCGCGAAAACATCGCCTACGTCCCTCAGGAACCGATGCTTTTCCACCGTACGCTGCGCGAAAACATCGCCTACGGCAAACCCGACGCGACCGACAAGCAGATTCGTGATGCGGCCAAGAAGGCAAATGCGCTCGAATTCATCGAGAAGTTACCGCATGGTTTCGACACGCACGTCGGTGAACGAGGCGTCAAGTTATCCGGGGGACAACGGCAACGCATCGCGATCGCGCGTGCGATCCTCAAAGACGCGCCGATCCTCATACTGGACGAGGCGACGTCGGCACTGGACAGTGAATCAGAGAAACTGATCCAACAATCACTCGAGACACTTATGAAAGGACGGACATCGATCGTCATCGCTCACCGTCTGTCAACGATCGCCAAGCTCGACCGGATCGTCGTGCTTGAAAACGGTACGATCCTCGAAGATGGCACTCATAGCGAACTCCTGAAACATGGCGGCACGTACGCGAAGCTCTGGAATCACCAGAGCGGAGGCTTCATCGAGGAATAGAAAATCCCCGCCGATACTCTCGGCGGGGCTGTGACACTATGGCAGCGTCACGTTTTCTGAGGCCCACTGCATGGCAGCTTTGGTTCGCAGCCGAGCTTCACGCGCGGCTTTGACGGGTCGGTCTTCACCCCACCAGCGCTTCCAGGCGGCCGCTTCGGGGTTGATACATTCAAGGATGTCCACGTGACGAAGTTTGCCGTCGACATACTGGGCATTGCGCTTGACGCCGATTACGTAGTAACCGGACTTTTCGAGTGCCCGCCTGCTCGCGACATTGCCTTGAATCACTTCCGACCAGATCCGATCAATGCCCAGTATCTGGAATGCGTACCAGGTTCGTGCCTGATGTATCGTAGAAGCGATCCCCTTACCCCAGTACTCATTCTTGAATATAAGCGATCCGCTGCCCGCCTGGTAGAAAAAATCCTTACTCAGATTATGCAGACTGGACGACCCGATCAGCTCACGGCTGTCGTCCCTCACGATCCATATGCCCCAACTGCGGGAAGTATCGTCGGTACGGACTTTGTCGTACCATTCATATTCGTCCTCGAGTACTTTCGCTTTCGTTTCCAGATGCTTGGTGATGTTTGCCGATTGCAAACCAGGTCGTATGAACTCACCCATCACCTCACGGTTCAGTGGCGCGAGCTCAATGGTGTGTTCACCAGTTGTCATTCGCATGATCGACCCATATGCCATGTCATGTTCCTTTCTCCGCCTTGGCGGCATTATGGTTCCAGTTTTCTGAAACCAGATAGGCCACCGATCTTCTGAGATGTAAAAACCTCCGGAGTCGGAGGCTTACCTTATTTCACAAATTGAGCTGTTTAAGAGATAAGATATGCCACACGGTAAGCAGAGCCGTCATTTTGCATGACGTTCGTACGACCATTGATGTGTGACATTCTAAATATCATAATCTCATTTTATCATTATTTTAAACAAAAGTCAATATAGCCTTATGCTTGCATAAATGTTTGCATCATGGTATATCATAGACAGACTTCACCATGCTCCGATAGTATGGCTAGCAATGAAGCTAGAAGAAAGTAGTTCGTTACGAGGAAGGCGCGTGTGATGTTGTCACTGCTGATCGATCCCGAGGAACTTCTTGAGGATGGGGAATTGCAGCTGCAAACACGGCAAAGCCGACGAGAACTGGTCCGAAACAAGATAAAGGATTCTGAAAGACGCAGAAAGTTCAACCAATCCGCAGCGGCCGCACCGGCACTGAGCAAGGAGGGCAAGGCCAAGGCAGCCCACAAGGCGAAGCGTCGCGAGCAGCGGCAACGGAAGATCAGTTTCCGTGATCACTGCTACCAGGTTGCCGACATGATCTCCCGCATCGCGGTCGATCTCGAGTCAAACGGCGTGGACGAGGAAAAGCAGTGGCTCAAAGGCCATGACGGTCTCGTCGACGCGTTGGCGCGCGATCACCAGGTCGTCGAGTTCGGCGTTGGCGATCTCGATGCGGCCCTAGCTATCTGCGAACTCGATCTGCTCGTGCAGGTCGAAAAGCAGCTTGGCTATCACCGTCTGAAGCCACTCGGTGAAGCGGGTTTCAATCACCCTTCGTTCACTCGGCTCCGCGCCGCCTGACCCACCCCATACGGGTATGCCACAACGTCGTGGCATACCCGTATTACATTTTTTTGCTTTTTAGTTGCCCGACGGTGAAGTGCTTGCCGTGTTCTCCGACGAATTTAACCGTGCGGCCGTCATCAAGCGTCATTTCCCCTGGAAGTTGTGCGGCTGCGTCTAAGTCATAGCGCTTCACCAATGGAACGCCACGTTCGTAATCAAGAGTGAACGTCTCGCCGAACCGCTCGATGTTCCGCGGTGAGCCCTCATAAATCCTGACTAGTTCGTCTTCGGGAACGTATGAGTTCAGCGAAATTCCCTTCTCATAAATCATATTGCGCAGGATCTGATCGGCGTATGCTTCGTCGAGACCACTTTGCCGAGCGGCTTCCGTAACCATCTTTTTTATATCTTCGCTGGTTGATTTCGGAGCATCAGGAGACAGTTTACGTAGGATTTTCAGCTGCCTTTCGATCGCATACAATTCCTTCAGCGCAGTGCCGGGATTATTGAGCATATGATCCACCAAATAATTCACCGCTTCATCATTGGTTTCAGCTTCGACCTCACGGCTCACACCAAGGCTAGTCGAGTGATACTGCTGCTCCTGCCGCTGCATGAGTCGGCCACCACGGAATGAAAAATCGGCTGGTTGCCACACGCACAGTCCTGAAGCGATTTCGCCCAGTACCGCCGGGGTCGTAACACGGGTCACCTTTTCGACGATATGCTTGTCGACGATTTCGCCTTTTGAAGGGTATGAGTACCGGTACGGATAACCGACCACCATCGCCCCACCGCGCGTCACGACGCTGCGGCTACTGATTTCACGAGGGGTCTCATACAGCCCATCGATGCGCGTATAACTGTTGGCACCGCTGTACGCATAGACATGATCGATCATGCCCGCATAGATACACCGCTTCAGATTTTCACCTTCCGCGTACGTGGGGTGAGTCAGCTTGTCCGGATCGAGACTGATTCTTTTCATGATTTTCCGGTATAACTTTTGCGCTCTCTCGATGTTCTGAGGATCGAGGTTGTACTGCGCCTGCTCTCGTGGGCTCATCTCTTGGGAAGCGAGAAACAATTCGAGCTGCGCCAAAAGATCGGACTCCTCCTGGCTCACCAGCTCTTTCCATTTCTTACCGACGCCCTGTACGAAATACTGCAACCCGCCTGCTTCGACGGCAGCCGTAATCGCGGCGATCTGCGCCCTTGTCTCGGCTGAATACTGTTCTGATTCTATGACCATGCGCGCAAGGTTCGGCGACATCGGCAACGCTTCCATGCGCCTGCCCATTGGAGTGATCATATCGTTGTCATCAAGGGCGCCGATCGCACGGAGCGATCGTTTGGCTTCTTGGATTACGCGCAGCTCAACCGGGTGTGGAAATTCGAGCTCCTCCATGTCGAGCCCAAGCGCCGCCATGTAGAGCGCCGTTCGGTCCGCTTCGGTCCGTTGAATCTCCGGCACGGAATATGGCGGCCGGATCGGATTATCGATTTCGATGAACTCCGTATCGTCATCACTACGCGTTACGACATAGAGGCCCTTCTTGATCCTTCCGGCGCGGCCACGCCTTTGGCGCATATCGCTCCGTGATGCAAGTACGGCGTCGAGGCTCTGGGCATATTCCTCGTCGATATGCTTTTCCCGCTTCAGCCCCGAATCAACGACAGCGTCAACGGGAATAGTGATACTCGTCTGTGCGACATCGGTCGCGACAATGATCTTCCCCCCGGAGTAATCCGCGAGAGCAGCAGCCCGCGCGGCGGCTGAGAGTTTAGCGTGCAGCGGTAATATCTTCGGTATCGGACCACCGTTCTCCTTGAATCTTCTTGCGATGTCGTCGGTCGTGTCCTTTATCTTCTGTTTACCTTCCTGGAACGCAAGGACAGTCAGTCCCTGTTTCGCGAGTAGGAACGATTGCTCGGCAACGGTCGATTCGGGCTCGACCCTTTCTTCGATCTCATGAATGGCGACTGGTATGTCGGTGTGCGGCAACGGACCGTCGATGACATCGGCGAAGAAATTGTTGAGGACATTCTGATCATGCGTAGCACTCATAAGGATGACGTGTAGTTTATGATCATGCGGGTTTCGCCTCATCTCACGCTTTATCAGTGCGAGCGCGATTTCCGTCTCAATCCTCCATTCATGAACCTCATCCATGATGAATCCGCGCTGGTCACCCCTGGCAAGCATATCGGGAAGCTGGGCCACGAATACGCCGTCCGTGACGACACTCACCTGCGTGTTCGGCGTCAGCGTGTTGACGTCGGCAGTGAGACACCCAACGAGTCCCGGCGCGTCGTATGGTCGTTTTTCTCGCACATGATAGTCGATCCTATCAGCAACCATTTCTGCCGCTAACCGCCGCGGCTGCACGAGGATTGATCCGACGCCTTCGTTCAGCAGGCCAAGCGGAACCTGGGTGCTTTTGCCGCTGCCAGTCTCTCCGCCGACCACACTAACTGGATTCCGCATTGCAATCCGTGTGATCTCAGGTATCTTAGACGCGATAGGCAAGTTCGGATCGCCATACGGCTCTTTCGGTATCAGCCCCTCTCGTCTGAGCGCGCGTTGCGCAAGCCGCCGCTGCCTTCGGTTGACCGGCATGCCTTCCGCCACAGGTCGTACGCCTCGTTCGGAATAGTAGCTCTGGGCAGGCGTCGAATTCACTCCAATAGGAGATCTATCATAATTCATGGAACTGAAGTTTCGACGCATCGTTATGAAATCACACCAGGCTTTCTTGCCCTCATCATATCATGTTCGCCAATAAATGACATACAAAAAGCACCGTGGTGAAACGGTGCTTTTTGTATGCTTTGTTCGCGTCAACGTTGGTTTGTTTCGGCTCGTCCTGACCTTTTCCACCTGGACGCGTTTCTTCCTCTTGTGAGGTCTGGTCGGTATCACCGCCGTTTTCGGCAGTTACTTCCGATTCGTCCGTAGCATCGCCACCAGCAGCGTCATTTGCCGCCTGCAGCGCGCTTGGTTCGTACACGTTCGCGACGACAAGTTCGAGGTCTTGTTCAATGTCGGCGTACTCGACACCCTCAGGAAGGGAGATGTCAGCAAGAGTCAGCTTGTCATCGGTCGTCGCAAGTCCGGCGATCGAAAGCTCGAGCGCCTCCGGAAGAGAAGCTGGTTTCGCCTTGATTTCTACGTGCTCGATTGCCTGCAAAACGACAAGCCCGGCCTTCTCAGCTTCGCTTTCGCCTTCACCGGTCAGATGAATCGGTACTTCGGTCGTGATGACGTCATTCTGTTTGATCGCATGGAAAGCGATATGTCGCACCTGATGCTTTACAGGATCGTGATCAATGCTCTTGATGATAGCGAGCTTTTTCTTGCCATCGATCGTCAGGTGCACCGGCGAATGCTTACCTGCCGCATGCGCGACTTTTGTCGTCTCAACGATAGGTGACTGAGTACTGATCGGGTCTGCCGAGCCTCCGTAAACAACGCTTGGCACGATGCCTTCTTTCCGAAGCGCGGCTACCTTTTTACCGGCCACTGTCCGAGTATCTAACTTGAGCGTAATGTCGTTCACAAATGTTCTCCTTTTAAAATCACTCATATTATTTTAACATATTTTTTACACCTTGGTGAGTTTTGGTGGGCATCGTCATTTAGATATGCGCGCGCCGTGCAATGCGTGATAAAATAGCCAGGTATGATTCCAGGCTTTGAACTCGTCGATTTCATCATCCAATACAGTTGGATCGGTGTCGCACTTATCGTTTTCGCCGAAAGCGGACTGCTTATCGGTTTCTTTCTCCCCGGCGACACGTTGCTGTTTACGACCGGCCTGCTCGTCCAAGCAGACAAGATCGCCATCGATATCAACGTGCTTGTCCTGATTTTGTTCGCCGCGGCGGTACTTGGCGATTCGGTAGGATACGCGTTTGGCAACAGAATCGGGCGCAAACTTTATGACCGGCCAAATTCACGGTTATTCAAGAAGACCCACCTCGAAGCCGCTGAAAAATTCTACCAAAAGTACGGTGGCAAGACCGTCGTTTTCGCCCGTTTCATCCCTGCGATCCGCACGTTCGCCCCGATCGTCGCAGGCGCGAGTAACATGAGGTACCGCACGTTTCTCCTTTTCAATGTCATAGGGGCATTTCTATGGGCAGTCGGTGTGACGTATCTCGGCTATCTTCTCGGCGAGCAGTTCGAACGCATGGGCCTCGAAGTCGATCACATCCTTCTGCCAGTCATCGCAGTGATCCTGCTGATATCCATCACGCCCGCTATCATCCATCTGATTCGTAATCCTGCGCAGGCCATGGCCATATGGAAGGTCGCCAACAAACAGGTCATGAACATGTTTGGCTGGGACGAAGAAGGCAACAAGTTGCCGAAGAAAAAGAAATAACAGGCTAAAATCATTCACGCTCGGACCTAATTGCATTTTAAGTCTTCTTGTGTGAAAACCGTACGATAGCGTAGGTTCTGTAATCAGTTTTGATGATTTCAACTCTCCACCGCGTCTGCCTATCACTATCCCAAGAGACGCCTTTATCATCTTTGATTTTAAAATACACTGTGTTGCCAAATAAACATAGGGCGTCAGACGAACAATAAGTGAATCCTGTAATCACAAATGTATCCCTTGTTCCTCCTATGGCCACTTTCTGATCAGTGGACAACTTATACTCTTTACCTATATCGGCATTTTGCAAAAACCACTCATTCGCGATGTTCTGCCAAAACAAAAAGCCTAATGCAATTGACAATGAAATCGCTATGCCTGAAATTACGACAATGTGGTGGCTACCTTGTTGTTTGTGTTTGTTCATCCGTTTAAAGTGATTGTAGCACAAAATAAACCCATACAAGGTACTCTTGAACGGATCGAATTTACAGCAAGTGCTTCAGGTATTTGCCGGTAAATGATTCGGTGACTTTGACGATATGCTCAGGCGTGCCTTCTGCGATCACCTTGCCGCCGCCACTTCCACCCTCAGGACCCATGTCGATCACATGATCCGCCGATTTGATGACGTCGAGATTGTGTTCGATGATCACCATACTGTTGCCACCTTCTATGAGTTTTTGCAGGATGCCGAGCAGACGTTTGACGTCGGCACTATGAAGACCCGTCGTCGGCTCATCGAGTATATACATCGTCTTACCGGTACTGCGACGTGACAGTTCCGAAGCAAGTTTGATGCGCTGCGCCTCGCCACCGCTAAATGTTGTGGCTGGCTGTCCTAGACGGATATAACCGAGGCCGACATCGACCAGCGTGTTGAGTTTACGGGCGATCGCCGGGACATTACCGAAGAACTCGGCGGCGGTTTCGACGGTCATCTCCAGCACGTCGCTGATCGTTTTGTCCTTGTATTTGATTTCAAGCGCTTCGCGGTTATAGCGCTTACCATGACAGACGTCACAGGTGACATACACGTCCGGTAGGAAGTGCATTTCGATCTTGATGACGCCGTCGCCTTGGCAGTTCTCGCAGCGTCCGCCTTTGACGTTGAAGCTGAAGCGACCCGCTTTATACCCACGGATGTTAGCCTCGGGCGTACCGGCGAAGAGTTCACGGATCGGCGTGAAGACACCCGTATACGTTGCCGGATTCGAACGTGGCGTCCGGCCGATGGCTGACTGGTCAATGACGATCGCTTTGTCGAGTTGATCGATGCCTTCGATGTTGTCGTGGCTACCGGGTACTTCCTGGCTACGGTGCAGTCGTGCCGACAACTCCTTTGCCAGTATGTCGTTAACCAGCGTTGACTTGCCGCTGCCGCTGACGCCGCTGACGACGGTCATGACGCCCAGCGGAAACGCGACGTCTATGCCCTTGAGGTTGTTTTCTTTGGCGCCCTTGATGGTAAGTTTGCGGTCTTTTACGACGGAGCGGCGTTTTTTCGGGACGTCTATTTTTTCAGATCCCGCCAAGTACCTACCTGTAATACTGTCGGCGTTTTTTGCTACTTCGGCAGGAGTACCGGCAGCGACCACCTGGCCACCGGCGACACCGGCGCCTGGGCCGATATCCAACAAATAATCAGCTTCGCGAATGGTATCTTCGTCATGTTCCACGACGAGCACGGTATTGCCGAGATCGCGCAGGCGTTTGAGCGTCGAGATCAGACGGTCGTTGTCGCGCTGGTGTAAACCGATCGACGGTTCATCGAGTACGTACAACACACCCTGAAGGCCCGACCCGATCTGAGTCGCGAGACGGATGCGCTGCGCTTCACCGCCCGAAAGCGTGTTGGCAGCTCGTGACAATTCAAGATAGTTAAGACCGACGTTGCTCATGAAACTAAGCCGAGCGACAATCTCTTTAAGTATCTGACTGGCAATAACGCGTTCCGTTTCATCAAGTTTGAAATGGTTCGTAAAGAGATCCAATGCCTCATCGACACCCAATCGGCAGATATCCATAATGTTCATATCGTGGACGGTCACCGCCAAAACGACGGGCTTGAGGCGCGCACCTTTGCAGGCGTGGCATTCACGGTCGCGCATGAAACGCTCGATATCGCGGCGCATGAAATCACTGTCCGTTTCCTTGTGGCGACGCTCGAGGTTCGGTATGACACCTTCATACGTCGAATCATAATTACGTCCGCTCCCCAGACTGACCCTGTAGGTTTGCTTGCCCGTTCCGTACAAAACGATTTCGAGATCTTCCGGAGATAATGTATTGACGGGAACATTCAAACTGAACCCATGAGTGCGTGCGACTTCAGATAGGCGTTTCATGTACCACGCATCGGCACCCGCACGGTTGTACGGGCGGATCGCACCCTCTGCGATCGTCAGGTTAGGGTTGAAGACGAGGTCAGGATCGACTTCCAAGCGGCTGCCAAGCCCGGTACATACGGGGCATGCGCCTTGCGGAGCATTGAAACTGAACAGCCGCGGCTCCAACTCGGGAATCTCTTCATTCGGATGGTCGATACAGGCGTAACGCTGCGAAAACACGTCAACCTCATCATCGTCGACACGGTAAATCTCGACGATACCGCCACCCAGATCGAGTGCTTGCTCGACCGACTGGGATATACGGCTACCGATGTCTTCGCTGAGCGCGATACGGTCAACGACGATCTCGATATTGTGCCTATCGTTCTTTTGCAGATTTGGAAACTCATCGAGTGCATAGACCACGCCGTCCACACGGGCGCGGGCAAACCCAAGCCTGCGGTATTGTTCGGGTACGTGGGCAAACTCGCCTTTTTTGTCTTTGACGACAGGAGCTAGTATCATCAAGCGTTTACCGTTCTCATACTGGAGAATCGCGTCGATGATATCCTGCGGCGTCCTGCGCTGCACCGGATTGCCATCAATCGGACAATGCGGCACGCCGACGCGCGCGAATAGCAGGCGCATATAGTCATATATTTCAGTTACCGTCGCGACGGTAGAACGCGGGTTGCGGCTGGTTGATTTCTGGTCGATACTGATTGCCGGGCTGAGACCCTCGATCTGATCGACATCCGGCTTGTCCATCGTACCAAGGAACTGACGAGCATAACTGGAAAGACTTTCGACGTAACGGCGCTGACCTTCGGCGTATATGGTGTCA
>CAZGAP010000001.1:142732-165563 GCA_964523935.1 uncultured Candidatus Saccharibacteria bacterium
GTTCAGCTTCCGCATAAATCGTATCAAACGCAAGCGAGGACTTGCCCGACCCGGACAGCCCCGTGATGACGACCAGCTTGTCGCGAGGAATTTCGACGGTAACGTCTTTGAGATTGTGCTCGCGCGCACCTGTGACCCTGATAACCTCCGGCATAACTAGAATAGTATACAGTTTTTTGGCGACTTTTTCCAGTCAGGTGAGCGAGCTTATGTTTATCAATCGGACCAAATGTGCTATAAAATAAGCAACATACTCACTATCCAACGAAAGGTATATATGAAAAACAGTATTAAGAATTTGCTCGTCGGCGCGCTCGCGCTTCCACTGATCGCAGCGGGGCTGGTTTCATTCCTGCCCGTCGCAACCGCGCAGGCACAAGGTGACAACATCGACATCACAACCGGACCTGAATCGTCACGCGGAGAAAATACTCCAGGCGAGCTTGTAGGCGAAAACGGTGTCTTCAAGACAATCACGAACGTCTTACTGTTTCTTATCGGTGCGATAAGTGTCATCATGCTCATCATAGGAGGCATCCGCTATACGACATCAGGCGGGAACTCAACATCCGTACAGGAAGCAAAGAATACTATTCTCTACGCAATCGTTGGAATCATCGTTGCCATACTTGCGTATGCGGTGGTCAATTTCGTCGTCGGTGCCTTCGCGTCCGGCTCGTAAGCATCTTCATCTCGCTTATCGTTGCATATAGCCAAACACCTTGTTACTATTCGGTAAATTAACCCTTTCGTACGAGGTGCTTGGCATGCGAAAACTGATCAACATTACCGCTCTCATCTTTTTCATCTATCTTGTCTTAGATACGTTTAAAGTCTTCGACAATCTTCTCTTGTTCCTCCTTATGGGTGAACTGCCCGGTACCGATACCCGCCTGTCACCAACGACCATGCTCAGCCTCATCACCCTTGCTATAGGTGTCATCGTGTTCGAGATGAGCGCCCGACACATCGGATCGGTCCGACGCATACGGACGCTCTTCTTCAGCCTGCTTGCGCGCAAAGAGCGTCTTCCGAAACGTCGCTTTAACCGGGCCTAATTAGTCGGGACTCGACGTATCACTCATGTCGCTTGGCGCGACGCTTTCCAGCCATAACTGAAGCTCTTGCAGGATATACTGCTGATTGTCAGTCAGATCGTTTCTTTGGGACAAGCGGGTCATCGCCTTCATGAATTCTGGCAGTTGGCGTTGTATGCGACCCACTCGCCACTCTTCCCACTGCTTTGCCTCATCGCCGCCAAGCGTCCGCGGGAAGCTGCGCGCCTTGTAATGGAGTAGCAGGTCATTCAACCGCCCATCCTCGAACTCGGGATGGAAATCAGCCAGGTCCTTTTCGGAGGCGGATGAGACGGCCAACAGGCGCATCTTGTCCTTGTCGTTCAAAAAGCCGTCATAGAGCTGCGCTTCGACATCGGATGATTTCTTGTATTCAGGCCTGTTCTCATAAAGCGAGCGGACGTTTTCGGCGAAATGAGGGGCTGCAAGCAGTTTCGTTTTATGATCTTCGATCGTTTGCTGATCAAGCCCGATCCGTTGCCATCCCTCCCCCTTCTCCAGTACGCCGAGCGGCGCAACCGAAGGCGCGCGGTTATACTGCAGCTCTTTGACCGGAAGAGCGAGAAAGCCCTCCGCCTTTCGCTCTTCCCATGTAGCATAAAGTTTTTTTGCAAGCGCTTTTTGATCCAAATCAAGGAACGGCGTCGGGTCGTGTCGAAGGTCGTAGACGACGACGTTGCCGTTTTTCCCCGTCGTGAGCGGGAACGCGATCGTCGTCTTGTGGTAAGCGGCATCGTAACGGCCACTCGTGTAAACGAATGGTTGTTTGTTTTCCAGATTGACCATTTTTTGCACTTCCCGCTTGTCGCGCATCGTGAAGAGGTATTTGAACAGTTGTGGTTGTTTATCCCGGATCAGCTTGGTCACGGCGATCAACGCCTCGACGTCACTCAGGGCATCATGCGCCTTGAAGTGATCGATGCCGTTTTCCTTGGTGAGCAACTCAAGGCGATTGGTCGCTACGCCGTCACTGGTGACCGGCCAATTGATACCTTCGGGTCGGAGCGCTCTTGTCATGCGGACGACATCGAGCATATCCCACCTCGACCGGCCATCGCGCCAGCACCATTCGTACGGGTCCCTGAAATTCCGCCAGAACAAATGACGCACGAATTCATCGTCAAAGCGGATATTGTTGAAACCTATGACTACCGTGTCTTCCGTACAGATATCGTCTGTCAGTATCTTGGCGAACTGCGCCTCGGTATAGCCTTCGGCGACCGTATGCTGTGGGCTAATGCCAGTCACCATCAGGGCGTCTGGGCTTGGCAGCGTATCGTCGTTAAGCGCGACAAGTATATCGTAAGGGTCACCGATAGGTTTAAGATCAGTATCGGTACGAATACCCGCGAACTGCATGATGCGATCATCCCGCCCGGAAAGGCCACTCGTTTCAAGATCGTAAAAGAAAAATGTTTGAGCCATGCAGTTAGTATACAAAAGAAAAGGCCCCCTGTCGCATAGCGAAGGAGGCACTGTATTCCCCGCAGAGTACGAGTGGATGTGGAGGCAAGAGAGACTGATATCCTTGTGATTACCTTGTCTCAATCTCATATGCGCAAAAATGCGCCGCCGTCACACGACCGTTTCCTCATACTCTGCGGGTTCCCTGCAAGCTGCGCGATTACTCGAGCGTCAGCTTTTCCTCGGGGTTGAAGTAATAAGGGAGTTTGACTCCCCTAGAGACAAGCTCCTACAGATACAATCTGTAGTACTTCTTATTTGCGGGAGCTCAGTAGGGACAAAACTTGTCACCACTCAGCTCCTGCAAATAACCAGGGCGGGAATTCTTGTAACGTACGACTGCGGGATTTACCTCTCAGTTTTATCATTATAGCACACTGACTACTATTTGTCAATAGCTTACTTGAAAACAAGGGGTTTATATAACAAGAAGAGACGCTTTCGCGTCTCTTCTTTGCTTGGAAGATTTGCACCAACAGATGTAACCTACGAACTAAATAACTGAACTATTGAACTTGATTGGCTACATATAATGATCGAAATGAACTGTGCTGTATCACTTGATCTTCCATGAATAAGTATATTCAACTCCCCGCCCGCTCGTCAAGCTTTTTTACGATTAATCGCGTTGTTCGATGAGTGTGAGTTCATCGATTCCTATGCGGATCGTGCTGTCGCTCTTGGCGCCCTTGCGGATAAGTTCATGTGCGATGCCCATTTTTTTCATGATATCGCGCAAACGGTTGACGCCTTCATACTGGTCGAAGTTGGTCCTGCGAGCGAATTTTTCGATCTTTTCGCCCCTGACGATATAGACATCGCCGTCCTTCTCTACTGACCACGCCTCAGTCAGCGCCTCGGAACTGAGCGATATGACCGGTAGGGCGTCATCTGCCTCTTCCTCGGGCTGCTCCTTGGCTCGGGCGGCTTCGACTTCTTTGCGCAGTTCACGGAGCAGCTCGGTCAGACCTTTATGAGCGGTCGACGAGATCGTCATGATCGCCGTCGAGTTCGGCGCCACTTCCTTGAGCGCATCCTTTTGCATGGCAACGATATCGTCGTCCAGACCATCCGTTTTTGTAAGAGCGATAATTTCGGGGCGGGTTGTCAGTTCATCGGAGTATTTTGCGAGCTCGTCGCGAATCGTCCGATAATCCCCAGCGATGTCATTGCTGTACGCGTCTATAAGATGAAGCAGCACCGCTGTCCGTTCGACATGACGCAGGAATTGATCGCCGAGGCCTTTGCCTTCTGCGGCGCCTTCTATGAGCCCGGGGATATCCGCGATAAGCAGGCTGCCGTCATCGATATCCGCCACACCTAGGTTCGGCGTCAGCGTCGTGAAGGCGTAATTGGCGATTTCTGGCCGAGCGTTGGTAACGACGCTCAGGAACGTCGACTTGCCGGCGTTTGGAAGTCCGACCAGACCGACGTCTGCAAGAAGCTTCAGTTCGAGTTCCGCACTGAACGATTCACCAGGTTCACCCTTCTCTGCCATGCGCGGCGTTTGGCGTACCGAGGATTTGAAGTGAGCGTTACCGAATCCACCGTCACCGCCCTTTGCGATGACCTGGCGCTGGCCGTTCTCTGTAAGGTCGGCAATGACGATGCCTTCGCGTTTTATCAGCGTGCCCATAGGTACTTTCACGATGTAATCTTCGCCGGACCTGCCATGGCGCTTGGATTTACTACCCCTGCCTCCGGGTTTGGCTTTCAGTTCCGGTTGATACCTGAAGTCGATGAGCGTGTTAACGTTTTCGCTGGCCTCAAAGATGACGTCGCCGCCATTGCCGCCGTCACCACCGTCAGGGCCGCCCTTGTCGACATAAATCTCATGCCGAAAACTGACGGCTCCATCGCCGCCTTTACCTGCCTGGATTGAAACGGTGGCGGTATCTACAAACATATGTTCTAATTATATCAAATTCTCCCCCTGTTTGATAGGGGGAGAACGTATAAGTAAGTCTAAAGCCTATTTGATGTATTGATACATGCTTGCCTGGCCGGCAGTAATCGTTCGCCTGTTGACGACTCCGAAGCCACCGTACGCGGCGTTGTTCATCTCACTGACGACGATATCACCGTTTGGCGCGACACTTTCGACGACAGCCACGTGGCCGTAGTAGCCGCTCTGATCAACCAGGATTGATCCGACGGTTGGTGTCCGGCTGACAGGGTAGCCGTCGGCGCGGGCGTAGAGTGCCCATGTCTTTGCGTTACCCCAGTAGCTGCCTGTGCTAAGCCCCATTTGAGCGCGGCGTTCGTATACGTACCATGTACAGTAACCCCATGCGTACTTGTTGCCAACCGATCCGGAGCGCATACCTGCGATGTTCGAGTTGACCCTGTAGCCGCCTGTGCCGTTATAGCTGAGGTTCGTCGCAGAACGGCTAACTGGCGCCTGATAGCCAGGTCGTTGGTCTTCAGGTAAAGAGCCTCCTGGGATGATAATTTTGCCACCTGTCTTCAGACCGCTGATTTCAAGGTCGTTAAATGAAACAATCCGGTCTTTGTTCGCAGAATACGCCCCGGCGATACTGTCGGTCGTGTCACCGTTCTTAACAGTGTAGACGACGCCGTCAACAGGAGGAATCGTCAATGTCTTACCAGCGGCAACGGTATCTGCGACAAGGTTATTGGCCCAGCGTACCGTGTCTGATGTCAGACCGTATGTCGCTGCGATAGATGAGATCGTATCACCCTGCTTGGTTACGTATGTCGTGATCTCACGGCTTGAAGCCGTTGGCTGGACGATCTGCGGCTTTACGATAGCCGAATCGTCAATCTGCGAGAGTTCAGATTTCGCAGCGAGCGAGACTGCCAGGTTGGCGACATTGGTCGCGACAGGCATATTGGTCTGCTCAGCAAGATTTGACGCAACGTCATTGGCCACAAGCTCGTCTACGGACGGCTTATCGGTACTGAGCGGCGTTGCCGTTGGAGATTCAACGGCGTTAGCGACAGGAGTTACTCCAGTAGGCTGAGGGGTTTGATACCCGACGGCGATAACTGAAACGATGAGTACAAAGACTCCAAAGTAGGCTGCAAAGACAGTCATTTTTGGCGTGTTTTTGTTTCTTCGGCGTTTCGCTTTACTAATGACTTGTTGTCGCAGTAATGCGTTTGACGCTACTGCGTCATCCGAAACTGATTGATTACTAATTGTCGTTCTCCTGCCACTCGTATTACTACAAGGGCGACTACCTTACTTTGTCTTTCTTCTCGCTATCTCGCAAATAGACAGAGGGAACGGGGTACGCGTCGACCGATTTCATATTAAATTGGTATTAGTTTGAAAATGTTCATTTTCGTACCCGTGCGACATTTGTCGGCAGGCTCATTTATGATTCACGGCTCCCACTCGCGCATGTGACAGTAGTATTCACTCGAACTGCTGTCTCATATAGTAGATGAATTCACAAATGTGCTATCTCTCAGTTTACGCGGTATTGCTTATTATGTCAATATATTTTTTAACTATGTATCTTTGTCAAATTTCTCAGGTATACATTAGTCTGTTGCCACCCCTGGGAATACGCTATATGATCAGACACTTTTTCTGACAATGCTTTACGATGTTCTGTTGATGTTCGGCATCCGTTTTCGCAAAGTATGTCACGTCGTCATCGCCACTAAGGAAGAACAAATAGTCGTTACTACCAGGATTCGAGACCCCTCTCAGTGCACCTATGCCCGGCGAGGCGATAGGACCCGGCGTAAGGCCCTTGTAAAGACGCGTATTGTACGGTGAGTCAAGGTTCACGTCGCGCTGCACGCCCATCTTGTCGGCGATATACTGGTATGTCACGTCCGAACCAAGCGTCATACCCGCTTCCATGCGGTTCAGGAAAACCCGAGCGATCTGCCGCTGGTCTTCGGCCCCGAGGGCTTCACGCTGCACGATTGAGGCGAGTGTGATTCCCTGGAAAAGGGTTAGTCCTTGTTTCTTAAAACCATTCACCAGGTCGTACTCTTTGATCGCCGCTTCGTATTCGTCAAAAGTCCGGTTCAGAATCGTTTCGACCGTCGCCGCCGGCGTGAACTCATACGTCTCCCCGAAGATATAACCTTCCAGATCGGCATCGGCAGGTTTGCCAGCGAAAAGTGGGCGGTCATACGTCTTATTGAATGCCGCATCGATCTCCTCGTCGGTAAAGCCGACTTTAATAAGTTTTTTACGGTTATTCATCAGCGTGTCGCCAGGAAGAAACGTAATACGGAATGTGTCTTGTTTGCCGTCTACTAAGTGCCCGACGATCGCAGGAGTTGAGATACTGGGCTGCAAATTGTAGACACCCGCCTTGAGTGAGTTCTGCGTATTCGTCAGCTTGGTATAGATGGCGAACGCGGTTTGGCTACGGATCACTCCCGACGATTCCAAGAGCTGAGCAATACCTGCCGGTGTCGCCCCCTGTTCGATCGTCACCCTGATGCGCTTCTCCGTATCCGAGGAAGCAGGAGACAGCTGCTGTTGGTACCAGATGAATGCACCTGCCAGTAGCGAGGCTGCCGCGATAACCAATCCAAGCAATGTATACACTATCTTCTTCCGTAACGAACGTTTTTTCGGTGTGCCTGGCTCATCGGCAATAGGTTTCGGATCAAGCGACGGCTTCTGATCCGGCGTACGCGGCTCTTCCGCAGGCACCATTTGGGGCTGCGGCTGAGCGGCCGGCTCAACAGGAGGCGTAACTGGAGCAGTAGGCCTCACCCCGTCTATGGACGGTTTTTGGTTATCAGGCCGCATGATGGAGCTCCAGATAGTCTTGAAGGATGATCGCAGCCGCATGGGCATCGATATCGCTCTTATCGTACGATTTGCCGCTGGCCTTTAGGCGTTCTTCAGCCATAACACTTGTCAGTGATTCATCTTGAAATACGATTGGCACCGTATCTTTCAGCTTCTCGGCGAATGCTTCTGCATATTCCGTCTGTGCCGTCGCCTCGCCTGACTGGTTGCGAGGATAGCCGACGACGATGGTGTCTATGGAGTCGCGCTTCAAGAGGTTCTTGATTACATCGACTTCATTGCCATCGACTTCTATCGTCATGATAGGCACGGCTATCCGAAGGGATGAGGACGCGCTCGCTACCCCGATCCGTTTCGTACCGACATCGAGCGCGATGAAATTAGCCATTCTTGATCAGTTTGAATTCTATGGTTATTTTCTTCGTGTCATCAGGTACACCTTGTACCCAGAACGGTGAAAGTTTCACTGCCACATCGCTGACGCCGTCGATCGCCTTGAGGTCGCCTTCGATTTCGCCGTAGCGCTTGCCCTTCACGAGCTCTTTGATTTCATTGTCATCGATCTTCGGACCTATCTGAGCCGTCGCAGTCAAGGCGGCAGTACCTGCTTGGCTTCCTTCGCCCTGGGTGAAGTCAGCGAACTTCACCGTCGATGCACCGTTGTCGTACACCTTTTGCTTGTCATTATCCGGGAGCTTATCTTCGAACGTCGAGTTCAAGTAGGCATCGAGTTGGGCCTTGGCGACACCGACCATCACATACGTCGTTTCTTGCGTCAGTTTGGCCTTGCCTGTCGCTTCCTGCCCGATGGCAGGCGACGACTGAGGATCCCCACTCGTTACTTTGAAGCTGCTGTCGATGACCGAGACATCTTTAGCGAATTTTTCTTTCAACTTATTTTTTGCATCATCGGAATTCTGCTCGGCCAATTGCTGTCTTGCCTTCTGGACGTCAGCTTGCAGTACGATTTTAATCGTTTTATCCGTGCCACCAGCCGTCGTGCCCGTAATCTGAGCCTTTACGCTACCTGGAGCGCCTGACGCATCACCGCTGGCGCCATTGAATTTCGTGCCACCAGCCGTCGCGACTACGCCCGATGTCGCACCCTGATAATTGCTAATCGATATCGTCACACTCTGCGTTGTCGTATACGTCAGGCCGTTCGACGCAGTGAGGGCTGTACCCGCTGGTATGGAGGCACCTAGATCGCCTATGGAGCCTGTCGAGAACGTGACCGTTCCAGTCGCTTTTTCGCCTACTTCTTTGGTTCCGGTAGCATCGAATTCGATCGTTTGAGTTGCTTTTTCCTGCTGCTCTACTGACTGGATATGCGCCTGGTCGCTGTCGGTCGTCACGGCCGGTCCGACGGTCACCTGCTGGCTCAGCTCTTGGTCGGACGTCTTGGCGCTTATGACCACCGTCGCATGAGGGGCATACCAGATCGCCCAGATCAGAAATGCGATCAGCAGAACCGCAGCGCCGGCGATGAGGAATACTTTTTTACGGAAGGTACCGAAATCTGGCACCTTGATGCCTTTTTTGGCCCCAGGTTTGCGGCTTGGCGCTGCTGCCGCCATTGGCGATGAGTCGCCGTCAATGTCGATATTGTCGATAGTGCTCGGTGGCACCATCCCAGAAACGGGGATGTCATCGGCAGACTTCGCGTGATCACCCACGGGCAGTTTATCGCCTTCTATGATGTCATCGTCATCGACTTTGAGCGCCGGAATGGTCGCGAGCTCGGGTTTTGACTGAAGATTCTTGGCGACGGGTATCTTGGCACTGGCAGCGAGGCCACTAAGTGCGGAATTGTTCGTGATGAGTACGAGCCGTTTATTTGCCGTGTCGGCCGTACGGGCGAGCAGGCGCAAGTTGACAGCCGACTGAAGCACGCCAATGCGCTTTGGAGGAACGAGTGCGACTACCTTTTCTTTGGCATCTTTTACCTTGCCGATGATAGCCGTAATGTCGTCTTCGACATCGATATAAATAACGTCTTTTTGCATATGTGCCTCTTAAATTCGAAGGAGCCGATTTACTTTTTCTTTGATAGAATCGCTGTCGCTACTACCGACAATTGTATCATAGCCGACCCTGAGAAGTCCCATGGCGGTTATGAGCGTATGATCCTGCACTGAGCCTGTCTCATCCCTGATACCAATGACTTCTGAAGGCTGGATATGGTGCACCGTCGGTTTCTTCGTGAAGGGCAGATCCTTATACCAGTCACGTTTACTCAGGGCATCGACGAGCTGGTCGAGACTTGCCCCGCCACCGCAAAGGAGGATGCGGTTCGGCAAATGGTCCACTGAATCGAATTCGCTCAGCGCCAGTTCGACGCCCGAGATCCATACGTCCAGCGTCTTGTCGATTGCCGCTTCGGCCTGTTTTTTAACGCTTGCTTTGATTTTGTCGTGCCCCAGGTTCAGTTTCAGCTTCTCGGCATCGCCGTATGTAAGGTCCATATCTGCCATGATCGTCCGGGTAAAGCTGCGACCACCGATGCCGAACATGCGCGTTCCTTCGACGCCGCCGTCATTCACGACTGCGATGTCGGTGGTACCGCCACCCACGTCAGCGAGAATCGCCGTGAAGCTGCTGCTTGAGTCAGTACCGAGCACACTGCGGCTGACCGCGAACGGTTCTGCCGCGACAGCGACAAGCTCAAGCGCCAAATCCTCGGCAACATGTTCAAGAGCACCGATATGCACCATCGGTGCGTAGGCCGTGTAGATTTGGACCGCGACATCTCGCCCCTGGAAACCGATGGGATTGCTCACCTTGTAGCCATCAATATGGATGCTGACGAGTGCGGAGTTCACCAACTTGACATCAACGTCTTCATTCCCCGTTTCGAGCGCGATCGCTTGCTGGGCCTTGCCCTGTGCACGTTCTTGGACTTTCTCGATGATAAATTCCATTTCAGCGATATCCAAAGGCTTGTCCGGCTGAGGACGTCTGTAACGGATCGTGTTAGTGACGCCTTTTACTAGTTCTCCGGCGATACCGATGACCGCTTTCTTCGCTTGCAGACCCGCTTGGTCTTCGGCTTGGGCCAATGCTTCCTCGCAGTTGCGCACGACGCCTGCGATGTCGGCGATCGCACCGCTGTGCATATCACTGACATCCTGACGCGCGCGGCCAACACCGACGATTTCCAGGGTTTCACCGTTCACTCGGGCGATGAGCGCCTTGACGAATTCGGTCCCTATATCCAAACCTACAATGTAATCCTCGTCGGAATCGCGTTTGGCTGCGGCGCGGAGTTTATCGAATACCATATATTGCCACCATTATACCAGAGACGCTTATGCTACAAAATAGATACGTTTTACTGAAGGACCGCTTTGATCCTACGGATACCCGCTGATGAGGCTTCTTCCTTGAGGATGGTGAACTTTTTGCCGTCATCAATCAGCTCATGCGTGTGATCGACATGAGGACCGCCCCAGATTTCAAAACTGAACGGACGCTCATCTGCCGCAGCCGCCGGATCTTTCATACTATAGACCTTCACCGTCGCACCGTAGCGGTCGCCGAACTGGCCAAGCGCGCCAAGAGGCCCTGTCGCCTCCTCTGTTGGGTATTCAGCGAAGGATATTTGAAGATCCTTATTGATTTCGCGGTTAACGATTTCCTCGACCTGGTCGAGTTGTTCGCGGGTTACCTTTTCAGGGTGCGAAAAGTCGAAGCGAAGTCGCTCTTCGGTGATATTGCTGCCCCGTTGCACGACATGGTCACCCAGGACATCACGAAGCGCCTGGTACATCAAGTGAGTGGCCGTATGGTATTTCTTGTGCTGAAGCGTCTGTCCACCAAGGCCGCCCTTGAACGTACCTTTTGCCGCAGTCTGCGAACGGGCGCGTTGCTCGGCCATCTTGTCGTCGAACTCCTGTTTCCAGTTAGCAGACAAATCAATGTCTTGCTTGAAGGCTTCTTCTGCGGATAGCTCGACTGGAAAACCATACGTATCGTACAGCGTAAATACTTCTTCTCCTGTCAACCCGTTTTCGGCAAGTTTGGATAATTGTTGCAGACCTTTCCGCAGTGTCTGACGGAACGCTTTTTCTTCTTTGACCAGCACGGCGATGATTTCTTCGCGCCTTTCCTTCACTTCAGGATAATCATTTTCGTAAAGCCCAGCGATGACAGGTACGATCTCCTGCATGAAATTCTGCTCAACACCAAGGTCGAACGCTTTCACCATCGCTCGGCGCACAAGACGTCGCATGACGTAGCCTTGTTGTTTGTTGCTCGGTACGCAGCCGTCGACAGCCAGAAATGCCGCTGCGCGCAGGTGATCGGCAATGACGCGCATGCTTTCGGTGTGCGAATCATATTTCTTGCCGCTGATTCGTTCCAGATTCTCAATGATCGGCCACATGAGGCTGATTTTATAAACATCAGGATCGTTGTTTTTGGCCGCCGCGATACGCTCCAGGCCGGAACCGTGATCGATGTTCGGGTGTTCAAGCGGCTCGAACGTACCTTCAGCGACTTTACGATACGCCATGAAGACATTGTTGCCGATTTCCATGAAACGGCCGCAGTCGCAGTTCGGATGGCACTGCTCCCCAAACGACGTGTCATGCTCGATGAAGTCGAACTCGTAGAACATCTCGCTATCGGGTCCGCACGGATCACCGACCGGCGTGTTCTCGGGCGCGCCGTTCCTGGACCACCAGTTTTTACTGCCATCATAGAAGAATATGCGGGCGCCGTCCTGCATGCCGTTTCGGTAACCATCCTCCTCGCTACCGATATCCTGCATGCCGTTACTGAGCCCTGCATCCGCAAACAATTTCGCCCATACGTCCGCCGCTTCAGTGTCCTTCGGTATACCATAGCGATCATCGCCGATATAGCAAGTGACGTACAGTTTGCTCAAATCGAGCTTGACGATGTCGCGGTGGAATTCGAACATCCATTCGATCTGCTGTTTCTTGAAGTAATCTCCCATGCTCCAGTTGCCAAGCATCTCGAAGAATGTCGTATGACGGTTGTCACCGATGTCGTCGATGTCCTGAGCACGAAGGCACGTCTGGCTATCAACCAACCGTTTGCCTTCCGGATGAGTCTCGCCGAGGAGGTAAGGGATGATCGGCTGCATGCCACTGCCGGTAAATAGTGTCGTTGGGTCATCTTTCAGCACTAATGGCGCACGCTTGATAACCGCATGGCCGCGCTCAGCGAAAAATTTCAGATATTCGTTACGTATCGTCTCGGTATTCATCTCTGTTATTGTAGCAGATACCTTTCATTTATTCGATGATATGTCAAACTCTCAACGTGCATACGTTGAGCATAAAGTACAGACATAACAAAGTTCACAAGTGGTTTAGAAAATTAGTTATATGATTTTAGCGTTTTAAACGAACTGTTCTCTTGTGTCTTGTAATAAATCGTGTAGTGTTTACATTCACTGTCGCTATGACTAGCGCCGACGCAGTTCGATGTGCCGTCCGCTAGAAATGTCTTTATAGAATAGTTCATACCGCCGCTCGTAACGTCGCCGCCCCATTGCCCCCACGAGCTCACTGTTGCACTTGTAGCATCCGGGCCCCGAAGAGCTTCGGGCGAAAGACCCCTGAGAGGACCTGATGCGAGAGAATTCGCAGCATTCGCATTCAGAAAATGATCACTTTTCATATAGTGATTATTCCTAACATAATACAAATCGAGGAACTTCCTCACTGTATCCACATCTGCCGCACGATGGGTGTCGTTTGCTCGTGTTGTTATACCCGTATAGGTAACAATAACGATCGCAACCAGGATCCCTATGACGACAATGACAATCAGCAACTCTACAATCGTAAAACCGACAGCGCCTACGTAAGCTGTAGACCGCCTAGTCGCAGGCTGAGAAATTAATTGCTGAAGGCTATATATCAAGTCGTTATAAAGATAGGAAAACTTTGACATCATGTTAAAAGTAGTGTAAAGCATAAGCATTCAAAGAACAACAGTTAGCTATTTCATAAGTCTAACTCGACATTCGAGACGCCCACTCTGGGCTTCCATGGTAGCTTGGTCACTGGGATAGTGGCGCTCTGTCCCGCCTGGACAGTCATTGATATCAGTGCCTTTTATAACGGTGATGAGATAAATGCGATCGGCATAATAGAATGCAACCGGGCCCATAACATTGTTCACTCTGAAGTCCGCAATGGATGTCGGTATCCTGCCGACTGCAGCCAGTTTGTCCCTAATGTCCGCGGCCGTCGCGTCATTCTCGCGGTACGTGTACGGCGAACTGCCCGTAGTCATCGAATAACAGGAAGGCTGCAGTGGTGATCCGGCATTTGGATAACCAGTACCAATACAGTAACCAACAGGGTAGGTATTGCCCGAAGGGTTGGTTGTCGGTGGTGTACTTGTAGCAAGTTCTTGCCTAGGATATATCCCTTCCCGCGCTCTATATGCTTCGAAAAGTTTGGCAAGTGCCTTCAGCTCAGTAATTTTACCCGTGTTATTCGCCTGGGTCGTAATGCCTGTATATGCGACAACGACGATCGCTACCAGGATTCCTATGACGACAATGACGATCAGCAGTTCGACGATCGTAAATCCCGTTTGTCTGTTCCTGAAAAGCATAAGTGCTTTCAGTGTAGCATATCCCTAAACGACGATTCCGCCGCCAAGACAATCCCCATCCCGGTAAATGACGACTGATTGTCCGGCGGTCGTCGCTCGCTGAGGCTCGGCAAGAATGAGGCGCTCACCTTCCAGTCGCGCACGTACGAGCGGCGCCCTATGCCTAACACGGATTTCATACTCACCGTCACCTGGTACACCGTTTATCCAATGGATGGCACTCAGATCTATTTCCTTCTTCCATAGCTCCGCGTCGTTGAGGTCACGTGTCACGTAAACTTCATTTTTATCCATATCTTTGCCAACGACGTAGTACGGCAGACCCCCACCGACATCGAGGCCGTGCCTCTGGCCAAGGGTATAGAAAATAGCCCCATCATGACGACCGATAATCTTGCCCGAATCTTTTTCGATGATGTCACCTGGGAGCGGCGTGACGTACTGACGCAAAAAGTCCCTTATACCGATCTGACCGACGAAACAGATACCTTGGCTGTCTTTCTTGCCCGCCGTATAAAGTCCACGGTCACTTGCCATCTCTCGTACTTCTGGTTTCGTGTAGCCGCCGAGAGGAAATAGCGTCTTTTTCAATGCTTTACCGGTGATCCTGTAAAGAAAATATGTCTGGTCCTTGTTGTCGTCTTTGGCGAGCTTCAGTACACCATCTTCAACGCGGGCGTAATGACCGGTAGCGATCATGTCGGCGCCATGCTCTAGCGCCGCATCAAGAAACAATCGGAATTTCACCTCCTGATTGCACATGATGTCAGGGTTAGGCGTCCGCCCCAGTTTGTATTCATCGATCATATAATCGACGACTTTTTGTTTGTACTCGTTCTCAAAATCAAATACCTCGAAATCTATTCCGAGTTGCACTGCGACTCGCTTCGCATCCGCGAGATCATCGGCCCATGGACACTTCAGACCAGGCAGGTCCTGGGTCCAGTTTTTCATGTACACCCCAGTGACATCATATCCCTGCTCCACGAGCAGTGCCGCCGTCAACGATGAATCAACGCCTCCGCTCATTCCGACGTACACTTTGGTCATCTGCTACCACCTAGATAAAAGGCGGCGATCTTGAACAACTCGCTGAGAGCAAGCCACCAACCGGTCGGCGTCGTCCACCACCATGGAGACCATTGGTTATCGCTTGTTACGGGATGATTAACGATTTTTATCGCCGCTCCCGCTCGCTCACCGAATTCGAGGCCGGCACGGCGTTGGTGATACGCCGACGTCACTAAGATGACCGACCTTACATTCTTGCTTTGGAACAATCCCGTAGCGTTAGCGGCGTTTTGTTTGGTAGTCTCACTCGTTTCATCGATGACGATATCTTCTTCGGAAATGCCTGCCGCCAGCGCCTGCCGTTTCATCGCTTCCGCGTTTGACGGCCCCGTCTTATCTTGGGCTGCACCTGAAAAAACAAGCCGGTCTGACCAATCATTTTTGTAGAGGGCTATCGCCTGAGCGGTCCGAGCTGAAGTATCGCCGCCGCTGATAGCGACTATCGCGTCGACGCGCTGGCAGTCGGCTTGATCTGACGGCTGCGCCTTGCAGTGACTAAGCCCGTCTGGCGATAAGTACGTACCTATACCCAGAATCGCAAGCGCAGTGATAAGTATGACAGTGACAACCAAGACGAGAAACTTCATCATGCAATCCTCTCCTTTTCGCGTTTGACTACTGCAATGATCGCATCGGCCGCTTCTTTGATCGTCGGCTCATCAGTCTGCTTACCTAGTGATAATCGGAGGCTGCCGTCAGCTTCGTGCGGTTGCAAACCGACCGCTTCGAGCACATGAGAACGAGTGCCTTTGTTCGCGGCGCAGGCGCTTCCCGTCGCGACGAGCACGCCTTTCGCCTCAAGTCCGAAGACCAGACGTTCGGCATCAATACCAGGGAAGGATATATGAAGATGCCCGGCGAGACGGTGTTTTGGATGCCCTGAAATGATAGCATCGGGGAATGCACCCGCTAATGACCGTTGCAATGTGTCACGAAGCCCTGCGAGACGGTGAGTCTCGATTTTACGCTGCTTGTCTGCCATTTCCAGTGCGGTCGCCATGCCGATAACACCGGCGACGTTCTCGGTACCACTGCGACGCCCTTGCTCTTGCCCCCCGCCTACGATTTGCGGCTCCAATTCGATGGATCGGGCCGCATAGAGAAGCCCGACCTGTTTCGGCCCGTACATTTTGGCTGCGTTTATCGTCAGCATATCAACGCCGAGCCGTGCCACATTGATATCCAGCTGACCAACCCCTTGAGACGCATCAGTATGAAGATATAACGGCGTTTTGTTTCCGCTCTCTTGACGCTCCGCGCGGATGCTTTTCAGTGCTTCGGCTATTTTGCCGAGCGGTTGCACCGTTCCGATTTCGCTGTTGGCAAGTCCGACACTGACCAGCCATGTCTCTGGCGTCACCGCGGCCTTGACGTCTTCCGGGCTGACCCGCCCATACCTGTCAACAGGGACGATCGTGTGCTCGTGCCTCTTTGCGGCCGCCAGAACGGATTGGTGCTCGACCGCACTTGTCACGATATGACCGCTGGCCGACGCGAACGCAAGATTGATTGATTCCGTCGCGCCCGCTGTCATCGTCAGTTCACCAGCCTGTGCGCCGATGATGGCGGCGATTTTGGATTTTGCCGCTTCATAGTCACGTCGGACCGCTATAGCTGGCGCATAAGGACTGGAGGGATTATAGAACCGCTCCGAAAGATACGGCATCATCGCCGTTAAGACCTTGTGATCAAGCGGGGTAGCAGCCGCGTAGTCAAGATAAATACTCATCTTGTTACATTATATCCCAACTAAGCCGCAAGCGGTTTCGCAGTAGCCGGATCGCGATGATAAATTTCACGCGTCACTCTTTCGTAATACGTCTGTATCGCACGAGTCAGATTCACGAGTTCTTGGCCATCTATAAAATGGTACGGTGTCCCGTCTTGGACTTTCAGTACGCCATTACTATGCACTTCATAGCGCGTCGTCGCACTTTGCTTCTCGCCCTTTTCGTCGGTCCACTCCTCATACCATATCCATGTGTTGACATCCAGATTGAAGAACTGACGATGGTGACCCTCGGGAACCGGACCGAACAGCTGACCACCAAGCTCACTTTCCCTTTGGATCAGCTGGCGTCGTGTCGGATGCGAGCGGAACAGCTGCGAGCTGTCAGTCCCAAGTAGGTATGCGAGTGAAGCCTTGAAAAAGCCTGCCATTACGCTGCCTTTTGTCCTTCCGTCTCGATCTCGCGCTCCCAGTTGATCGTTTGTCCAGCCTGAAGTAGCCATGTAGTAAGCTCGGCCATCTGCTCTTTCGTCATCGCCACCTCTCGCTCGGGCCTTGCTGATGTCTGCGCCCGGCCGATTACCCTATGCAGCCCAGGGTCACCGGATAGTGATGAATTCGTTTCCGTACCCTGGAGGTTTGATGACATGCGAAGTCTCCGCGACTGTGGATCGCGGTTGAACGGGTTTGGCAGATGATAGACGTCATCCACCTTCATCTTTCTCGCTACTGGAGTGATGTCACTAAGCTCCCTCTCGTGAGGAAGAACTTCCCTGTACTGTGTGGTGTAATTCGCATTCTGCATAATAAATAATCCAATGGGTTGGTCTGTTGTGGTGTTTGTATTGGATAAAGAGAGTGTTAACTGAGGTCAAACAACAATTGTGCGTTCGCTGTCGTTACTTTAGCGACCTCTTCCGGATTTATACCCCGGATAGTAGCATGATGCCGTGCTACCTCACTAACATATGCTGGCTGGTTTATAGTACCACGATATGGGGTTGGCGTCAAGAATGGCGCGTCCGTTTCAAGGATCATCCGATCGAGTGGGATTTGCGAAAATAATTGCTGCTGCTTGACGTCTTTCGTGAACGTGCTGATGCCATTGACGCCAATAAAGAGTCCTCTTTCAAACGCCATATCAATATTCTCCTGGCTGTCCGTAAAGCTATGCAAAACACCTCTCATGCCGGAAAAATTGTCGAAAATCGGCCAGAAATCATCGAATGCGTCACGGACATGGAAAATGACAGGAAGTTTATTATCCAAAGCTACTTGAATTTGAAACTCCAGCGCCTTGATTTGGACATCGCGAGGGCTATGGGTATAAAAGTAATCAAGGCCGATTTCACCGACCGCGACAACCCTGTCTTTTGCTAGTTGCGCGATCGCATCGTAGCCGTCTTTCGTGTCATGAGGATGGACGCCTACCGCGGCGAAAGCACCTTCGTGATTATTCGCAAACGCGACAGCATCCCGTGAACTCCGTTCGCTGGTACCTACGCAAATCATCTTCATGACACCAGCATCGGCAGCTTGACGCATGACTTGATCGATATCCAAGGGATAGTCCGCCTCATGAATATGGCAGTGCGTATCAACGAGTTGCATTATGCTCCTTTGGGGCCGTGTGGATCCGGAGTGTGTTTGTAGATCTTTGGGAACATGACGCTAGGCGGAGCAGACACGACACCCGTGCCAAACGTATCGTGGATAATCTTTGCCGTTGACGGCATGAACGGCACGAGCAAATCGGCAACTTGCATCAGCGTGCCCACGCCTGTTGCGAGCACTTCAGACAAATGCTCAGCCGCTTCGGGGTCGGTATCTTTCGTTTTCGCAATCTCCCATGGCTTGACCGTGTCTATATATTGGTTCAATCCCCTGATCATCAGCCAGATCTGGTCGAGTGCCTTGTCGAATTCAAGCGAATCCATCGCGGCGCGGTAAAGCTGCATGTCGTGCTCGGACTGCGGCGCCTCGCCGATGACGCCCGCCTGGTATCTGACGATCATACTCGCGATGCGCTGCACGACATTGCCGAGGTCGTTACCGAGCTCCGAATTGTAGGCCCCTTCGAATTTTTCCCATGTGAAATCCCCGTCATCCTGCGTGGGTATGTGACGGGAAAAGAAATAGCGAAACGCATCGACGCCATAGGTATCAATAATCTCATTCGGATCGACAACATTGCCGACTGATTTGCTCATCTTAGCCCCACCGACGTTGATAAAGCCGTGCACGAGCAGTTTCTTCGGAAGTGGCAGTTCAAGCCCCAAGAGCATCGCTGGCCATATACCAGCATGGAATCGCAATATGTCTTTGCCGATCACCTGGACATCCGCAGGCCAGAAGTCTTGCCAACCTTCTCGGTCTGGGTAGCCGAGTACGGTGATGTAGTTAGCGAGCGCGTCAATCCAGACATACATCACCTGATCGGGATCGTTCGGCACCGGGACGCCCCAGCTCAACGTTTTGCGAGGTCGCGAGATACTAACGTCTTTCAGACCGTCCTTCATCAGTTCGAGAAACTCTTTCTTACGGAATTCCGGCACGATACGCATCTTGTGTTTTTCGATCGCTTCACGAATCCGATCCGTAAACGCGCTCGTCTTCAGATAATAGTTCTCTTCGCTGATACGTTCATACGGCTTCTGGTGGTCTGGGCATACGCCGTTCGTCGCCTCGACTTCCTTGTCGGTGAAAAACGCTTCATGCCCGGTACAATACCAGCCCTCATATGAACCTTTATAAATATACGGTTGAAGCTTTTGCCATATCCACTGCACGGCCGCCTCGTGATGTGGATCGGTCGTCCGGATGAAATCCGTGTATTCCGCACCGACCTTCTGCATGAGCGCCTGGAAGTTGACGTACGTTTGATCAGTATATGCTTTTGGGTCCAGCCCGTTTTCAGCGGCTTTCGCTGCTATCTTGTTGCCATGCTCGTCAGTGCCAACTTGGAAGCGGACCGTTTTGCCATTTTGCTTCTGATAGCGCGACCATACGTCCGCAAGCAAGTAGTCGAGAGCGTTGCCGATATGCGGCTTCGCATTGACGTAAGGAATCGCAGTGGTTATATAGAGGTTTTTTCCCATTGAGCATAATTATAACAGATGAGACTCTCGAAGCCTTTGCCAATCATCAATGGCAAGGTCCTCAGCACGAGAGTCTGGAGAAATCCCTGCGTTTTCAAGGGTTTTTTCCGCATCCTGCTTCGCGATGCCTAGTCCCCCCGCGAGTGATGAACGGAGTTTTTTACGTTTCGCGGAAAACCCGGCTTTGACGATACGGAAAAACTCACGCTCCTCACCGGGTGCGACGAGCGGCGTCTCCCTCGTCTTTAGCACCACCACCTGACTATCCACTTTCGGTGGCGGCGTGAAAAGTTCCGCGGGCACCACATCACCAAGAGAAGCTTTGGCATATACCTGGGCGCTGATGGCGAGAATACTCATATCACCCGGCTCGGCCGCTATCCGCTGGGCGACTTCTTTCTGCACGAGCAAAACCGCTGTGGCGGGTTTATTATCCGCTGTCATTAATTTTTGGACGATCTTACTGGTGATGTAGTACGGCACGTTGGCGACCACCTTGTAGCCGTCCTGCAGCTGGCTGAGATCGTACGTCAAAATGTCTTCATTGATGACCTCTAGGTTTTTACCCGGAAATTGCCCTGGAAGCTTTGCCGCCAGATCTTTGTCGAATTCAACCGCGATAACGTTCTTTGCCCTGCGTAGCAGCTCAGATGTGAGCGTACCTAGCCCCGGGCCGATTTCAAGCACCGTATCGTCCGGACCGACTTCGGCGCACTCTGCTATATGGGAAAGTACCGCTCTGTCATGCAGCCAGTGCTGACCGAGTGACTTGTTCGGACCGTTACCTGCCATCGCTTTTCGTCCAATCAGTCGCAAGATCAAATCCATGAGGATGCTTCGCGACAAACCCACCGGTGTCATACACTTTGCCAAGCCCCATGCTTGTCTCGACGACCGAGCAGCGCGGATAATTGCCAAGATGTGCAGCCACAAGGATATACCCGTCCTTGTCAATCTTCGCGCCGTCGGTACGGATCGTGTAGTTGCCACCACCACAAGCGCCCATGACGATGTTCATAGGCAGGTCGTAATACGTCTCACGGTGGACGACGCCCTTACTATCTTTGTAGTGCTGTGCGCCCTTCGATTTGGTGAGCGCTCCCGGTGCCGGTTTTGCTCCCATCACGATTATCTGCTCCTTTGGCTGGAGAGTTACCACACTCTGGATGGCTTTGCGACTCACCTCTTTCCCGCCTTGAGCGGTTATCTCATACACCACACTCTTCTTGCCTGCGACGCCGGGGGCCTGGATTTCTTTGTATCCGACAGGCCTGTCTCCATCGATCACCGTTCGCACCGTGAAGCTGATCGGTTCCTCAACCGTAGCTGTTTGCACGCCTTCGCGCCATATTTCGACCGTCATTCCTTGCACGAGTGGTGTTTTCTCGTCGACGGATACGGTGTCATTTTGCCCAAGTACAATACCTTTATCCTTCAGCATTTCACCGACGGTAGTTCCTTGTGTATACGCGGTCATCGGCTTTCCGTACAGTTTCAAAGTAAAACTTGTCGCGCGGTCGATCGTCATGACCACTCCGGCACCGTCAGCGATGATATTCTGATTAGCAGCGATACGCACATCATCCTCATCCTGCAGTTGATTACCTGCCGCCGCAACGATTGCTTCTGGCGTTTGCGCGGCGGTCATGATTTTCTGACGCACCATGCCGTCGACGACGATGACGGGACGTGCACGGTAGATGTTGACCGAATAATCCGAAGCTATCAGCTTTGTCTTCAGTTCTGGTTCGACCACATCTTCGTCGGCCGTTGCCACCCCTGCATCTCGCAAAGCGTCTTTGACGGTCTCGGCCCGCGTCAGTACGACGTTCTTTTGACCGCGGTCATAAATGGTGATAAGCCTGCCGTCACGCGAAGAGTCATTACCCGCTGCTTGAACGTGCGACACCAATGAAACGCTGAGTATAAGGAAGAAAACGCCTGCGATGACTGCTTTGTAGTGACCTACCATCGATATGTATCGTCGTATATGCATGTATAGAAAAAACCCATACGGGACTTACCCTATTGTAACAACCAATCATCGCTGAGACAACGGAAGCAAAGATTAGCGATAGGTATCGGGCAAATTCGCACCACAATGTGGCCACGGTTGCCAACCACGACGAACATATAGCTCACGTGCGGCTTGGTCTTGTTGCGCGGGTGATGCGTCAGCGGGATCATAGATACCATACTTATTGGCCCATGTGCCGTAGCCGAACTGATAAGCACCCCTGTAAAGTGGATTCTTTTTGTTGGCATAATTACCACCTGATTCACAAGCGCGGAGTTTTGCGAGGGCCGCAGCGAAATCGCCACTGAACGACGGTTTGGCGCCCACGACTTCCACCTGTTCTTTCGGCTCTTCAAGCGTGACGCTCTGTATGACCTTACGGTTTACTTCTTTGCCGTTTTGCATAGTGATTTCATAGGTCACGTTTTTTCGCCCATTCGTTCCTGGTGTTTCGATTTTCTTATACCCCGCTGGCTGATCGGCATCCTGAATCTGTCGGACGGCGAATTTAATCGGTTCTTCCACGGTCGCCACCTGGACTCCGTTTCGGAAAATGGATACCGCCATGCCTGTCGTGATTGCGGCACCCCGCGGCACAGACAACGTGTCGTCCTTACCCAGGGTTATTTTTTTCTTCTCGAGCATCTCACCGACGGTTTTGGCCTGCGTGTACGCTTTGGTCATTTTTCCATATAAGTTCAAGGAGAATTCCGTCGCCCTGTCGATAGTCAGCCTCACACTGGCGCCATCGGTCACCACATCGCCGTTCATACTGAGTTTTGTCATATCTTCGTCATGTAGTTCCACTCCCGCGGCTTCACTGATGCCTTTTGCCGTTTGCGCGGCGGTCATGATTTTCTGACGCACCATGCCGTCGACGACGATGACGGGACGTGCGCGGTAGATGTTGACCGTGTAGTCGGTAGCGACAAGCGGATCGTCAAGCGCCGGCTCTACCAGGTCTTCGGGCGCGACCGTTATATCAGCGTCTCCCAAAGCGTCCCGGATAGATTGGGCATGCGTCAGAAT
>CAZGAP010000001.1:165639-175610 GCA_964523935.1 uncultured Candidatus Saccharibacteria bacterium
ACGATGACGAACAAAGCAGCGACGATTTGATACCCTCGGAAACGGCTGAAAAAGTAAATCATCCTCATAGATAAAAGCCCGTTTCGGCTTTCATACCATTGTACCCAATGCCGCTCACGTCCGCAATGCGCCTCTCTCCTCGTGCAGGTGCCTATCGACAGCGAGCCGCGTTATTAATGACACCGAGGAAGGCAAACTGTTCACGTCAAACCATTTTGCCACAGCCACTTCTCTGCGGTTGAGTTTTTGCTCACTGAACGCCCCGGCGTCCACTTTGACGCGGTACAAAGGAGCGGTAAAAGAAACGGCATAAAGCGGCCTGGCGAAAGTAATCACGTATTCGAATCGCGTCTCATCGGCATCGATGCCCGTTTCTTCGGCCACTTCCCTCCGAGCGGCAGCCCTTGGGGCTTCGTTCATCTTTACGCCCCCTCCTGGAAGCGTCCAATTCCCATGGGAAAGGAAAGTCCTGATAAGAAGCAATTGCCCCTTCTCATTTATGACCATCACCCTTACTCTCGGACGCTTAGTAACGGCAGTGAATAGTTTCAAGTGCAAAATGACGACCGACCCGACAATGAGCCGTGCCCACTGCCTCATATTTTCTCCAGATGAGCGTATTCAGCGTTCAGCTTTTTATAGCCTCCTCTGTCGAACTGGATCGTCACCGCCAAGCCATCGATTTCCGTGATCGTACCAGTACCAAAAGCGGCCGATCGCACCCGGTCGCCTATTTCGAATGGCAATTCATCACTGACGAAATCATCCGAGTCATACGCATGATCGTATGATGATTCATCCGTTATCGAAGCGATCTGGTCGCCCATGTCCGCGATGAAACGTGACGTTTTGTTATACGCACGCTGGCCAAACTGCAATCGTGAGCGCGCATATGTCAGGTGGAGCTCTTCGCGTGCCCGCGTCATACCGACGTAGCAAAGCCTGCGTTCTTCTTCGAGCTCCGCCGGTCCTGCCTCATATACTCTGCTATGCGGAAAAATTCCTTCCTCCATGCCGACCATAAATACCACCGGAAACTCCAAGCCTTTCGCCGCATGAAGCGTCATGAGTGTTACTTTGTCATCGCCTGCCGCGGTGTCACTACTGGCAATCAGGGCGGTCTCCTCTAAGAACTCCGGTAGGTCGGCAAAGACGCGCACGTCCGAAAGGAGCGAGCCGACGTTTTCTTCGCGTTCTTCAGCCTGGGGCGTGCCGTCACGGAGATACTGGCGGTACCCTGTCAGCTTCAGCATCCGCTCGATGATATCCGCCGGTGACGCACCCTCTTCAAGGAGCGAGCGGAGCTCTTTTAGGTGATTCCCTAACGCGCCGAGTGCTGTGCGAGCCCTAGGCGTCAGCGACGTCGCTTCGTGAACGCTTCCGAGCGCTGATATGATATCTTGCCCCGTTTCGGCTTGCCATGTCAAAAAACGCTCCAAACTGGTCGTACCGATGCCGCGACCGGGTATGTTGACGATGCGACTAAAACTGAGTCTGTCGTTTGGTTGGTAGATGACGCGGAGATAGGCGATGATATCTTTGATTTCCTTTCGGTCATAAAAACGCACCCCTCCTACCAGCTGATACGGGATACGTGCAAGCCTGAGAGCCCGCTCAAGGGGAGCGGACTGTGCGTTCATGCGGTATAGCACGGCGAAATCACTATACGACCGCGCGCCGATACTCGCGTGCGTACCGATTCTCCCGGCGACAAGGCTCGCTTCCTCAGCCTCATCGTAGGTCTGATGCACTTCAACCGGAGCCCCTTCACCAACATCTGTCCATAGCTTCTTATCAGTACGGACTTTGTTTTTACTGATAACCGCTTGCGCTGCGGCAAGAATCGCGTTGGTCGAACTGTAGTTTTGCTCGAGTTTGATGACACTCGCATCAGGATAATCACGCTCAAAGTTCAGAATATTCGTAAAATCCGCGCCACGCCAACTGTAAATCGATTGCCAGTCATCACCGACCACGCATATGTTCTGCGAATCGTTCACCAAATATTTCACGATGGCGTATTGCGCCGCATTCGTATCTTGGTACTCATCTATGAAGATGTGCTTGAAATGGTTCTGCCATTTTTGCCGGATATCGGAGTGATCCCTAAGCAAGCGTACCGCTTCAAGCAGCAAGTCATCGAAATCAAGCGCTCCGGCGGACTTGCGTAGCTTCTCGTAACGGTAGTAGATCTTCGCGATATTCTGCAGATGCGGGTAATTGGCCGCCGCTTCGAAGTCTTTCGGTGTTTTCAGCTCATTTTTCGCGTTGCTTATGATACTGCTGACCGTCCGCGGCTTGATCTGCTGACTGTCAATCGATAGCTCTTTCATCGCCTGCCTGATCAATCCCTGACGATCATCCTCGTCATAAATGACGTAGTTCGGCGCGATACCGATGACCGCCCCGTCCTGGCGAAGCAGTCTGACGCAAATGCCGTGGAAGGTTCCCATCCATGGCATGAAAGTCCTCGGCACGTCGACGCCGACCGATTCGGTCAGTCGCCATACCCTTTCACGGAGCTCGCGGGCGGCTTTGTTCGTAAATGTAACGGCAAGAATTTCAGTCGGCCAGATAGACTCGGTCCGCACTAAATAAGCGATTCGATGCGCCAGCGTCTTTGTTTTGCCGCTTCCCGCACCAGCGAGTATGAGCAGCGGACCACTCGTTTGTTTCACGGCCGCTAGTTGCGCCGCGTTCAAGCCCTCAAGGATATCCATTATAACCAGTATACAGGATGTCTGGCGCTCAAGCACCCAGACCAAGAATGAAGTAGGCTGCCGCGCCTAGTGCCGCTGAAACCACGATGACTATGAGAATAATGAGAACCGTTCCCCATCCTGATTTCTGCTTTGTTGGATGCCCGAGCGGCTGCGGCTGGTTATCGACATCATATATAGCACCGTCATTCTGGTCGGAATCCCCAAACTGAGCACCGACTATGCCACCTGACTGCGCAGCGGCGCTGAGCTTCTCGGTATCGCCTGACTCGACAGCACGGATTGATTCTGCCGCCTCAGGCGGTATGCGGGCTGACGTGTCCGCCACGGCTTCTTTCTGCGGATCGTCCAGCACTGCCTCTAAAGTGGGTTCTATTGCCGCCAGTTCTTTGACGGTGTCAGGTTTCGTCTCAAGCGGCTCATCGCTCGCGGGTTCGTCACCCAATTCCTCAACTATACGTTCTTCATTTTCCTCTTTCGGCTCGTCAGACGCGAACGTCATGCCGCCAAGGGGGCGCTTTTCGACTTTCGCATCAGGAAGAAATGGTGTCAAAGGTATATCAGTGACAGGAGGAGCCACTGGTTCCGTTGCCGCGGCAGTGGCCTCAGGCTGGGATTCCACTTCAGGTTGAGGGCTATCCTCAACAGGCTCTGCCACCGAAACCGCAACGTCCCTTTCGGGCACGACGAGCGGGAGGGCATCATTCGTGGCCGTCCGCATATCGGATGAGGGGTGCACTACGTCCATAAACCTTCCGCTTGCTGGCTTTGGTGCTAAGGGCTGTTTTGATGGCTCGGTCGTAGCGCGTACTGGGAGAGGCGTTTCTGTCGGCGGTGTCGTTGTGGCCATCACAGGCAAGGCCGGTGCGGTAGACCCGAGCTGAAGCGCGTCGAGGTCCTCGACGGTCGTCCGCTCCCCTTCGAGAACGAGCGTTTCGCTTCCGATGCGCTTTGCGACTTCATCGAGCCGATTGTACGCGGGTCGTTCCCCAGGCTGCAAGGTACTGTTAATCCTTAAAGTCTTTGCCTTCGGATCCTCATCAGACGTGTCCGGAGCCACGGTACCCATAAGAGAATTTACCGCTTTATCTAGTTCATCGAAATCAATGTCTTTACTCATGCCTGTTACCCCCGCCCATTTCCGGAACTGTTATGCGCCGCGGCCACGATCGCCGCAAATGATGACCGCGACAAGCTCGCGCCGCCCACGAGCAAACCGTCTATTCCGTCGATAGCCAAGTATGTCGCAGCGCTTTCCGGCTTGACGCTGCCGCCGTAAAGTATCCTTACTGATTCCGCCGAACCTTCACCATATAAGTGCGTAATCTGTGATCTGATAGATCGGACTGCCTTTTTCACGTCTTCAGGCGTTGCGTTATTGCCTGTTCCGATAGCCCATACCGGTTCGTATGCGATGACCACTTGAAGAAACTCTTCACTGGTGATGTTCGCAAGTCCTCCCAGAAGCTGGTCATGGATGACAGCTCCCGTTTCGCCCGCCGTTCGTTCGTGGGCCGTCTCACCGATACAAAGCACCGGACGGATACCATTTCTGATCGCAGCCTGCACCTTTGCACGAATATCTTTGTCGTGCTCATGGAACACATGTCGTCGTTCGCTATGACCGATGATAGCGTATTCTACCAAGCCTCGAAGCTGAGAGGCCGAGACTTCACCGGTAAAGGCACCGGCGTCCTTATGGTACAGGTTCTGGACGGCAAGTTTGAACTGCCTCCGGTCGATTTGCAAGCTGACGGGCTGCAGTGCAAGCAAGGTCGGTGCCAGTACGACCTCGACATCGCGGTGCACGGCGATATCTGATGCCAACCCATGCACGAACACGCTGGCCTCATGGATCGTGAGGTTCATCTTCCAGTTGCCGATGATGAGTTTCTTCTTGGTGGACGACATCTCGCTTATGCTTTCTTTTGTGATTAGTGTATCTTATTTTCCTCTAAGCGTCGAGCAGACTTTCTACTCCCGGCAACTTGGATCCGGACATGAGATCAAGGCTTGCGCCGCCTCCGGTAGAAACATGAGTGAAGCTTCCGCCTTCCTTGCTGTCCCACTTCAAGACGAAATCCGCCGTATCCCCGCCGCCGATGATCGAGAGTTTGTCGGGATGGGTAGCGAGAGCCAGGGCTAGTCGTGCGGAACCATGCGCGAAATCAGGGTATTCGGCCATCCCCATCGTGCCGTTCCAGATGACGGTTTTCGCTTCTTCGATGACTTTGCAGTAGTAATCAATACTTTTAGTACCGATATCGAGCACGTACTCGTCGCGTGTGATTTCGTTCAATTCTTTTTCTTCGCGCTTGGCATTGGCGCTGATTTCTTTTGCGACCGCGACATCTCTCGGCAATACGATGAACGAATCGACGTCATCGCCTACTTCTTTGTGCGCTGAATCATATATCTTATCAAGCGTTTCCGTCTGGTCGGTTTCGACTTTGCTCGAACCGACATCGACACCCTTATATCTCAGGAACGTATTTGCCATTGCGCCACCGATGAGGATTTTGTCTGCTTTTTCAACGAAGCGCTCGACGAGACCTATCTTGTCGCTTACTTTCGCGCCGCCAAGAACCGCGACAAGCGGCCGTTCAGGATGTCCCATGGCATTCGTAATGGTCGTGTATTCACGCTCTAGCAGCAGTCCGGCTACACTTGGCAATTGCAGCGTGATCGCATGCGTGCTCGCATGAGCCCTGTGCACGACACCGAAGCCATCCTGCACGAAAAAGTCAGCTTGCGACACCCGTGCGATGGCTTTCGCAAATTCCATATCATCCGCCTCTTCCTCGCTGTAGAAGCGAAGGTTCTGCAGCATGACGACACTGCCTTTATGTGCCCTTTTCACCGCTTGGTATGCTTCATCCCCGATGGTATCGTTCGCGAAAACAACTGGCTTTTCGAGAAGTTCCCCGAGCCTCTCCGCGATGGGTTCAAGGCTGTATTTCATGTCTTTACCGTCCGGGCGCCCCATATGACTGATGAGCACCACTTTGCATCCTCTCGCCAACAGGAACTGCAGCGTTGGCAGACTCGCCCTTATACGTAGATCGTCGCTGATCGAACCGTCTTGTGCGAGTGGCACGTTGTAATCAACGCGCACCAGCACCGTGTGACCGCTTAGCGACACGTCACGAACCGTCTTCTTATAGAATCCCACTTTGCCCACCTTTTTCATTTGATTTTATTCTACCACAAAACGGTTGCGGTTATTTCAGCGAAATATCACCTTTTTCTACGAGCGAGCGAAAATTCCATACCCCCGGCTCTTCCGTTTTATATGACCAGTAGAACCATCCGACCGCCGCAGCATACGCATCGAGCTGCATCTCACCATGTCGCCGCATAAGGCCCGCATGCTCCGAGGACGGGTATTTACGGAGTGTTTCGGCCGCGATCACGATGCTCCACTCGCCAACGATTACCGGTTGATGCGCTTGAAGCCTCCCGATCAATGCGCCGCGCCCGCGCACTTTCCTGAAATACCACTCCAGTGGCAACCACCGATGCAGCCAATCCGTGAAATGATACCAATGAATATCCATCGCTACCGGGCAGTCGCTCCGTGGCCATATGGCGGCACTGAGCAGCCGCGGCGTGAACGCATCGTGGAACACGACGACAAGCCCCGGCCTACCAGCATCAGCCACCTTCCGGTAGGCCTCCTTGTAGAATCTGCGCAGCTTCCATTGCAGCAGCCCGATTTTCGGCTCATTTAACAGCTGCAGCCCCCAGACAGCAGGCTCGGCGCGGTATTTTTCGGCAATCCTCACTAAAACGTCGATCGTCCGTCTCCTATATGCACTTTCACCGTACCATTCCGCTTTGCCACTACGGCCGCTATGATCCCTGCCGTTTTGCGACCCGGGCGCACCGTGCAGATCGATTAACACTTTTAGCCCATGTTTTTTTGCCATCCTTACCGCCCAGTCAAGATAGGCAATCGTCGGAGTGTAGGGGCCATCTGCCTCAAACAGCCAGTAACCTACCGGTATCCTGATCGCCTCTATGTCGTGACTAGCCAGCCACACGAAATCCGCTTCAGTGATGAACGTTCGGCGATGGGCTTCTATCTTTTCGCGGGAGCCACCCGTCTGCATGAACGTATACTCATCCGTCGCATCAGTTCCCTCAAATAGAGACGGTGTCATCCATCTCTCAAGTATGAGCCAGCCACCTAAGTTCACGCCTTTCATTGGATTCATTGTATGAATGTACCTGAGAATAAACTGTGAGATTGCTCACTGTGCCTGTTTGACAAACATCTTCAGAACGTATTTAATCGTATCTGATACATACCCCGTTTCGATCCCAGACGACAGACGTGACAAAATCAAAATAAGGAGATGAGCCAATGACTTCCGTCCAACCCCGCACACCAAGCGGATTCCCCGAATATCTGCCCGAAGAGCAGATTGAGTTCAACCGTCTCATGGCAATCATCCGTGAGACGTACGAACGGTACGGCTTTTCGCCGATCGACACGCCCGATCTCGAGCTGTCGGAAGTCCTGCTGACGAAAAGCGGCGGCGAAACCGAGCAGCAGGTATACCGCTTCACCAAGGGCAGTAATGACCTGACGATGCGGTTCGATCTCACCGTTCCTCTTGCACGGTACGCCGCGCAGCACGAGGGCAAACTGGTGTTCCCCTTCCGTCGATACCACATCGGCAAGGTGCACCGTGGTGAACGGGCTCAGGCTGGAAGGTTCCGTGAGTTCTATCAGTGTGATATCGATGTCATCGGGTCTGACAGCCCGATCGTCGACGCGGAATTCCCGGCGATCATCAACGGGATCTTCGAACAGTTCAATTTCGGCGAGTTCACCATCCGCATCAACAACCGCATGGTGCTTGGCGGCTTCTTCGAAGGAATCGGCTTGGCTGATGCGTCGAAAGACGTCTTGCGCGTCATCGACAAGATCGAGAAAATTTCGCGGGACGAACTGATCGCAGAACTCGAAAAGCTCGGCCTCGACGGCGAGCAGATCGACAAAGTGATCAGTTTCACCGAAGTTGCCGGCACGAACGACGAAGTGCTCACGCAGCTACGGGGCATGGACATCGCGTCCGACACGTTCCGCAGTGGCGTCGAAAAGCTCTCACAGCTGATCGATGCGCTTCGAGCGATGAAGGTGCCAGAGAACCGGTTCCGAATCGACCTGAAGATCGCACGGGGACTCGACTACTACACCGGCACGGTCTATGAGACCATGCTCGATGAGTATCCAGAGGTCGGTAGTGTCTGCTCCGGTGGCCGCTACGACAATCTGGCGAGCCACTACACGGACACCGAGCTTCCCGGCGTCGGCATTTCGATCGGGCTTTCGCGGCTGTTCTACAAGCTGCGCGAGCTCGGAGTGATCAAGGCAGAAGCGATGAGCCCTGCCAGGATCGTCGTCATGCCGCTCGACGGCCAGCAACTTGCAGCGGGTATCGAAACGGCGAACGCCCTTCGATCGGCCGGCACATCGGTCATGTTGTACAGCGAGCAGAACGCCATCAAAAAGAAGATGCGCTACGCTGATCGCATGGGATTCGACTGGGCAGTACTGATAGGCGACCGCGAGGTCGAAACCGGCACCGTCTCGCTCAAGAACATGAAGACGGGCGAGTCGCATACGATGACGACCGACGAGCTCGTCGAGAAAATCGCCTCCCTGTCGTAACCATGCCGGATCTGCTTTCCGGAGGGGGCTGACTGGCCCCCTCCGGAATACATCCCCTCGCATGAGGGGCGTTTTTTATATTCAGTGAGAAATCATAGATACTACCAGCCTTCCGGCGTTCGTTTCCAGCGAATAAACTCGCTCAAAGAAAAAAGTCCAAGCCAAGGCCTGAACTTTTTTCTTTGGTGAACCTTGAGCCTTCGATTTATAACCAAATAGTGGTGGAGATCGTTCGTTGGAACGATGTTATCCGTAACACTGGGACGCAACCTCATCTGTTAAGAGCAAGCTAGTGTGTTTATTATACTCCCCTGTATAGAATAGAACGTCATAGGAATGGAAAACCCCGCAAGCGGGGTCCACCATAATGGTGTTGCCGTTGCGGGGCTAGCGATGAAGCTCGACAACTGGGATGTACTCGGTGTCCTGTGGACTCATGTATCCCGGTTCTGCCTGGACGCTCCAGGTCTTACCCGGAGGCGCCCACACGTGGTAGCCATCTTCATGAAGTTCGACCCTCATCTGAACGGTCCCTCCCGAATGCTCGTGGAGCGTGTACTTCGGGTGGAGCCAGCAGTTTCGGTCCGTGTCGACCCACATTCCCCAGGGGACGGTGTAGCCGACTTCGCCGGTGACCATGCTGTCGATGGTGTTCTCCTCGAGGTTTTCGGGGAGCTTTGCCTGACGTGTACGAATGAAACTCATTTAAGGCTTCTTTCTTGTCGTGTTGCCTGCTTGTCGGTGTACTCTCAAAGTATTTCAACACATGAGAATAATTTAATTATAGCATAAGTAAAATAAAAAGTCAATGTATCGCCACAAAGCAAAAACACTCTACCTCTGTGGTAAAGTGCTTGTGCTTGGTGATCTCACCGGGAATCGAACCCGGATTGCCAGGATGAAAACCTGGTGTCCTAACCGTTAGACGATGAGACCAAATTTCGAGTGTTGAACGACAAAAATCAGCTTGCTTATTTTTGTGCTCTACCGAGAAATTTGGAGCTCATATGGTCTGAAAGATCCATATGAGATCGCTTGTTCTTAGAGCAACTCCGCTCTACATTAGCAAATTATACTAGCCTTGTCCACCCCTGTATATCCTCAAAAACCATAAATATTATACGTTTTTATTGTAATTATGCATATTTTGTGTGTTGCTTATTGACATTTATTAGTTTTTGTGATAGAATGTTACTGACAGTTGCATTGAGGTGGAGACTCATTGGCAACGGTGGTCGCTTAACAAATCAGATCATTACAGTTTATGACATGTTGCTTGGCAGCGCTTCACGTACAAGTTTTGCGCGTGATGCGCTGCTTCAAGCAGCATGGTATACGAATACGCTTTCCCCTTGTGGAGTGGAGAGGCAACATAATCGGCTGCATCAGCATGAAGCCCGTTATGTTGCCCCTCCTACCCCGGGGCACACCGCGAATGCGGCAACACTAGTTGCTCGCAGTCGCGAGCCCGAGACAAGGAGAGAAAGAATGGCTATGTCAGCAAATGCACGCGCCGCACGGCGTCGTGCATGGCTCAAGCTCGGAGTGCCAATCTGCATTCTCGCCGTGCT
>CAZGAP010000002.1:0-6283 GCA_964523935.1 uncultured Candidatus Saccharibacteria bacterium
GCCTATGCCAAGGTGCTCGACGCTTTCGCTGGTAGTGGCTCAGTGGGAATCGAAGCGTTGAGCAGAGGCGCATCGCATGTCACGTTCATCGAACGTGACCGAATCGCACAGAAGGTTATAGCGGATAATATCGCGCTTTTGGGCGTCGGGAGCAAATCAAAGCTCATCAAGGCTCCTGTCGCATCATGGATCGAAACGTACGACGGGGAATTATTCGATCTTATATTCGCGGATCCACCCTATCATGACCCACAGTTTTCCACAGCCATGAAATTATTGGGACTTTTAAAGCCCGGCGCGCTTATGGTATTATCTAAACCAGGTAGAAGTGAGAGTCCGACCAAATCTGGAGTTGTTGTGGTGGACAATCGTAGTTATGGAGACGCGACTCTCACGTACTACCGGTTAGAAGAGTAGACCGTAGGGTCTTTTTTATTTATATATGCAGTCTGTAAATTGAGTACCAAAGAAAATATCCGGTATCATACCGGATATTTTCTTTGGTACGCGAGAAAGGACTTGAACCTTCACGCCCGGAGGCACTAGCTCCTAAGGCTAGCGTGTCTACCAATTCCACCACTCGCGCGTACAAGATATCATAGCAGATTCTTATCTGTTAATCCAGAGTGTTCGTGAAACACCATGCTTATGCTATCATAGTGACACATGAGTAAAGTTGCGCAGTATTTGAACGAACATTTACAGGGTGAAGCAACGACGGCCGATGCCGTACGGCAGTATTTCTCAACCGATGCGAGCGTACTTAAAATAGTCCCCGATATGGTAGTCCACCCGAAACTAACGAGCGACATACGGAAAGTCGCCCGCTTTTCATGGCAATTAGCTGAGAAAGGTCATAAGCTGCCTATCACACCGCGAGGTGCCGGTAGTGACCAAACGGGCGCCTCGATAGGAACGGGCATCATACTGAACACCTTGTCGCACATGAACACGATTTTTGAAATCGACAGCAAGCAAAAACTCATTCGTTTGCAGCCTGGCGTCAACTTCAAGACATTGAACGATGTGCTGTTCATGCAGAATATGATGATTCCCTCGTTTCCGCTTTCTGCAGGCTACAGTACTGTGGGCGGAGCAATCGCGAACAATGCCAGTGGTATACTGTCTGACAAATACGGGCCGACAGGCAACTGGGTCAGTCAGCTGGAGGTCGTGCTGTCGAATGGTGATGTTATCCAGACGGGTCGCATCAGCAAGCGGGAAGTCGCCAAGAAAAAGGGCCAGCAGGATTTCGAAGGTGAGATTTACAGAAGTGTCGATAACCTTCTTACCGATAACGTGGCATTGCTCGACAGTATCGCGGCGAACGTTCCGGACAACGTCGGCTACAACATCGTTGACGTTTGGAGGCGCGATGGGTCAATTGACCTGACACCACTGTTCGTCGGGAGTCAAGGCACGCTTGGTATCGTCTCAGAGATTATTATGAAGGCAATTGATATCCCCAAAGAGCCGTTAGTGGGCGCGATAACCTTCGCGAACCATGACGCCGTACGAGACGGGTTGGATCAGCTACGTCTCCTTAATCCGACAATGCTTGAACTGATCGACGGGAAGCTTTTCGAGGAAGCGGAAGCGAGAGGCAAGAAGTATCCACTTTACGCGGAGGCAAGAGGACAGGGTGATGTCGCGGCGATCGTGCTGTTCGAGTTCGATAACCACAGTAGCCGGGTCAAAAAGAATATCGGCAAGAAGATCGCTAAACTTTTCGAAAAGAATGAGGACGTCCTTTCTGTCATAGAGAAAGATGCTGACAAGGTCGCTGAAATCAGAAACATGCGCGATGTGACATCGCTGTTCATGATACCCGAGAAATCAGCTACGAGTGCGCCACCGTTGCTCGACGGAAGCTATGTGCCCCCTGAAAGATACGAGGATTTTACGAAAGCCGTCGCAGAGCTCGAAAAGAAGCACCATGTGGAGCTTGCGCTCTACGGTCATGCCGGACAGAGCGTATACTATTGCCGTCCCGTCTTCGCATTGTCAAAGGTAGGTGATAGGCAAAGAATATTCAAACTGCTGAACGATTGGTCGCTTGCAGTGTCCGCGCATGGTGGTCACTTGATTGGCGAGGCTGGAGAGGGTAGGCTGAAAGCGCCATTCGCACATAAGGCTCTGGATGATGAAATCGTGAAGCTTATCGAATCGATCAGATCGATATTTGACCCTATGAGCATCCTCAATACCGGCGTTAAGCAGACGACTGACCTCAAGCATCTCGTATCCGCATTACGGACCGACTATGACGGTTCGGATTTCGCTGAATATTCAGCTGGCAACTAGACTATTCGATCACTCGTACGCGTATGGTATCGGTACCGCCGATGAGGCCAGGCTGTTTGCCGCTTACGATAATGACGGTGACGGGTTCAGGGGTGCCAAAGAAATTATTGCCATGTAGTTCTTTCGCAAGTTCAAGGCCTGCTCGTTCTCCGTCTGGGCGGACGAATGATTTGTTTGCATAACTGAGAGCTAATTGCTGCGAAGCACGGTTTTCGCTCGTCACGCTGATAATCGGTAGGTTGGGCCGGTGCGCAGCGATATTGGCTGCCGTTGCTCCTGATTTCGTTTCTGCTACGATTGCTTTTGCGCCTAATTGTTCAGCAAGACTGACCGCCGCGAGGCTGATTGCGTCTCGGTGGGTACGCTTGCCCTTAATGATATCCGTGATAGGTGCGACGGCAACGTTATCTTGGGTGTAGAGAATGACTTTCTTCATGGCGGACACCGTTTCGAGCGGGTAATTACCGTTGGCCGTTTCATCTGAAAGCATGACTGTGTCAGCGCCAAGAATCACGGCATTGGCGACATCGCTGACTTCGGCCCTGGTAGGTTCGGGTGCATCGACCATACTGGCCATCATTTGCGTCGCGACGATAGAAAGTTTGCCGTGTTTACGGCAAAGGGCTATGATTTTCCGTTGGACGATAGGAACGACCTCGGCACCTGCCTCAACGGCAAGGTCGCCTCTCGCTACCATGACACCGTCGCTTGCTTTGACTATCTTTTCTAGTGTGTCGTCGGCGATTGCCGCCTTCGTTTCCACCTTTGCGATGATTTGCGCCGAGGAATTGAGACTCATGAGAATCTGTCGGAGGTTATGGATATCATCGGGTGACTGCACGAAGCTGAGAGCGACGTAGTCTATGTCTTTGGTTGCGCCGTATTCGATGTCTTTGATGTCCTTCTGGGTCAGGATATCACCACCAAAATCCGTATCCGGAAGGTTGATCCCCTTTTTGCTCATTAATACGCCGTCGTTCTCGACACGGAGTTTTATAGCGGTCTCCGATGATATCTGCGTCACGATCGTTTTGATCTTGCCATCAAATATATATAGGGGCTCGCCGACCTTGACCTTGGATGCCAGATTATATTGAACGGGGAAAATAGTACCTTCATGCTGGGCGCTGAAATCTAGTGTGATTTCATCACCTTTTTTTACCGGTGTATTTTGGGTCAGGGCGCCGAGACGGATTTTTGGACCTTGGAGATCTTGTAAAATCGCGACAGGCTTGCCGACTTTATTGCCAGCTTCACGGATCATCGGTATCAGCGCGTCGCACCCTTCGTATGATGCGTGGCTAAAGTTCAATCGAAAACCATTGACCCCTGCGACGACCATCTTTTCGATCATATCCAGAGAGCTGGTTGGTGGGCCAAGAGTTGCCAATATTTTGGTGCGTTTAAAGATAAGACTCATAAGGATAATTTTACCATAAAAGAACGGCTCCATGTTCGCCTCGGTGAGAGGTGGACATGGAGCCGGAGCGGTGTCGAAATCAAAAGATGACAACGACCGCATTATTGCCTCCGAAGCAGCGGACGGCGTCTACTTCCAGGCCACTCTTCAGCCGGGCGGTAAATCCTGTCTCGCAGCGCATGTCGTAGTCCTGATTTGTGATGGGACTGTGCGCGTACACGATGGTGCTCGGGTTCTTTGAATATTCCTGCTTGACGTTCACCGCGAATGGGCAGGAAGTGACCTTGGTCACAATACCCGAACCGCCAATCCCGCAGGTGACGAAGACGCCGTTCCCTGGATTGTCTCCTTCGACCAGAACCGGACGCGATTCCGGAGTTGGCGTGACGGTTTCGGCCGCGGTAGTCGTCGTTGCCTGTGCGGCTTCGGGGCTGCTTGAGCAGCCGGTGGCGAACTGCGCCGCTACGCAGGCGACGAGTAACGCTTTGATGAGGTGCGACATGATGACTCCTAGTTCGAGTGAATCGTAAGGACTGATGTTCGAACATATAATATCATAAAAATACTAAAAAGCAATATTTTGCGTATGTCTTTTGGTGCGGTAAAGAGGGATAACCAACGAAAAGACCGGCATATAGCCGGTCATTCGTTGGTACAGATGAGAGGACTTGAACCTCCACGTCCTTGCGGACACTAGCACCTGAAGCTAGCGCGTCTACCAATTCCGCCACATCTGCTCATGCGCAGTCATTCGCGCGTACTGAACGTCTATGAAGTATAGCGCAGCTTTTCAGAGGCCGCAACTATGAAAAGCTCTGTCCGCTGATGCCGATGACGACGAACAAAAAGATGAGGAAGCCAAATAGTAAGAATAGGACGGCAAATGGCAATGCAAGTGCCAGCCAAGAGAGCCAGTGGGCGGCGGGCTTTTTGTCGCCAACCTTTTCGTACTGACGGTATAGTACGGCGTTCGCCCCTGTCGTGACAAGAGATGATATGACCCCGAAAGTGATGTAATTGAACAAAGACAACGAGCCGAACGTCGTGAGCCATGCGTTTTTGGTTAGGCGGATACTCTCCTTGATAGCTGCGTTGCCTCGCAGGTTCTTCGTATCGTCGAAAAACGCGACGCTCGCCAGGCTGTATTTGGTAGCCATGATAATGCCGGGGACGATAAGGAGGAGCGTCCACAGGAAGAGCTTGACGGTAACGATGATTTGAAGCCAAAGGAAGCTCCACAGGTGCTCGAATGACACCCTGAACGCTTCACCGATACTCACCGCTTCGTTCCGCGAGAGCTTCAGTGACGTGTATGCGGATACGCCACCGAATAGCGCTGAAATGAGCATTAGTGCCAAAAGGACGACCGATACGCCACCGATCGCGATCAGCCATGTTTCAACGCTCCAGCCTGACAGTGTCGTCCAAAACGCGTCAAGCGATTCCTTGTCGTTCTGGGTGTCGGCTGACCAGTTACCCCGGAACAGACCAAGAACAGATAGTACTAGAAAAAGAATGGCAACGCCACGGGCCAGGTTGAATACAAGTGATATTCCATTCGCGGCGACAAAAAACGGGTTGTTCTCGTAAGGGGCGGGGGTTGACGTCTTGGCCATGGGGACTCCTTGATTAGTAGTGTAAGTATACCAAGAACGATTTGGCGCTGCTAGACTATACGTATGAATAGCGACCGATACGACCCTGAACTCATAAAGAATGGGGACCGGCGCAATGTCGTTGATGCATTTCGCAACATGACGGTCGAAGCGATCAAAAACGAACTCGATACAAGGCGACATCCGCTACAGATCGCCATCGAAAACTACCAGCACGATTTCAATATCGGTACGATCGTACGAAATGCCAATGCGTTTAACGTAGAGACGGTCCATGTCATCGGGCGTCGGCATTGGAACAGACGCGGGGCTATGGTGACTGATCGGTACATGAATATCGTCCATCATCCGGACGTTGCCAGCTTCATGAATGCGATAGGCGATGTGCCACTGATCGCTGTCGATAACGTGCCTGGCAGCGAGCCGCTTGCAAATGTGCAACTGCCTAAAGATGCTGTATTTGTCTTTGGCGGTGAAGGGCCTGGGCTCAGTCAAGAGGTACTGGAGCAAGCATCACTTGTCGTTGCCATCGAGCAATTCGGTAGCACGCGGTCGGTGAATGTCGGCGTAGCATCGGGCATCGTGCTGTACAGATGGGTGCAGGACCACATACTTTAACGAATATATATCGTTGTAATTTCTGCAAATTTTCAGCTATCTCGTTGACGACTTTCTCAGGAAGTGCCATGATAGATGTATAACAGTGTGGAGGGAAAACATATGTTAAATGTGCATAGTATTGCAAATCATTTAAAATACATCCGCTCGAACTGGATAGTCTTGGTGGGAGGATTTATCCTCATTCTAGCGAGTGTATTGGTCGCAGGGTCAGTAACGAAATCAGGCAGCGACGCGTTCGCGGCTACGTACTACGGTAATAGTAATTCGTATTACTACAACGGTAGTTATCACAGTACACCGCAGTCTGGAGGCTCTAGCTCGT
>CAZGAP010000002.1:6383-11825 GCA_964523935.1 uncultured Candidatus Saccharibacteria bacterium
GCCCGTACTACTACAATGGCAGCTATCATAGTACGCCACAGTCTAGTTCATACAGTAGTTATAGTAATAGCCGGCCATATTACTACAACGGTAGTTATCACAGTACACCGCAGTCTGGAGGCTCTAGCTCGTACAGCAACAGCCGCCCGTACTACTACAATGGCAGCTATCATAGTACGCCACAGTCTAGTTCATACAGCAGCAGCCGTCCATACTACTACAACGGCAGCTACCATAGCACACCGCAGTCAAAATACAGCGGATATTACTCAAGCTACTACAAGTACTACTACAATGGTAAGTACTGGAATAGCCCTTGCAGCAACAACTGCGGCTCATACACGAACTATTACAGTAGTAGTTACCCGTACTACTACAACGGCTATTACCACAGCAAGCCGTGTAATTGTACGCCGCGACCATCGCATTCACCAACGCCGCGTCCGACGTATTATCCTACGCCAAGTCATAGTACAGCGCCTTCAAGCCCTAGCTCAAACGCTACCGCGAATGCTAATGCTACTGCCAATGCCACGGTGACAATCAATAATGCGCAGGCGCCTGCTCCTACGGTAACGACGGCGTCAACGGTCGTCGCACAACCAGCGGCAGCCCCAGTAGCGCAATCGAGCGAGATCATGTTGCCAAAAACCGGTCCTGAGAACATGATTGTCAGCGGCCTTGGACTGGGAAGCGTCGTCGCTGCCGGTGCCGCTTACGCGAATTCACGACGTGATTTGCTCAGAGCACTGATCAATAAGTAGCAGCCTAATACACTACGATATACATACGCCGAGACACCACTCGGCGTATTTATATGCGCAAGCTCGGAAACGGCTATGAAGTACGTTATCTCGGTACTACATGACGCCCGCGGGTGAGTAGGAAATAGGGTTGTAGTCGCAATAGCCAATGTAAAAGTTAAGATGCGCAGTGGTGTTGACAATATCATACTGACAATTGTTTACCATAAGCGTGACCTCTGTTGTAGTATTGTAATTTGCTGAGAATAAATTGGAACTTATATGTGAAAAAAGGTATAATATAAACACCCGGAGTTCTTCGTAAATCGACACTTGGAGGTGGTTTTATGCGAGGGGTGAAGACCAGCAGGTCTGCAATGGGTACGTTGTTCTCGGCATTGCTCGTGGCCGGCATGACGGCTTTCGGAATGGCTGCGGGTACGGTGAGTGCCGCGCCAGCCAATGCCTCGTGCTACCAGACGGAAATCGATTACGGTTTCTGTAACGAGGATTACGGTCGTCCTGACTACGATTTCGTTCGTGGTGGGAACCGTGACCGGTGCGACTGGGACCGCGGCTGTGGCCGTCATGACCAGTGGCAGCGACCTCCGTCCCCGCCGGGTCATTGGGTGTGGAACGACTGGGCGCAGCTCTGGGATCCACCGCATCCGCCCCCATTTCACCCTGACCCATGGGTTCAGTGGCGATGGGATGGCTGGAACTGGTGCATCGTCTAGCACCCGAGGATGACTGCTCCTCCGTCTCTGTGCAATCGCAGAGACGGAGGAGCATATCTCAACTTCATGGTATAAGGTGAAATAATTTAATGCGGTCAATGAGGCCGCTATTTATTTGTCTCTTGCAGAGGTCGCAATCTCCCTTCTCATCTGTTATAATTAATCGAATGAAGACTTCTTTGAAACAATTATCCGATACGAGAGTCGAACTGACTATCTCACTTGGCGAAAAAGAACTAAACGATGCCGAACAGGTCGCTTTGACCAAACTGGCACAGACGGTCAAAGCCCCGGGCTTTCGTAAAGGCAAGGTACCCGTCGGCATGGTTTCAAAATACGTCGATAGTACCACTCTGACGCAGCAAACGCTCGACGACGCGCTCAGCAAAGCGGTTTCACAAGCTTTTACTGACGAGAATATACAGGCGCTCGACAGGCCACAAGTAGAGGTAAAGAAATTCGTTCCAGGCCAGGAGCTTGAATTCACCGCTGAGACGGAAATATTGCCTCAGATCAAACTGGGTGATTACAAGAAGCTCGGTATTAAAAAGACGGTCGCCAAAATAACTACCAAAGATACTGACGAGATCCTGATACGGATCCGCCAAGGCCTTGCTACGCGCGAGGAAGTTGATCGTGCCGTGAAGAACGGCGATGAAGTAGTTATTGATTTCGTTGGCAAAAAAGATGGTGTCGCCTTCGAAGGCGGTAGCGCGACAGGTTACACGCTTGCGATTGGCTCGAATCAGTTCATCCCTGGCTTCGAAGAAGCTCTTGTCGGTCATAAAGCCGGTGAAGAGTTTGATGTGCCACTGACATTTCCTAAGGAATATCATGCGGCGGAACTCGCAGGCGCAAAGGTAACATTCAGTGTTTCGCTCAAAACCGTCAAGGAAGTCGTGCTCCCTGAACTGAACGACGAGCTGGCATCAAAGGCGGGTCCGTTCAAGACACTCGAAGAGCTGAAAGCGGATACGAAGCGCGAGCTGGAAGCGGGACGAGAGCGCGAAGCGACAGACAAGCTCAAAGACGATCTCATCGGTAAGCTGATCGAAGTCAGTGAAGTGCCGGCACCTGACATTCTCGTGGCAGATCAGACCCGTTCAATTGAACAGGATATGACGCAGAATCTCGCTTATCAAGGTTTGACGCTCGATAATTACCTTGGCAATCAGAAACTGACCTATGAGCAGTGGCTCGAAAAGGAAGTGAAGCCGGCCGCATCGAATCGCGTCAAGGCCGGTCTCGTCCTTGCTGAACTCAGCAAAGTCGAGAATGTAACGGCGACGAACGAAGAATTGGCAGAAAAGATCCGTCAGTACCAGGAACAGTACGGCAATAATTCCGGACAAGATTTCACGACGCCTGAATTGCAGCGTGACATCGCTAACCGTTTGCTCACAGACAAGACAATCGACCGGCTCGTCGAGCTTAACTCAAAATAATTTAGCACTCTATTGACTCGAGTGCTAAATGAGCGCTATACTATATATATGACAAAGCCTAGCAACTATTTAGTACCTACGGTCATCGAACGGACAAGTGATGGTGAGCGTGCATTTGATATATACAGCCGACTCCTCACTGAGCGCATCATTTTTTTAGGAGAAGACGTCAACGAGCATACGGCCAATATCGTGGTTGCCCAGTTGCTTCACTTGGCGTATGACGATAGCAAGAAGGATATAAAGCTCTACATCAACAGTCCCGGTGGGAGTGTGTACGACGGCTTCGCGATTTACGATACGATCCAATATATCTCGCCTGATGTACAGACTATCGGCATTGGGGTACAGGCGAGCATGGGTGCATTCCTCTTATCAAGCGGCACCAAAGGCAAGCGCTCGATTCTGCCGAACAGCCGCGTCATGATCCATCAGCCATCAAGCGGTACTCAGGGCAAGATCAGCGATCAGGAAATCACCCTCAAAGAAGGAATCTACCTGAAGCACCGCCTCAATGAGATCCTAGCGAAGAACACGGGACAAAAGCTCTCCAAGATTGAAAAGGACACCGACCGCGACTTCTGGATGGGCGCGAAAGAAGCGCTGGAATACGGACTCGTTGACCACGTCATCACGAAAGCATAGTTCTCTGTCAAAAAGTATTGACTATTTCATACATTATCCTCACAATAGGTACTAAGAAGTAGAGTAGCTTGGTATTCTCATGTCTGAATTTCGTGGCGGAATAATCGGACAGCCAAGCTTAGTGGATCTTCGGGCCGGATCACTAAATATAATCAATCACTGCGAGGACAAATGGCAAAAGCGAAAGCAAGTGCTGCTAGCCGCGTGTTTTTCACACAGGACGACACCGCGCTACCACTACCAAATCTCATTGCTCATCAGAAAGACAGCTGGCGTGAATTCGTCGAAACTGGCTTGAGCGAAATATTCACCGAATTGAATCCAATCGAGGACTATACGGGACAAAAACTTGAATTGCGTTTCAAGGAATATCATTTCCAGAACCCGAAGCTTTCAGAACGTGAAACCAAAGAAAACAACTTGACCTTCGACGCGCCGCTCCATGTCAATGTCGAGTTGACCAACAAGGTGACGGGTGAGGTCAAGGAGCAGGAAATCTATCTTGGTGATTATCCTTGGATGACCGATCGTGGCACCTTTATCATCAACGGCACCGAACGTGTCGTCGTGTCTCAGCTTATCCGTAGCGCCGGCGTATTCTTTACCGCCGACAGCGTCGCTGGCCGCAACCTGTACGGCGCCAAGCTTATCCCAGGCCGTGGCGCATGGCTTGAATTCGAAACAGCAGCGAACGGTACTCTTTATGTGAAGATCGATCGCCGTCGCAAACTTCCTGTAACGACATTGCTCCGAGCGCTCGGACACAACAAGACATCTGAGATCAAGTCTATCTTTGAAGACATTGATACCGGTGATGTCAAATATATCGACGCGACGCTCGAGAAAGATCCGGCCCGCGGATCGAACGAAGCATTGATCGAGGTATACCGCCGTCTCCGCCCAGGCGACCTCGCGACCGTCGACAACGCGCGCAGTATGATCGAACGCATGTTCTTTGATTTCAAGCGTTTCGACTACAGCCGTGTCGGCCGATACAAATTGAACCAACGACTTGGCCTTGAAGTTGCTAACACGACCGAGAATCGTGTCTTCCAGATGAGCGACCTCATCGCGATAATCCGTGAGATCATCCGCCTTAATAATACTCAGGATTCAGCCGATGATATCGACGCGTTGAACAACCGTCGCGTCAAACTCGTTGGTGAGCTTGTCGCCCGCCAGTTCCGTGTCGGTATGCTCCGTATGCAGCGAAATGCCATGGATCGTATGTCTATGTCCGATCTTGAAACAGTGACACCAGGTCAGCTGATCAACGCCCGCCCGGTCGTTGCCGCTGTCCGTGAATTCTTCGCAAGCTCACAGCTTTCACAGCTGATGGACGAAACGAATCCACTTTCAGAACTCTCACACAAACGCCGCCTTTCTTCAATGGGTCCTGGTGGCCTCAGTCGTGAACGTGCTGGTTTCGATGTGCGTGACGCCCATCCTACCCACTACGGTCGTTTGTGTTCGGTTGAAACGCCTGAAGGTGCGAACATCGGTCTCGTGCTCAACCTCGCGACATATGCCCGTATCAATGAATACGGTTTCATTGAGACACCTTACGTCAGAGTGAAAAACGGCAAAGTCACCGACGAAGTCGTGTACCTCGATGCAAGCCAAGAGGTCACTGAAGTTATCGCCGATGCTGGCGCGGAACTCGACAAAGATGGCAAGTTCATCGCGGAGCGTGTCAGCGCCCGAAACGGTCTGCTGCCAGAGCAAGTAGACGTATCGGAAGTGACATACATGGACGCTGCTCACAAGCAGATCCTTGGCCCTCCAGCAGGTCTTGTTCCTTTCATCGAAAAGAACCGTGTTGACCGCTCATTGACGGGTACGAACATGCAGAAGCAAGCCGTACCACTGCTT
>CAZGAP010000002.1:11840-13294 GCA_964523935.1 uncultured Candidatus Saccharibacteria bacterium
AAGTCGTGCGTGCTGATGGCGATGAAATACACGTAAAATACGCCGATGGTGTTAAGGTGTACGAGCTTATTCACTTTACGAAAAGCAATGACGACCGTTCGATCAACCAGAAAGCCCGCGTTAGCCGCGGCGACAAAGTCAAGGCTGGCGATATTCTCATTGAAGGCGCATCAGTCGCTGACGGTGAACTCGCGCTTGGCCGTGACCTGACCGTGGCGTTCATGCCATGGGGTGGTTACAACATGGACGATGCCATCGTCCTCAGTGACCGAATCGTCAAAGACGACACCCTGACAAGCATCAACATCAAGGACTACAATGTCGAAGTCCGCGAGACGAAGCTCGGTGCGGAAATCGTTACCCGTGACATCCCGAACGTCAGCGAAGAATCTCTTCGCCATCTCGATGAGAACGGTATCGTTCAGATCGGCTCGGAAGTCAAAGCCGGTGACGTGCTTGTCGGTAAGATCACTCCGAAGGGCGAGCAGGAGCTCAGCTCAGAGGAACGTCTTCTCCGTGCTATCTTCGGCGAGAAAGCCAAAGATGTCCGAGATACTTCACAGCGCATGAACAACGCAGGCGGCGGAAAAGTCGTTGGCGTGAAGATATTCAGCCGCGAGAACGGCCATGAGCTGAAAGCTGGCGTATTGATGCAGATTCAGATTTTCGTAGCACAGCTGCGTAAAATCAGTGTCGGTGACAAACTTGCCGGTCGCCACGGTAACAAAGGTGTTGTTGCCCGCATCCTTCCAATCGAAGACATGCCATTCATGGAAGACGGTACCCCTGTCGACGTCGTCCTGAACCCGCTCGGCGTCCCAAGCCGTATGAATATCGGTCAGCTGTTCGAAACGCACCTCGGCATGGCAGCCCGCGCACTTGGTTACAAGGTCGCGACTCCTCCGTTCAATGGCGTGCCGAACGATGTCATCAGTGATGAACTTGAAAAAGCCGGCTATGCCCGAGATGGCAAGTCACAACTGTTCGATGGCCGCACAGGTGAACCATTCGAAGAGCGTACGACCGTCGGTGTCATGCACATGATCAAGTTGCACCACATGGTGTCAGACAAGATTCATGCCCGCTCAACCGGTCCGTACACGATGGTTACCCAGCAGCCACTTGGTGGTAAGGCGCAAAACGGTGGTCAGCGATTCGGTGAGATGGAGGTATGGGCACTCGAAGCTTACGGTGCCGCTACGACACTTCAGGAAATGCTTACAATCAAATCCGACGATGTCTACGGACGTGCGAAGGCATACGAATCGATCATCAAGAACGAAGCGATCGTCGGTCCGAAACTTCCTGAGTCATTCAACGTCCTCGTCAAAGAGCTTCAAGGCCTCGGACTTCGCGTCGACTTGCTCGATGAATCCGAAACTGGCGAAGACCTCGTGATCGATGCCGAGGAAATCATCGCGGAAGGTGGCCCGGAAGACAAGACTGTTCCAGCC
>CAZGAP010000002.1:13304-13939 GCA_964523935.1 uncultured Candidatus Saccharibacteria bacterium
GTGCCGATCATCGATGATGAAGACGTCGAAACCGTACTCGACGAGGCTGATGAGCTTGATCTTGAGGAAGAAGGCCTTAGCGTACAGGATATTGATGAAATAGAAGAAATAAAGGAGGAGGTGTAATATGTCACGAGTTGTTGCCGGTACCGGAATCGCAGACTTCGATGCTGTCCGCCTCGCCGTTGCGAGTCCCGAGGATATCCTCAAGTGGAGCCACGGTGAAGTTACCAAACCTGAAACAATCAACTACCGCACCCAAAAACCGGAACGAGACGGTCTGTTCTGCGAGCGAATCTTCGGCCCAGTCAAAGATATCAACCCGCACGACAGCAAACTGAAAGGTGTCCGTTCGCGTGAAGCCGCCGTCGATAAGAATGGTGAGCTCGTCACGAAATCAATCGTGCGCCGCGAACGCATGGGTCATATTTCACTCGCTGCTCCCGTCGCGCACATCTGGTTTATGCGCGGTACGCCAAGTGCGATGAGCTTGTTGCTCGGTATTACCGTTCGCAACATCGAACGAGTCGCATACTTCGCAAGCTACATCATCTTGTCCGTCGATGAGGAAAAGCGCGAGAGATACCTTTCCGATCTCGAAGCGGAAACAGAAGCGGGTCGCGTCGCCATCAAGA
>CAZGAP010000002.1:13959-16095 GCA_964523935.1 uncultured Candidatus Saccharibacteria bacterium
GCTGAAGCGGAAGGCGCTGACGTAAAAGCCCTCGCGGAAGCACAGTCGCGTGAAGTTGAAGAATTGAACGAAAGCTTCACCGTTAAAAAAGCTCAGCTCGACATGCTCGTCAAGGCTGCACTGATCAATGAGACTGATTACCGTAACCTGCCTGAAGAGTACGAAGAAATCGTTACCGTAGGCATGGGTGGCACCGCTCTCAAGGCACTCCTCGATGAAATCGAACTGCCGGTTCTCATCAAGCAGCTGTCGGAAGAAGTCGAAAGCGCGAAAGGACAGCGCGAGAAGAAGCTTCTGAAGCGTCTCAAGGTCCTCGAAGGCATGTATGCCGCGGGTATCAAGCCAAGCAGCCTGACAACCACGGTTCTTCCGGTTATCCCTCCGGATCTTCGCCCAATGGTACAGCTGACCGGTGGCCGTTTCGCAACCAGTGACCTGAATGACTTATACCGCCGTGTCATCAACCGTAACAATCGTTTGAAGAAGCTTATCGACCTGAACGCTCCTGAAGTCATCCGTCGCAATGAAATGCGTATGCTCCAGGAGGCTGTCGACGCCTTGATCGACAACAGCGCCGCTCGTGGAGGCCGTGCGGTCAACGCGACAGGTGGCCGCCGCCGTCTCAAATCGATCAGTGACATGCTCAAGGGTAAGCAAGGCCGTTTCCGTCAGAACTTGCTCGGTAAACGTGTCGATTACTCCGGCCGTTCAGTCATCGTCGTCGGTCCGAAACTCAAGATCAGCGAATGCGGTCTGCCGAAGCAAATGGCCCTCGAGCTGTTCAAGCCATTCGTGATCAGCTGGCTGATCCGTGGCGAGCACGCGCACAACATCCGTTCCGCGACCCGTTTGATCGAGTCTGGCGACGCGCTTGTCTGGGACGCGCTCGATGCTGTCATCGAAGGTAAATACGTGCTCCTTAACCGTGCACCGTCACTTCACCGTTTGTCCATCCAGGCGTTCCAGCCGAAACTGGTCGAAGGCAAAGCAATCCAACTGCACCCACTCGTCGCGAACGGCTTCAACGCCGACTACGATGGTGACCAGATGGCAGTCCACCTTCCGCTCTCCGATGACGCGCAGCGCGAAGCTCGTGAACTCATGAGCGCCACCAACAACCTTCTGAAGCCTGCCGATGGCGCACCAGTGCTCAATATCGGCCAGGACGTCGTTCTTGGTAACTACTACCTGACATACGACAAGCCAAGCGCTCAGACTGACAAAGTCAAGGCGTATAGCTCTGTTTACGAAGCTGAACTTGCATACGACCAGCGCGTACTGCAGCTCCAGACGCCTATCCGCCTATTCGCAAAGGGTGAGATACGTGATACGACGCTCGGCCGCGTGTTCTTCAACGAGATCCTGCCTGCGGACTTCCCGTACGATAACAGCATCCAAAGCAAGAAGCAGCTCAAGAAAGTGCTGGCACAGGTGTTTGATAAATACGGCGCTGAAGAAACAGCCAAGACCGCTGACCGAATGAAGGGGCTTGCGTTCCGATTCGCGACCATAGCCGCTATCTCAACTGGTAAGGACGACTACATCACCTTCGAAGAAATCGATGAGTTCGTCAAAGAAGGTGACGAGCGGACAGCGCAGATCTCAGAACAGTTCGACCAAGGTTTGATCACTGAAGACGAACGCTACAACCTGACCGTTAGCGCTTGGCGAAACGTCGACCGCAAGGTCACCGAATTCCTCGCTGAGCAGATGAAGAAAATGGACACGAGTATCTCGGTCATGGTCAACTCAAGCGCGCGTGGTGACATCTCCAACGTCAAGCTTGCGAGCGCGATGATCGGCATCATGGTCGACGCGGCCAACCGCGAGATCGAGCTGCCTATCCGCTCCAGCTATAAGGCCGGCCTGTCCGCTCTCGAGTCCTTCGTCGCCACCCGTGGTGCACGTAAGGGTCTCATCGACACGGCGCTCAAGACAGCCGACTCAGGTTACCTGACGCGACGCCTCGTTGACGTCTCACAGGATGTTTTCACCGTCGAAGACGAACTGAACGACGACGAAGGCTTCACGATCTACCGATCTGAATCCGAAGATACGATGATCGAATTCGCCAACCGTCTGAACGGACGTTATACGGCGAAAGAAGTCCCTGGTCACATCGGTGCAGATCAGCTG
>CAZGAP010000002.1:16105-26477 GCA_964523935.1 uncultured Candidatus Saccharibacteria bacterium
ATGCCGACGACAAGATCGACACCGTTTCCATCCAATCAGTTCTGTCTACGAAGAACCTTCATGGGATCCCGCGCAAGAGTTACGGTATCGACATGGCAACCGGCACGCTCGTCGCGAACGCGCAGCCTGTCGGTGTCATCGCGGCTCAGTCGGTCGGTGAGCCTGGTACGCAGCTGACGCTCCGAACCTTCCATGCCGGTGGTGTGGCAGGTGGGGACATCACGCAGGGTCTCCCTCGTGTCGAAGAACTCTTCGAAGCGCGTACACCGAAAGGTCAGGCCTTTGTCACGGAAGTGACAGGTACGGTCGACCTATGGGAAGACGGCAAAAAGTACATCGTCCAGGTGACACCTGAGGCAGGTCATGTAGAGAGAATCCCTCTTGAAGGCCGAACCGTCAGCGTCAAGGCTGGTAGTAACGTTAAGGTCGGCGATGTTCTCGCATCAGCGGAAGGCGAAGCGAAACCGCTCGTCGCTCCGTTCGACGGTGTCGTCGAAGTGGCGGAAGACACGCTGGTACTGGCCGCAAACGCCAGTGCACCGGTACGTTATGAGATTCCTGGCAATATGCAGCTTGTCGTCAAGGCTAACGATCAAGTCGTTGCGGGTGACCGTCTGACGATCGGATCATTGAACCTTCATGACCTGATGCGCCTCAAGGGTACGGAAGCCACGCAGCGATACATCATCAACGAAGTGCTCCGTATCTACGCGGCACAGGGTCAAGACGTTGCTGACAAGCACCTCGAGATCATCGTTCGACAGATGTTCAGCCGCGTCCAGGTTGAAGATCCGGGTGACAGCCAGTTCGTTACCGGTGACATTGTCTCGAAAGCAGCTGTCGTCGACGCGAACGCCGTACTTGTCGCTGAAGGCAAGGATCTCGTGCGATACACCCAATTGCTCCTTGGTATCACGAAGGTCTCGATCTGGAGCGATAGCTGGCTATCAGCCGCGTCCTTCCAGGACACGACCCGCGTGTTGATCAACGCCGCGACCAGCGGACGTGCGGATCACCTGCATGGACTCAAAGAAAACGTCATCATCGGACGCAAGATCCCAGTTGGTACCGGCGCTGCCGTCAACCAACCTACGACCGATATGACCGAAGAATTCGTTGAGGAAATAGCGGAAGATCTCGATCTCGCTGAATAGGCGAATCAAAGCAAGCAATAGGCCCCGGCAGGGGCCTATTGCTTTTTATAAGCATATATAGTATAATTACTATATTATGGTCATTCGCCATGAAGCACCGTCGAAAGGGAAACAATGACCCGTGCAGTACCGCAGAGGTATATTCCAAGAAGTCGCGGCCTTGAGCGTGTCAGGGCCCAAGCAGAAGGCGTCTTCCGTGGAAAAACCGAACTGCTTGCCGCCGTCACTTCAGGCGACTTCAGGCGCGCACAGCAGGTGACTGACGCCGATGATTCGATGTCGGCTCTTGAAATCGCTCTCGCTCACCGTTGGGTCAAGTTGGAGCGGCTCTACCGTTTCAACTTTCAGCATCCGACTTCGGCGTAGCAAACCGGCGCTCACACGCATCCCTTCGGGGATGGTGCGGCGCCGGTTTTTCAATTGGAAAAGGCTTGAAGTGATATTGCGCTAATGGTACGATGGTGACGTACCGCACGTATCAAAACCAACAGGGGAGTAGAAATGAAAACCCAGCAGCAATGCCGGGCTGTTCGTGACGACAAGCCGCTCGAAGTCTCTGACTTTCACCAATGGGAGTTCAGGAACTCACCCAAGTGGCGTACACCCTCCCGAAGCGATCATGCGCTCGCTACGTCTGACCAAAGCGGTCAAACGCTCCGAGCGAGCATGATTTCAGCAGGGTAACCGATTACAGGTATGCCTGTCGAAAGTTGAGTCCGCTACGTATTTTTGTAGCAAAGCTCCTTTCGGCGGGCTCACTTTCGTAGATGCACCGGAGGGCTTGCCCTCCATTTGTTTATAGGTAATGAATTTTAAGCAACTTCACCATCTGAAGTTAGTGTTGGGATCGATCAACATAACTCGATTGCAAAACGTAGCATTATCTGCTAGAATAACAGATGAGTTTCGTTGCGCATCGTCGCAACAGGCACGGATTGCTGAGCCGTGTCATATAAATTGAAGTAACCATGGAGTATTTTTATACATGCCAACAATCAACCAACTGATCCGCAAGCCACGTAAAACGGCTGCGAAGAAGTCGAAATCTCCAGCGCTCGGACGTATCCATAATGCGCTGAAGACTCGCTATTACGATCAGAACGGACCGCTCAAGCGCGGCGTCTGTATCAAAGTGACGACGAAGACACCGAAAAAGCCGAACTCGGCGCTTCGAAAGGTCGCTCGTGTCCGCCTGACCAACCAGCAGGAAGTCTGGGCATACATCGGCGGTGAAGGCCATAACCTTCAAGAACATGCCGTCGTGCTCGTCCGCGGTGGCCGCGTGCCTGACCTTCCAGGTGTCCGTTACCACATCGTCCGCGGTGCACTCGATCTTCAGGGTGTCGCGAAGCGTAAACAAGGCCGTAGCAAGTACGGTGCGAAAAAGGATGACAAGTAATGCCACGTAAAGTTACCAAGAAACTGCAGCGCGAACTGAAGCCTGATCGCAAATACCAATCAGTGCTCGTTCAGCGCTTGATCAACAAATCAATGCTTGATGGCAAGAAGCTCGTCGCTGAGCGCGCCGTATACAACGCCCTTGAGCAAGCAGCCAAGAAGCTTGAAAGTGAAGAGCCGCTTGAGGTGTTCGAAAAAGCCCTCCGTAACGTCTCTCCAAGCTTTGAGGTTAAGTCACGCCGCGTCGGTGGTGCGAACTACCAGATTCCATTCCCTATTCAGGGTCACCGACAACTGCATTTCGCCTTCAGCTGGCTCGTGCAGTCGGCACGCTCTCGTAGTGGCATGCCGTACGAAAGGCGTCTGGCCGCTGAGATCGTTGACGCGTACAACGAAGCAGGTGCTGCGTACAAGAAGAAAGAAGACACGCACAAGATGGCCGAAGCCAACCGAGCATTCGCTCACTTCGCCCGAGGCTAGTATGCTTCAAGAAAAATACCCGCCAGAGCGGGTATTTTTTGTGCTTGAACAGCCGAATGAGCTGAGCCGAACTGCTATACTGTTTGTATGGCTACGTTTAGTTTTGATATTGTGTCCGAGTACGACAAGGCTGAAATGAACAATGTTTTTCAGCAAGCAGAGAAGGAAATAGCAACCAGATATGATTTCAAGGGCACGCCAGCGTCCATCGAATGGCTCGGTGACAAGACCGGCCTGAAAATCATCGGGTCGAACGAGTGGCAAATCGATGCGATTATTGACATCATACGCAAGAAGCTCGCCACGCGCGAAGTGAGCAGTAAGGTTCTGGATCTTAGTAAAACGGTCAACGAAAGCAATCTCAAGGCGACCAAAGAAGTGCCGTTCGTCGAGGGCTTGAGCCAAGACAAAGCTAAGCAACTGACGGCGATTATCCGTGAAAAATTTCCAAAGGCAAAAGCGCAGATCCAGGGTGAGGCGGTACGGGTGAACAGCGCGAGCAAAGATGAGCTTCAGGCTGTCATGGCGGCCATCAAAGCTGCCGATCTCGATTTCGTAACGAGCTTCACGAATTACCGCTGATATGCATATACCCAAGCCTGTTACCTCGCTCCTCTCGCCTCGTAAAAATGAGACGGTTTTACGACTAACTATCGCGCTGGCCGTACTCGCATGTTTTGGGTTGTTATTTGGCAACCTTGCCGATGAGGTCATCGAGAAAGATACGCTCTATGCCGATGAGGCGGTTCTTAAGTATATCAACGGGCTATCGACTCCATTACTTGATAACGTGATGGTATTCCTGACGTCATTCGGTGGCGTCCTTGCCGTCATGATCGCTTCGACGATACTGGCCGCCCTGTACGCCCGCAGAAGGAATTGGCGTGCGTCGCTCTTCATCACCTTCTCCATAGGTGGGCTACTCCTCGTCAACAGTATCTTGAAACTGTTTTACCAACGAGAACGTCCAGAGTTATGGGACCTGCTTGTCAACGAAGCGACGTACTCATTCCCGAGTGGGCACTCAGCGCTTTCGTTCGGTCTTGCAGCAATTATTTGTCTGTTGCTATGGCGGTCGCGCTGGCGATGGATAACGGTTGGTATTTCGGCAGCTTATATCATGACGATTGGATTCACCAGATTGTATCTCGGTGTCCACTACCCAACGGATGTACTCGCTGGGTGGCTCTTGGCTATTATTTGGATCGGTGCCGTCGGGGTGTTATCGGGTATCATATCCATCGAGGGGATCAAAAGAAGGCTCGGTATGGAGCCGGCGAACGAGACGAACGGTCGCGCTTAAGGCGCTACGCAAGGACGTTCAGGCATTCGTGGTCGACACTATAGGTGAGCGGTGCTTGCAGCACGACCCGCTCGCCGTCAAGTGATACGGCAACGGACGACTTCTTCGGACGGATGATCAGATACTTGGACTTCCATATCATGACATCACGAGACCCGCGTGCGTTACCGAGCAAACCTTTTAGCAAAATCATGATAAGCCCCCATCTGTTTTTCGACAGTACGGCATATGCCGAGAGCATGTCGCCATTCATCTTTGATCTGCCGCCGATAAGCCGGTGCTCGATTTTGTAATCATTGTTGCCGATGAACACGAACGGTGTTTTCAGTGATTCGCCGTTCACTTCCACGGTCATGCGCCGATACTTCACGAAAGCCCTGACGTTCGATATGATGGCAGCTATCCATTTGCTGGCGATGCCCCGCTCAAGTTCGTCTCGCATCCTAAGGGTCGACGGGTAGAGCCCGATGCTTGAGTTATTTAGAAAAACACGGTCGTTGACGATACCGACGTCAATGCGGTGGACATTCGAAGACACGGTGTTTTCCAGGGCATCGTGCAAATCTTGGGGAATACCGAGATCTTTAGTGAAATGATTGAGCGTACCACCGGGAATCGGTGCGAAGATGGCTTTTGTGTCACGCAGTAGTGAGGCGACGGTGTTGAGGGTGCCGTCTCCGCCGTAGCCAATGATGACGACTTCTGACTGCGTTAGGTAAGGCTGCAGTTCGGATTGAGGATCCGCCGTTACGTCGACCGAACGTACTATTTCGATGCCATGTTCGTGACATGCTTCAGCCAGTTCGGTAATCGGGATGGCGCTGCCTGAGCGCGGATTGTAAACGACGACAGCCTTCATTACCACCGCACCAATGTCGCGATGACGATCAGCCCGGCGCCGCCCACTATCCAGCCGCCCATGACATCACTTGCGTAATGTGCGCCCAGGTATATTCTCGAAACACCGACCAGAAAACTAATGACCAATGAGCACAGAAACGCGGCTGTGCCCAATTCCGGCCAGCGGGCACCGATAGCCAGCGCGGCAAGTCCGAAACTGACAAGGGAGCCGGCGGCGTGACCGCTCGGGAAGCTGAAAGTTTGAAAGATCATGCTTCGTACGTAGTCGTTGACGGGGCGTGCCCTGCGAAGAAACAGCTTTAATACTGTCGTGAGGAGGAGTGTCGCGATCGCGACCGACCCCGCGACAACGTAATGTGATTTGCCGAGTGCTGCACCGTATCCCAATACCGCTGCTGCGATGCCGACGGTAAACGGTGGCTGCCCCAAAAGAGTGAAGAATTCCATCGGCCCCTTCGTCCACTTAGGTAATTTCAAGACGAACGATGCAACGTCGCGGTCAAACGCTCGTATGGCGCTTCTCATGCACGTTTTCTGGTGCTTTGAGCGGTCCGCGTCGCCAGGGGCACGTTAGCGAGCGGCAGTACTTGCCATACGAGTATGATCGCGCACAGAACGGCAAACCCGCACATGATGGACGGGATGGCTGCCATGGTAGACGGATCGATCAGGTTCGCGATCGTCGTAGGGATGATGAAGATGCTGTAGCCGGCGACCATCCATCGGAGCGTTTTGGCATGTTTTGGCGTTTTACGTGCCCAGTACGCAGCGAGGCTAACGGTAGTGAGGAGCCATCCGTAATAGAAGATACCGTACACGAGTGTCAGCATGCTGCTCGTATCGAAGATGGCGTAGTTCGGCGCGCATTCTTTCGCGGCCACGGCACCACCGACCCCTACGAAATAAGTGGCGAAGAGAGTAGCGCTGGCGTAGGCGGCGATGAGAACCGGTTTGATGTTCGCGCCTGCGATAAGTGAGGTCATATGCAGCCCAAGTGCTGGGAGGAACGTTATCGATACATAGCCGAGCTTCACCCATTCGATGCGGCTGAGCCCCAGTCCGCCGCAGAGCATGTATTCAGCGAGCTGGAACGTCCCAAGACAGGCGAGGAAGACGGTAGCCAGCCTGGTCAGCGGCGTGAGTTTATAACGCCAAAGGACATAAAAGAGGAGTCCGAACTCGATTAAGAAGGTAGCCAGCATGACGGGTGGCGAGAAGCACAGCATCTTGTTTCCATACTTCTTATACATAGGTGTATAAAGTATATCACACGGTGCAATCTCACTAGTATTAAACTGTTATATTTGCTATAATTGACGTAAAGTGCTGTTTTTTATGGCAAAAAATAGCGAGTAAATGTAATCATGAGGAACTACTAACGCAATGGCAGCAAAAAACGTCCCACTAAAGGACTTCCGCAACATCGGAATCATCGCGCATATCGACGCAGGCAAAACCACGACGACCGAAGGTATCCTGTACCGTACCGGCATCAACCACAAGATCGGTGAAGTCCGAGGTGCCGATGGAGACAGCGCGACAACAGACTGGATGGCACAGGAGAAAGAGCGCGGTATTACCATTACCTCCGCTGCGGTTACCTGTTTCTGGAAGGGTTGTAAGATTAATATCATCGACACTCCAGGCCACATCGACTTTACCGCTGAAGTCGAACGTTCACTCCGTGTTCTTGACGGAGCCGTAACGGTATTCGATGGCAAGATGGGCGTTGAGGCGCAGACTGAAACGGTATGGCGCCAGGCTAACAAGTATGGTGTGCCTCGTATCTGTTTCGTCAACAAGATCAACCAAATCGGTGGCGACTTCTACAAGTCACTTGAAACGATTCATAATCGTTTGAGCAAGCATGCGCTCCCCATTCATCTCCCAATCGGTTTCGAAAAGGAAATAAACGGTGTGGTTGATCTCATTGACATGAAGTCGTACACATACAATGACTACACCGACAAAGAACTTATCGTCGGTGACATTCCTGCAGACATGCTTGAAAAAGCAAAGAATGCACGCAGCCTCCTCGTCGAAGCGGCCGTCGAAGCCGAAGACGAGCTGTTCGAACGATTCCTTGAGAGCGGTGAAGAGTCTATCACCGAAGAAGAACTCAAACGTGCGCTCCGTAAGCGCGTTCTTGACGGGGACTTTTACCTGGTAACGGGTGGCGACGGACGTGGTGTGATGGTCGAAAAGGTACTTGACCTTGTTGCTGACTACCTTCCATCCCCACTCGACGTTGATGCCATCCAGGGTACGAATCCCAAGACTGGCGATGTCATCGAACGTAAACCAGCAGACACCGAGCCTCTTGCCGGACTTGCCTTCAAGATTGCGACAGACCCATTCGTCGGCAAACTGATCTTCGTTCGTATCTATAGCGGTAAGTTAACCGCCGGTAGCTACGTGCTGAACACGACGACCGGTAACAAGGAGCGTATCGGACGTATCGTCCGTATGCATGCCGATAAGCGCGAGGAAATCGATAGCGTGAGCGCTGGCGATATCGCGGCCGTCGTTGGCCTCAAGGACACGTTTACCGGTGCGACAATCTGTGACCCAGCGCATCCGATCACTCTTGAAGGTATCGAATTCCAGGAACCACCTGTTTCGATTGCCGTTGAGCCGAAGACGAAAGCCGACCAAGAAAAAATGGGTATCGCTTTGCAACGACTCGCCGAAGAAGACCCTACGTTCCGCGTCCATACGGACGAAGAGACGGGTCAGACGATCATGTCTGGCATGGGTGAGCTTCACCTCGATATCCTCGTTGACCGCATGAAGCGCGAATTCAACGTCGAAGCGAACATCGGTGAGCCTCAGGTCGCGTTCCGTGAAACGATCCGTGGCACCGCGGAAGCACAAGGTAAACACGCCAAGCAGTCCGGTGGACGTGGCCAGTATGGTGACGTATGGATCCGCTTTGAGCCGACCGAATCAGGCGAAGGCTTCGAATGGGCGGACGAAATCAAGGGTGGCGTGGTTCCTCAGGAATATCGCGCACCAGTGCAAAAGGGTATCAAAGATACGCTTGAAGGTGGTGTCATTGCCGGCTACCCGATGATCGGTGTCAAAGCGACACTTTATGATGGTAGCTATCACGATGTCGACTCAAGCGAGCTTGCCTTCAACCTGGCTGGTGTCCTGGCTGTCAAGGAAGGAATCCCTAAGGCAAAACCAGTACTCCTCGAGCCTGTCATGAAACTCGAGGTCACTACTCCTGAAGAATTCATGGGTGATGTCATTGGCGATATCAACTCACGTCGTGGCCGCATCGAGGCAATGGAAGACTTGCAGGGCGGCGCAAAGCTCGTTCGTGCGATCGTGCCACTAGCAAGTATGTTTGGTTACACGAATGATATCCGTTCAATGTCACAGGGTCGTGCCGCTTCCACTATGGAGCTCCATAGCTATGAAGAGGTTCCACCGAACGTTGCGCAGGAAATCATCGAGAAGCGTAAAAAATAGTCAAAACACCTACATAGCGACGCGGTCTCCACTGAGACCGCGTCTTTGTATGTCTGGAGTATAGCGGTTTTCGGCGAAAAAACTATTGCAAATCCAGCCCAGGAGGCGTATACCAGAAATCAGGAGATGCTACTCCAAAACAAATAACCGCCACAGAAAGTTCAAAGCAAGAGGTTGAAATGATTCACGAGATCCATCATCAATTTGAACGAAAGCCAAAACCCAGCGCCCTCATCATGGGCGCTGTTTTATTGGGAGGGCTTGAGGCTAAGCGTAGCGTACGAGCAAACAGGAAAACTATCAGTGCAGGAGTCGTCAGTTACGTCGAGGAAGAAGGGCCGTCGATCATCTTCCTCAGGGGATGCTCTGAAGACTATCAGGTGCAGGCGGGAATATACTCAGAGCGGTACAAAGGATACGGTTCGCTTCACTTTCCGTGGCAGAAAGCAGGAGAGCACAGCCAGGCGGCGATCGACGACGGCATAGAAGAGGCATGTCAGCGGGACGGTGATCGCGAAAGGATACTGGTGCCGACTTCAATGGGTCAGATGAATATGATGAAAAGCCTGACGAGTCCAAGCGTTAGGAAAGCACTCGGAAAGGGCAATCTCATCGGTATCATCTCGAAATCCCCGCTGACGAGCAAAGCTGATCTGCAGCCAGAAATGAGCAAGGCCCTTGGCATCGACTCACGAACGCCTCGCTTGCCGTTGATCAATGACGGGCTGCGTCTTTACAGGAAATACGCCGTGAGGCGCGAGATAGCAGCGATGAGTCAGCCGAGCCAAGCCGTCAAGAAGCAACTTAGATCATCCGCGAACATGTCACCGTACCTTGTCAGGTCGCAGTACGCGGCAATTGCCGACACTGAACCGTGGGAACCAGGGTCTCATCGTTTCGTGACGGATGAAAACCCCGGCGTAGAGTACTTTCAAATATCTGCAGATTATGATCATGTGGTCGATCGCAAGCTGGCTCACGAGCATATCGAGGATTCTTTCGAAGCGCCCGTACATGAAGATATCGATTATCGTCGGCATTCCGGTAGTCACGCCGACGATATCCGTTACATGGAACCTCTGACATACCGGCTGGCCCTTCTTAGCAAGGTGAAGAGACCACTCCTGGAGGCAGTCGTCAATCTTGACGAATACCGCCAGGCATCGCAGTTCGCGACGGCTTCGTGACTTTGGCACGCGCGTAAGGTCATGTATACTGGTAGGTAAATGTGCTTATGTAACACAAAAAGGTGCCTGTGCTAGAGGGAGATTTCACGCAGTTATCCGTCATTCTCGTGATCGTGGCGATCGTCGCTTTCATTATGAAGTTACTCAAGCAGCCGCTTATCGTCGGCTATATACTGACCGGCATCCTCGTCGGGCCTAGCCTTTTGAATCTGGCTGGAGGCAACGAGGCGTTTGAGATATTCAGTGAGATTGGCATCGCGTTGCTTTTGTTTATCATCGGTCTTGAACTGAGTGTCGCCGTCATCCGGAAACTTGGCAAACCCGTATTCCTCACGGCCGCCGCGATACTGCTTACCATCGGTACGATAGGTTTCCTGGTCGGCACCGCTTTCCAGTTTACCGCTACCGAAGCCTTCCTTATCGGCCTGGCGATGTTTTTCAGCAGTACGATCATTATCGCGAAAGTTCTTAGTGACAAAAAGGAAATTACCCGGCTCAACGGACAAATCGCC
>CAZGAP010000002.1:26487-36107 GCA_964523935.1 uncultured Candidatus Saccharibacteria bacterium
CTTGACGACATCGTCGCGACATTCGCGTTGCTTTTCGTGGCTGCAGGCGGCACCGGCCAGGCGCTTGGCGTGTTTGACATCGGCCTATTGATTCTCAAGGGCGTTATCATGATCTCCATACTTGCCTTGTTGTCAGTAAAAGTGTTGCCGAAAGTCGTCAAGTCCGTCGCGAAGTCTCAGGAGTTACTGTTCCTTTTTGCCCTCGCATGGGGTTTCGGCGTCGCGACGATCATACATCTTGTCGGCTTTTCGATTGAGATAGGCGCATTGTTCGCTGGTGTCGCGCTGGCTCACTTGCCATACGCAGGGCAAATCGGTGCCCGTCTCAAGCCGCTTCGCGACTTTTTTATCATCCTCTTCTTTATCAGCCTGGGCGAACCCCTTGAGTTGAGTAATCTATCGAACGCAATTATTCCTGCCGTGGCGTTGTCGCTCGTCGTGCTCGTGTTGAAGCCGCTTGCCGTCATGGTGTCGCTGGGTCTTCTTGGCTATACTCGCCGGACGAGCTTCAAGACGGGTATCAACTTGTCGCAGATCAGCGAATTCTCAATCATCTTAATCGTCCTTGCCGCGTCGACGGGTGCGATCGGCAGTAGTGTGGCGGCGGTCGTCACTTTGGTCGCGCTCATTACTATTACCGTCTCGACGTATCTGATGCAATACGACAACATCATCTACCGAAAGCTCGAGAAGCACCTCAGCATGTTCGAGCGGGCAACGGCAAAAGATACCAAGCACTTGGCCAAAAAGTACCCGCTTGTCCTGATAGGTTATAACAACGGTGGTCATCAGTACCTAAAGACGTTCAGATCGCTCAAAAAGAGATTCGTCGTGATCGATTACGACCCGGAAGCAATCGATGAGCTGGAGCGGGCAAGAATCGACTACCTGTACGGAGATGTGACGGACCCTGAGCTTTTGGCCGAAGTCAATATGGATACCGTGAAGCTCATCGTCAATACGATCGGAGACCATGATGTGAACGTGGGGCTGGTCAAGTACGTCAGGAGGCGAAATGACGATGCGGTCATCGTCTGCTACTCCTCAAATTACGGCGAAGCGGCAGAACTGTACAGGCTTGGCGTCAGTTATGTCATGCTTCCGCACTTCATCGGTTCGGAGCGGCTGAGTAATTTCATAGCGACGCATGGCATCAGCAGGGAGAAGTTTGAGAACTACCGAGAGAAGCATATGCTTAAAATCGGACACCATGCACTAAAGCATCATTGATGGGCAAATAGAAAACCCATTACGTAGATTAGACGCCGGATAATACACCGACACCCTTTACACACCTCTGAAAGGCATGTATAATTATGACCATACGTCGCAAAGTCTGTATTAGATTGCGCACGAAAATATAATTAATCAGGGAGAATCATCCGCAATGGCAGATTTCGATCGAACTAAGCCGCACGTCAACGTTGGTACCATGGGTCACGTTGACCACGGTAAAACAACATTAACGGCAGCTATTACCCACGTATTGGCAAAGCGTCTGCCTAGCGATACTAACAAGCCTCGTAACTATGAGGATATCGACAATGCTCCAGAAGAAAAAGCACGTGGTATCACCATCGCTTCTTCTCACCAGGAGTACGAGTCAGAAGCACGTCACTACGCGCACGTTGACATGCCAGGACACGCCGACTACGTCAAGAACATGATCACGGGTGCAGCCCAGATCGACGGTGCGATCCTCGTTGTCGCAGCAAACGACGGCCCACTTCCACAGACACGCGAGCACGTTCTGCTTGCGCACCAGGTCAACGTCCCTAAGATCGTTGTCTTCCTTAACAAGATGGACCTTGCAGATCCAGAACTCGTCGAACTCGTTGAGATGGACGTTCGTGAACTGCTGACCAAGAACGGTTACGATGGTGACAACGCTCCGATCATCAAGGGTTCTGCGACAAAAGCCCTCGACGGCGACGCTGCATCTGAAGATGCTATCATGGAACTCGTTAAAGCCCTCGACGAATACGTTGAAGAGCCAGTCCGAGACCTCGACAAGCCATTCCTGATGCCTATCGAAGACGTCTTCTCAATCAAGGGTCGTGGTACCGTTGCAACCGGTCGTATCGAGCAGGGTATCATCAAGCTCAATGACGAAGTTGAAATCGTCGGTATCAAAGCGACTCAGAAATCTGTCGTTACCGGCATCGAAGCGTTCAAGAAGAACCTTGATCAAGGACAGGCTGGCGACAACGCAGGTCTGCTTCTCCGCGGTATCGAACGCGAACAGATCGAGCGTGGTCAGGTCGTTGTAAAGCCTGGTTCAGTCTCACCTCACACTGAGTTCGAAGCAGAAGTTTACATCCTGAAAAAGGAAGAAGGCGGACGCCATACTCCTTTCAGCAAGGGCTACAAGCCACAGTTCTACTTCCGTACGACTGACGTCACCGGAGAAGTCGAACTTCCTGCCGACAAAGAAATGGTCATGCCTGGTGACACTATCACTTTCAACGTCAAGCTCCTCGCTCCAATCGCGATGGAACAAGGTCTTAACTTCGCTATCCGCGAAGGTGGCCGTACTGTTGGTGCAGGTGTCGTTACGAAGATTACGAAGTAATCAGTTGCATACTCTCAAAACCGCTCCGATTATGGAGCGGTTTTGCTTTGGAAACGATACAGTTCCGCGATGTTCGTATCTATCTTACCGAGTATCTGTATGATATTCGTCTTGAATGGGTGGGGTTTCGTTTTTGGCAAGACAGGTGATTCGACCCCCAGTTCAAGTAGTAGATGGTCAAGATGCGGGTTCGGCGGCTCGTTTCGGAGCATCATGTCATCATCCACGGTTTTGAGATAATGACCGCTTTCATGCTTGCGGGCCCGATATATGCCGTCATGCGGGATCCCAGGCCTGTTATACCGTTCGAAATAAATCTGAGAGATGCTTACGAGTATTCCTCGAAATGCATAAACGTCCCAATTGTGCGTTTGCCTAGGTTCGTATTGCGTGACGCACAAATCAACATATTTTCGGATCATATGATTGAACTCATCTTCAGGGGCTGTGAGATACCGCTCTAACAGCTCATGGGCGCCGGGTGGTTCAACGAACCCAATTTCACGTTTGAGCTTTTCGAAGTCGTTATACAGAGGGTACGGTGCGTCAGTCTCAGGCGCACCATAAGCTGGTGATGAGGAGGCATCCATTGAAGTTTCGATGCTCATAGTTGCTGTGAGTATACTCCTGGTAAGCATAAAAGCAAATACCCCGCTGACACCCAGAGGTGCCAAGGGGTACCTACTATGGGTGTCGACGGGGCGTGACCTATCTGCGGTGAAGTAATCGTCTCGTTTGAGGATCGAGCTGACGCTTCCGTTTTGGTGGGGGAAGAGTATGTCGCCAGGTGATTGACATCTGACGAGTCTTTTCGTCGAGCGTGAGTGCGTAGTCCTGCTTGAACTCGGCGAGTGCGACGCCGATCCAGCGCCTTGAACCCTCGATCTCTTCCAGTGAGAATTCACTCAGATCGACAGCGCGCTCATGGATGCCACGTTTTCTGAGTTCCATGACGAGCTTTTTCACGATCGCCTCGTGGGCTAAGGTCATGATGGGCATTTCGGCCTTTCGGTTGTACGAATCCACGACGTCGATGACGAGGAATTATTGGTTACTATACCACAAATCTATCATAAAGCGAAACCGCCCAGCCACGGAGGCCGGGTGGCTTCGACGTGTCGGGCGGAAAAGTGCGGCTATGCCGCGGCCACTGGGACCTTGTGTGACGAGACGTAGGTGATGATGTCACGGATGTCAGTGAACTTGAACAACGCCTCATCGGTGATTTTGATCATGAACTCGTCTTCACATTGCGTCGCGATTTCGACCCGTGACATCGAGTCGATATCGAGATCGCCGAGCAGCGTCTTGTGTGGCGCTATGTCGGCGGGTTCGATACCTGTCACGTTTTCGATGATCACGACGATCTTGGCGAAGGCATCGTAATCAAGGGGTGGCTGGAGACCCAGTTTCACGGTGACCATTCGGACGAACTCGTCAACCGTGGGTGAGTCCCAATCGAAGAGGGTCAGATCTTTGTTGTCGAACGTCACGCCGTATTCATCGGCGATCATGTCCGAAAGCCTGAACCATTCAAGCGGCTCGAGACCGAGATCGTCACTAAGCACCGATTCAGGGTCGATTCTCCCCGGTACATCGAATGCGTTCGTGAGCGTTCGCACGAGGAAGTCATAGATCTCCTCGTGAACTAAGCGATACTCATCCTGAGTTGCCACGCTAAGCTCCTCACTGTCGTTTTGCGTAACGCGCTAACTTTACCACGATTGTCATAGATTGTCCATGTCACCCCTTGTTTAATCCTCGGTAATTATGTATAGTAGCTTCGTATATTAATCATACCGAGAACTTGTTTGTGAGCGCTACTCGTAAGTCGCAAGACCAATTCAAGGTTACGGTATAGCAAAAAGGAGCACTATCTCATGGCAGATAAACCTGAAGGACTGCGTATCCGCATCCGACTCAAGGCCTATGACCACAAAGTTATCGACCAATCAGCAAAACAAATCATCGACACAGCGATCCGTACTGGTGCGAATATCGCCGGCCCAGTACCGCTTCCAACGCGCCGTAGCACGTATACGGTCGTCAAATCACCTCACGTATATAAAACGGGCGGCGAATCATTCGAAATGCGCGTTCACAAGCGTTTGATTGACATCACGAACGCGACGCCAAAGACTATCGACAGTCTGCAGAACCTCAGCCTTCCGGCTGGCGTCGACGCTGAAATCCGCATGTAGTCCACGACTATGATAAAAATAGCTCCTCAAAGGGGCTATTTTTATGCGTTTGATACGGCTTATGCTAAGATATGAGAAATGGCTCAAGCGAAAACAAAAAAACCTCGTCACAGATCCTATGCCCGAAATCGTCCGCGCATGAGCGGACAGGGTGTGATAGCGATGGAAACGGACGGTGTTTATTTCCTGAAACTGGTCATTGTCGTGCTGTTGAGTACGCTCTGGATCAAGCTCGCTACTCCTTTGACCTGGAACGGGATTCCGCTCGGGGGCGTGCCTATCGGAGCTCTCGTAACTCTGGTACTGATTCGCTCATTTGAAAAGAATCCCTATGACCGTAGGATATGGTTCGCCGTCCTCGTTGTCATTACTATCATCAGTTATTTCGTACCCGCCGGTATCGTCATCTAAATAAAAAGCCCGACCGGACCGGGAATCCATGGCTATATACCACGGATTCCCGGTCGATAGTCAGGCGAATGGTGAGAAGCCCGCCACGTAGACGGGGAAGTCGCTGACTTCGCGTCCCATGCAGGTGCTCCAGAAGGGGCTCTCCGTAGCGGAAACCCCTTCGTTGATGCGCGGATCAGTACTGATGTCGAACTTCATTTCTTCAGCGGATAACGGATGAGTCATCGTGTTCTTGTCACCTTCTTGTTACTCGGTCGAGAGTTGCTTCCTCGATCGGACCGGGCGGCACCCCGGTGTATCCACGAGAATGCGTGAAAGTATTACATCACATGCGTGTATGGGATTCAATACCCGCCACCGGGCAGATTCCACAACTGTTCGAGTGTCTTGATGCTGCTCGTTTTCATAGAACTGGCCGTACTCGGTCCGACGTAACGCCAATGCCATGATTCGGGGCTGAACCGGTGACTGACTCCAGGCCAACCGGATACCGTTCGATGAAGCCGTACGTAGCCGCGTTTGCCGACATCCACCTGTACTGCGCCGAGCCGCTAAAGCACTCGAGACTGCAGCCGCCAGCAGCCAAATCGACAGCGTAGCCCGTCTGATGTTCGCTGTAGCCCGGCCTCGCGCTGACGGTGTCGGCCGCCGCAGTGCTGCCATTGACGCGTACCCAGTTGTTATACGTTGCGACCTGGTTGGCGTATGACCGGTAGCTGCTGGTGAGGCTCAGGGGTACGCCTGCCGCGCTTGCGGCCGAAAACATTTCAGTCAGATGTGGTTGGATCTTCGCGCTGATAACGTAGCCGTTGAAAGACACGAGGTCTTTGGGAGTAAAATCGATAGGGTTGAAGCATCGTTTCTTGTTGATGACGACATCAACGCTGTTCGGATCGCCGTGAGGTCCGCTTACCGCGCAGCCTTTGGGTGTGACTACTTTGCCGGCTTGCTGAGCGACAAGCGCGTCGTCGGCCGCTTTTTTCTGCTCAGCTGCCTTTTTGGCGGCTTCTTCACGGTCTTTCCGGTCCTTTACCGCCTTAGCGATGTTCTTATCGTACTGCTCGAGCTGGCGGTCCCGGGCCACCTGTTGCTCGGCGAGAGCCTTGTTACCGAAGTAATATACGGCGCCAAGCGCACCGCCGAATAGCAAAATGATGACTGACAGTACGATCAGGAACACGCGACGCTTACGCACGGCAATCTTTAGCATTATGCTTATTATACTCCACGGGTTAGGAGTCAGCGACGAAATGCGAACCGAAAGGTCTTCGGTGATCACGATCATGATCGTACTCATCACCCCTTGACCCACCCCTATTTTTGTGCTATATTGAATTGGTAACTTTATTTAAATTACGAAATATTAACCGCTCTTGGTGAATCGGTAGGTCCCATAACAGGGATACCCCCGGCCACCAAGAGTTTTACATGGGAGTAAGAGGGCATGAAAGCACTTCTCGGTACCAAGATTGGTATGACCCAAATCATCAGCAAAGACGGCGCTGCTATTCCAGTAACGCTGATCCAAGCTGGCCCTGTGACTGTGACTCAGGTCAAAACCGTTGAAACAGACGGTTACAACGCAGTCCAAGTGGCATATGGTGAGGGTAAGAACCTGAGCAAGGCCGTTGCTGGTCATACAAAACCAGCTCAAGTGACACCGAAGCATATTCGGGAATTTCGTGTCGCGGAACTACCTGAAGACTTGAAAGTCGGTGACAAGATCGATGTCAGCCAGTTCTCACTGGGTGATGTCGTCGATGCGACCGGCACAAGCAAGGGTAAAGGTTTCGCGGGCACCGTCAAACGGCACAACTTTAACACTAGCAAGAGCACGCATGGTGGCAACGGATACGTTCGCAAACCTGGTTCTATCGGATCGATGTATCCGCAGAAGGTGTTCAAAGGCAAGCGTATGGCTGGCCGCATGGGTCATGACCGAGTGACGGTCAAGAACCTTGAGGTCGCGTACGTTGACGCCGTTAACAATCTTATCGGCCTCAAAGGCGCCGTCCCCGGCCCACGTAAAGGTTTGATCGTAGTTAACTCATTTGAAGGAGGGAAGGCATAATGGCTGAGACCGCAAAACCAGCTGCGAAAGCTGTCACCCTGCCAAAAGAAGTTTTCAACGTCACCGTTGAAAACCACGAGCTACTTAAGCTCGCATACGACGCGTACCTGGCAAACAATCGCCAGGCGAGCGCTACCACTTTGCAGCGCGGTGAAGTCCGCGGTGGTGGTAAGAAACCATGGAAGCAAAAGGGTACCGGTCGTGCGCGATTCGGTTCATCCCGTAACCCTATCTGGCGTGGCGGTGGTGTCGTGTTCGGTCCTCGCGGAAACGAGAACTACACTATTCGTATCAGCACCAAGAGCAAGCGTGTCGCAATCCGACAGGCGCTCTCACTTGCGAACGACGCGAAGAAGGTGATTGTAAAAGATATCAAAACCACTGGAAGAACCGCTGAAATCGCGAAATTCCTCGCCGACAACAAACTGGACCGCAAGGTACTTGTCGTCGTCGATGAAAAGACGCCGGAAATCATCCGAGCGACTGCCAACCTGCAGAACGTACTGCTCATCGGTGCGAAATACCTCAGCGTGTATCACATCCTGAACGTAGATCACATCGTTCTGTCTGAAAAATCAGTGCCGGTCATCAAAAACTGGCTGCTAGCGGAGGGAGCGTAATATGGCACAAGTATTCGTATATCCACGCGCAACAGAGAAAGCCTATGCGCAGAGCCAAAAGAACGTGTATGTCTTCAACGTACCTGTCACGGCAACGAAACGCGATATCGCTGAGAGTGTCGAAGCTCAATACGATGTCAAAGTCGTCAATGTGACATCGGTAGTTCAGTCAGGCAAAGCCGTTCGGTTCAGCCGAGGCAAAAACCGTTATCCTGGCACGACGACTCGCAAAGACAGCAAAAAAGCCTACGTCACTTTGGCGGCAGGTAGCAGCATCCAAGTCTTCGCAGAGCCTGAAGCAGCCAAGGAGGAGAAGAAGTAATGCCAATCAAAGCCTACAATCCAACGACTCCAGGCCGCCGAGGCATGACCTCGCAAGACCTCAGCGACATTACGACCCGTAAGCCGCTGAAGAGCCTGATCAAAAGCAAGAAGCAGAATGCCGGACGTAATAACACCGGTCGCATCACCGTGCGTCACCGTGGTGGCGGCGTAAAGCGGCACTATCGTCTACTCAATCACAACCTCGCAGCCGGCCTGAAGGTCACCGTCGAGGAAATCGAGTACGACCCGAACCGTAGCGCTCGTATCGCACGCGTCAAAGACCAGCATGGTCTCTACCACTACATCTTGGCCGACACCAGCATGACCAAGGGCAAGGTCATCGAAAGCGGTGCCCAGGCTCCTATCGAAACGTCCAACCGTATGCCGCTGTCACAGATTCCTGTCGGTTCACAGATCTATGCGATCGAAATCACGCCAGGTAAGGGCGCGCAGATGGTTCGTTCCGGTGAAGTCCGACGTTTCCGTCTGGAAGCGACCGCTGCACTCGGTGTCGTCGGTAACGTGCAGCACCAAAATATCAAGATCGGTTCAGCGGGACGCAACCGACGCAAGGGTATCCGCCCATCCGTCCGTGGTGTCGTCATGAACGCCGCAGATCACCCGCATGGTGGTGGTGACGGTGGTCGTCACGGTAGCGGTAAGCCGCCACGTACGCCATGGGGTCAGTTGACACTTGGTTACCGTACTCGCCGTCGTAAAGACGTTGCCGGACTGATCGTTAAATCGCGTCACGACGCTAAGAGGAAGAGGTAAATCATGAGTCGATCACTCAAAAAAGGTCCATTCGTAGATGCCAAGCTTGCTAAGAAAGTAGCTGCTCTTGGTATCGAGGACCGTTCAATCATCAAGACATGGGCACGCGCCAGCACGATCACTCCGGAAATGGTTGGTCGTACGATCGCCGTCCATAACGGACGCGTACACGTACCGGTTCTTGTCAGCGAGAACATGGTCGGTCACAAACTCGGTGAGTTCAGCCCGACACGCAAGTTCCGCAAGCACGGAGGGAAGACGAAGTAATGGCTGAAGAAGTATTCACTGTCCGGGCATATGCGAAGGGCGTCGATCAGACTCCTCGCAAAGTCAGCCTCGTTGCTGCGCTCGTACGCAACCGAACCGTCGCAGACGCTCTCGTTATCTTGGAACACGTTCCAAAGCGCGCCGCTCTGCCTGTCAAGAAAGTCATCGAAAGTGCACGTGCCAACGCTACGAACAATCATGGCCTTGATGCGAAGTCACTGCAGATAACCACGCTCAGCGTTACTACTGGTCCTCGCCTTCGCCGCTACAAACCAGCGAGCCGTGGACGCGCATTGCCGTTTGAGAAGAAAACCAGTCACATTTTGGTCGAAGTGTCTGGCGTTGAAAAAGCTAAGAAGAAACCAGCAGCTCCTAAGAAA
>CAZGAP010000002.1:36117-74850 GCA_964523935.1 uncultured Candidatus Saccharibacteria bacterium
TAGCGGCCGCTGAGAAGAATGAGGAGACGAAGTAATGGGACAGAAAGTCAACCCGATCAGCTTCCGCCTGCAGGTCCACAAGAACTGGAGTTCTCGTTGGTTTGCCGGTAAAAGAGATTTCGCCAAGTGGCTGAACGAGGACATACAAATCCGTGAACTGATTGAAAAGAAGTTCGCGTCACGTCCAACCATCAGCCGTATCGAAATCGAACGTTCCGCTAACCTGATCACCGTTACAATCCATACCGCGAAAGCCGGTGTCGTGATTGGCCGCGGTGGTGCTGGTGTCGCCGAACTGAAAACCCAGATCGAAAAACTCGCAAGTTTGCCTGTCCGTATCAATATAGAAGAAGTGAAGCGACCGGAGCTCGACGCGAAGCTTGTCGCTGAGAATATCGCGCGACAACTTGAGCGACGAATCAATTTCCGCCGAGCTATCAAGATGTCGGCACAAAATACAATGAACGCAGGCGCCAAGGGTATTCGTATCCAGGTCGCCGGTCGTCTTAACAATGCCGAGATGGCACGTCGCGAAAAGGTGATCGAAGGATCAGTACCTTTGCATACGCTTCGCGCCGATATCGATTTCCATTCAGCTCGAGCAAATGCTCCTGGTGTCGGAATCATCGGCGTCAAAGTATGGATCTATAAGGGTGAAAGGAGCTAATCGATATGTTGTTACCTAAGAAAACCAAGTATCGAAAAGTTCGCAAAGGTAAAAACGACGGCATCGCGACCCGCGGCCATTACGTCGCTTTTGGCGACTATGGTCTGCAGTCACAGTCAAACAACGACATCACGTCACGCCAGATCGAGTCCGCCCGACAGGCGATGACCCGTTATATCAAGCGTGGTGGTAAGATCTGGATCCGTATCTTCCCGCATACTCCTCGCACACGCAAACCGCAGGACGTGAAAATGGGTAGCGGTAAAGGTAACCCGGAGTTCTTCGTTGCCAAGGTCAAATCAGGCACAGTCTTGTTTGAGATGAAGGGCGTGAACGAAGAGGTCGCACGCGAAGCGATGCGACTTGCCGCGCACAAACTGCCAGTAAAAACGAAATTCATCAAGAGAGAGGAGGCGTAATATGGCAACTGCGAAAACAACCGCACCAGCAAAAGCTGCAAAGTCTAAAGAAGCCCCTGTCGTCAAAACAGTTGAAGATCTGAAGAACGAATTGGCAGCAAAAAAAGCGGATATGATTGAAGCGAAACGCGGTCACCGCAGCGGTGAGCTTGTGAACCCTCGGGTTCTTACTCACACACGCAAAGACATCGCTCGCCTTAAGACCGCGATCCGCGCTGAAGAATTAAAGGAGACGAAATAATGGCCAAAACACTTGTTGGTATCGTAACGTCTGACGTTCGTGACAAAACCATCACCGTTACGGTCACTACCCGTCAGACACACCCTATTTATGGCAAGCAGTATACTGTCAGCCGTAAATATACCGCACACGACGAAAAGAACGAGGCGCACGTTGGTGACAAAGTCCACATCGTTGAGACGCGCCCCGTATCAAAGACGAAAAGCTTCACGTTGAAGATGATCGAAGAACGATCGCAAGGCAGCGTCGAGCTGAAAGAAGACGAGGTGTAACATGTTACAGCAAGAATCTCGTATGAAAGTAACTGATAACAGCGGCGCGAAAGAAGCGCTGATCATCCGTGTGCTCGGCGGAACCCGCCGCCGTTACGCGAACGTTGGTGACGTCGTCGTCGTGACGATCAAAGACGCGAACCCAACGGGCAACGTCAAAAAGAAGACCGTCCAAAAAGCGGTCGTCGTCCGTACGCGCAACCAGATCAAACGTAAAGACGGCAGTACGATCGTTTTCGATGACAACGCATGCGTTATCATCAACGACGATAAAACTCCGAAAGCGACGCGTGTGTTCGGTCCCGTCCCACGCGAACTCCGTGATTACGGATACGCGAAGATTATCAGCCTTGCGCCGGAGGTACTCTAATATGGCACAACGTATTAAGAAGGACGATATCGTCAAACTCATCTCAGGTACCAAAAAAGGCACGACCGGCAAGGTTGTCGCGGTACTACCTAAGAAAAACGGCGTTCTGGTTGAAGGCCTTGGCGTTAAGCACCGTAAGCTGAAGCCATCGCAAATGAATCCGACAGGTGGCCACAAGGACATCCACGTACCAGTGCCACTGAGCAAAGTCGCGCTTGTCATCGATGAGAAGACAGGCAAGACCAGCCGTATCGGTTACAAAACCACCGAAGGTAACAAATCACGAATTGCCACTCAGGCAAAAAATAAGGAGATCAAGTAATGGCAACAGCTACTACTCCCGCTCCTCGCTTGAAAGCCTTGTACCAATCACAGTACGTCAAGGAACTCCAGGCCGAACTCAACCTAGCGAACGTCAACCAAGTACCAAAGCTAGAAAAGATCACGGTCAGCGTAGGAACCGGAAAGAACAAAGACAGCAAAGCTCACATCGAAGCCGTCAAGAACACGATTACGAAAATCACGGGTCAAGCACCTGTTGAGCGACTTGCGAAGAAATCGATCGCTAGCTTCAAGATCCGAGCAGGCATGGGTGCGCCAGTTGGCGTCAGTGTGACGCTCCGTGGTGCCCGCATGTATGAATTCCTCGACCGTTTGGTCAATGTCGCCTTGCCACGCGTCCGTGACTTCCACGGTGTTGGCACCAAGTTCGATAAAGGTGGCAACTACAACCTCGGTCTGACGGACCAGTCGATTTTCACCGAACTGACTTTCGAAGAGACGCAGACGATTCATGGTTTGCAGATCACGTTTACGATCGATAACCATGATGCCGCGCACAGCCGTGCGTTGCTGGAGAAATTTGGTCTACCATTTGAGAAAGAAGGAGGTCGACGCTAATGGCTAAGAAATCAATGATCGCACGTGACGAAAAGCGAAAGAAAATGATCGCGAAATTCGCAGCGAAACGCGCTGAACTCAAAGAACTCGGTGACCTTGACGGACTGCAGACGCTTCCGCGCAACTCATCGCCAACCCGCTGGAAGAACCGCGACATGCTCAGCGGACGCCCTCGTGGGTATATGCGCCGATTCGGCATGAGCCGTATCAACTTCCGCGAAAAAGCATCAAAGGGAGAAATCCCTGGTATAACAAAGAGTAGCTGGTAGAAGGAAAGGAGAAACGATATATGTCACTACAATCTACAGACCCAATCGCAGACCTTCTGACCCGCATCCGTAACGCTGCGCTCGTCGGAAAAAACGAGGTGCGCGTACCGACCAGCAAGCTCAAGAAGGTCGTCGCAGAGCAACTCAAAGCGAACAAATACCTGGCTGACGTGAAAATCGAACCAGGCAAGCCTCGCGACACATTGGTCATCACGATCAACAAGCCAGGCGAAAACAGCACCATCAATGAAGTTACCCGTCTCTCAAAGCCTGGACGACGTATGTACGTCAAGGCCGATGAGATTCCAAAGGTCAAATCAGGCCGTGGCCTGGTACTGGTCAGCACCTCTAAAGGTGTGATCACTGGCCAAGAGGCAGCCAAGCAACGCCTCGGCGGTGAACTCCTTTTGAAGGTTTACTAATAAATTTAGGAGAAATAAGATGAGTCGAATCGGAAAACTACCAATTCAAATTCCATCAGGCGTGACAATCACGGTCGATTCAGATGTTATTACTGTCGTCGGTTCCAAGGGAACCCTGACTGTTCCGCATCTGAGCGACGTGACCGTTGCGATTAATGAGGGACAAGCTGTCGTTACCCGTAACGACGATGAACGGATCGCGAAAGCGCAGCACGGACTGCAGCGTGCACTGCTCAATAACGCAGTCGAAGGCGTGACCAAAGGCTTCGAAAAGAAACTTGAGGTCAACGGCGTCGGCTTCCGTGTTGCCACAAGCAACAATGTGCTCGACATGAGCCTTGGTTTCAGCCACCCCGTGAAATACACGGCACCTGCAGGTATCAGTGTCACCAACGACAAGATGACTATCATCGTGTCTGGCATAGACAAGCAGCAGGTCGGACAGGTCGCAGCCGAAATCCGAGCATTGAAAAAACCTGAACCATACAAGGGCAAGGGTATTAAGTATGCTGACGAGCAAATTTTGCGTAAGGCAGGAAAGACAGGTAAGTAATCATGAGTGATCTTGCAAAAAAATTACTGAACAAAAGCCTGCGCAAAAACCGCGTCAGGGCTCGCGTGAGCGGTACCGCTGAGCGTCCACGACTCACTGTCACCATCAGCAACAAGCACGTGTCTGCGCAGCTCATCGACGACGTCGCCGCACGTACGCTTGCAGCGAGTACGACTGTCGGCACCAAACAAGAAGGCTCCCTGAAAGATCAGGCTGCATTCATCGGCACCGATATCGCAAAGAAAGCAAAGAAAGCAAAGATTTCAAAAGCAGTGTTCGACCGTAATGGCCGACAGTACGCAGGACGCCTTAGCGCACTTGCGGACGCTGCCCGAAACGAAGGATTGGAGATTTAGTATGGCTGATCAACGTACAGCACAAACTACCCCACGCTCAGGTCAGCGTGGCGGCCGACGCGATGACCGTCGGAACATGGCACCTCAGGAGCCTAAGGAATTTGAAGAAATCGTCATCAATATCGACCGCGTCGCGCGTGTCGTGAAGGGTGGACGTCGCTTCCGATTCAAGGCCCTCGTCGTCGTCGGTAACAAAAAAGGCAAGGTTGGTGTGGGTGTCTCTAAGGGACAAGATGTACAGACGGCCGTCGCGAAAGCGACTGACGTAGCGAAGAAGCATCTCATCACCGTACCAATCGTCAACGAAACGATTCCACACGATGTTGAAACGAAAATTTCAGGTGCACAGGTACTCATCAAGCCAGCTGCGCCAGGTACCGGTATCATTGCCGGTGGCGTTGTGCGCCAAGTAATCGGCGTGACGGGTATCCGAAATATGCTTTCAAAGAGCCTCGGCTCTACGAACAAGGTCAACATCGCTTACGCAACGATCGAAGCCTTGCAGAGCCTTGTTCCACGTGACCAATGGCTCAACGCTCCAAAATCAGCGAAAAAAGCTGACACTAAGGAGGACAAGTAATGAAATACAATGAACTCCAAGTTAACGCGAACAAAGACAGGAAGCGTGTCGGTCGTGGTATCGCCGCAGGTGGCGGTAAAACGGCGGGACGAGGTACGAAAGGACAAGGTTCACGTACCGGTAAAAAACTCGGCGCCATGTTCATGGGTGGCCAGCGATCACTTGTTACTGCAGTGCCAAAGCATCGCGGCTTCAAAAGCCTCCGTACGCCTGCGCAGGTCGTTTATCTTGATCACCTGAACGACTTTGGTGGTAAGACCGCAGATAACTTCACTCTTTTCGAGAACGGTTATATCGCGACACCGTTCCATACGGTCAAGGTTATCGCCCGCGGTGAACTCACCGCTAAGGTAAACCTGAAGGTGCAAGGTGCGAGCAAATCAGTACAAGAAGCCATCACCAAAGCTGGCGGTACGTTTGAAAAAATCGCGACACCTATCAAGAAGAGTACGAAAGAAGCAGAAAAAGCCGATAAGTAGTACTCTAACAAATAAAAATAAGCCTCAAGGGGCTTATTTTTATTTGTTGACAAAAATGTAGAAATTATGTATAGTATAAGTATGGTGAATAGCTACCTCTTCGTTGCGGATAGCAAGCTGTTCATGATAAGTGGGATCGTTCAGCGCACGCGTAAGACTTTGTATGCCCGCAGGCATACACTTTAATTCGAAGAGATGACTTTGATCAACTTACGCCTCTGCTCTTAGCCTCCGGGCTTCTCACTGCCGACGATCACGAGCCAGTGCCATGGCTCGCATCGGTAGACCGACAGAAATGCTAATTTTCCTGGCACAGGAAAATTCCGCGGCAACGCCGCATATAGCATACCCGCCTCGAAAGGGCACACCCCGGTAAGGTAGCGATATATTCGCTACCACCGGGGTTTTTCATTGGTAGGATACGCGTGACATTTTATGCCAACCTCGGGCTTAACTGTTTGTAAAGAATATAGTACAATAGACAAGAATTAAGTGAGGCTGACAAACAGGAAATTCTGATGAACTGGAAAACTATTCTAAAATCTTTCAAAAACCGCGACATGCAAAAGCGTGTCGGTATCGTATTGGGTCTTGTGGTCGCGTACCGACTCTTGGCGCATATCCCCGTGCCTCTCGCGGAACCGACCAAACTCAAAGAAGTTATTGATAGCGTGGTCAGCTCGACTGACTTTGGCGGTTTCTTGAATCTTCTGTCCGGAGGAGCACTTGCGAGCTTCTCGATCGTGCTCGTGGGCCTTAGTCCCTTCATTACGGCGAGTATCATCACGCAGCTCCTCACCAAAGCGATACCGAAGCTTGAAGAGCTTCATAAGGACGGTGAATCAGGGCGTCGAAAAATCAATCAATGGACCCGCCTTATCTCGGTCCCGCTTGCGGTCGTGCAGTCAATCGCATTCATTTATATCTTGCGACAAACTGTTCTTGCTGGTAACACATCCGTGCTTGATAACGCGACACCTATAGAATGGACCGTTGCGGTGCTGGCAATGACGGCGGGAGCAATCTTGCTGATGTGGCTAGGTGAGCTGATCACGGAGCAAGGGGTCGGTAACGGCATATCGATGCTTATTTTCGCCGGTATCATCAGTCAGCTGCCGAGCACGCTTGCGACTCTTGGCTCTTCGCTCGTTGATACGTCACAAGGTGCTCTTAGCGTTTTCGGATGGTTCACTCTCCCAGTTAACCCTACCGCCTTCTGGGTGAGTGTGGTCATAGCGATAGCGTCGCTGATGGTTCTGTACCTGCTTGTGAAAATCAACGAAGCACAGCGTGTTGTTACGATCAACTATGCCAAGCGCGTCCAGGGCAATAGTAGCTACGGCGGCGTTAAAAGCATCCTGCCGATCAAGCTGATTGCAGCAGGTGTGATACCTGTCATCTTCGCTGTCGCATTCCTCAGCCTCCCTGCGTTCGTGGGACAGGTCTTGAAGGCCGGTGGCAATCCTCAGTACCTAGAAGTAGCCAATAATCTCATTACATGGTTCCAGGCGCCTCAGCCGGGTGCGTTCACGGGTGATACGCTCGCAGCGTTAGTGTATCCGGCAAGTTATTTCGCGCTCGTTATCATATTTACATACTTCTACACCGGTATCGTATTTAACAGCAATGAGATCGCTGAGAACCTCCAGAAGCAAGGCGGATTCATCGAAGGAGTACGCCCAGGCCTTCAGACTGAAAAATATCTCTCACGCACGGTTAACCGGCTTATCCTCTTCGGCTCATTAGTGCTTGGTGTCATCGCCGTATTGCCATTCGTTGCCGAATACGCATTTGCGCAGGCAGGGGTTACGGGTCTTCAGAATCTTGCTATCGGTGGTACCGGTATCTTGATCGTCGTCTCGGTCGCCCTTGAAAGCTTGCGTCAGATCAACTCGCGTGCACTGATGGTCACGTACGACGACTACAAGTAAATTTCTCTACTCGGAGAATCGATCTCGACATAGAAGCTGTTTGATGCCGAATATGCTTATGTTATAATATGACAAAATGAGTTCGGGGTTATACATCAAACAAAAACGTGATTTTCATGCGAGCACCTGGCTGTTCGGTTTGATAGTCGCGACGCTCGTCGGCATATGCGCATGGTTCGGGTACCAATGGTTCGTGACGGGTGAGGAACCGCCCGTCATTCCGCTCCCTGCTTCGGCTCTTGCCGATCCATCAATCGATGAGACGCCTGTGACGCTTAAGATGGTGCAGGACCACAAAGTTCCCGCCTCGCATCCACGCTACATTAGCATCCCCTCCCTGAATGTCGTGAACGCGAGGGTGCAGTCGGTCGGCCTGACCGAGAACAACCTACTTGATACGCCTAAGAACATCAGTGACGCGGCATGGTACCGTAAAAGCGCGACACCTGGCCAAGGATACGGCGCCGTCGTCATAGATGGCCACAACGGCGGCATATCGCGCGACGGTGTTTTCGCGAACCTCGACAAGCTGCAAAGGGGCGATAAGGTAACCATCGAGCGGGGAGACGGCAAAAAAATTACGTATACGGTCCTCGAGAACAAAACGGAATCACTAGAGTCGGCGAACACGACCGGCATGAAGCGGTTAATGACGCCATATGACACCTCAAAAGAAGGCCTCGGTCTTATTACCTGCGCGGGTAAATGGATCCCTAGGGATAAGATTTTCGATCAACGAATCATTATTCGTGCCGTCGCCGAATAATCCTCTTGCTTTGAACGTACCGCGCTCTCTGGCACAATAGTGACCATGAGTCAGGTAAAAAAGTTCCCTGCAGAGTATGGCAATGTGCCGGAGTCTCCTATGACACGAGAGTTCGTATATTGGAACTTGCTTGAGTATTTCGATATCCATCACGATTCGGAGCTCCGTCCGGGGGGAATGAGGAGAGGTACTCGTCACTCCGCAAGCTTGGATGATCTGCATGATTTCCTCTATGACCGTTCGACAAGGCGTAGTCGAGTGGACGGGCCACGCGTCGCAATAGCCAGGGCGACGCTCCCAAAAGTATTATTGGAGCTGAGCATACTGAAGAACGCAGGAGGTGCGTATACGTACGCCGGCATCACATTTTATGAGTCGAAATTATATGTACCTAAAGACCCTTCGATGACCGACGAGGAACTGAAATCCGCGGGATACAAAGAAGAATATGCCGAAGAGATATTCCGCTATTCACCGCTCCGTTAGAGGTGTGACAAGCTATGACGCGTGGCGCTAAAAGGGAAGCGAAAGAGCTATCTTGACGGCCAACACGGTTTTGCTACAATAGGATTATCGATTTGAATCTCACGGTCAAAACGTGAAATTCTTTCCTAGAAACGCTTTACGCGCCTCATGTTTTGCTGTATAATGAATCTTTGTTAACTATGGCGAGTCAAAAAGAAGTCATCAAGCTGGTCGGTAAGGTCGTGGAGGCCCTGCCAAACACGCAGTTTCGTGTCGAATTAGAGAATGGTCATAGCGTTCTGTGTCATATTTCGGGTAAGATGCGCAAGCATTACATCCGATTGGTACCAGGCGACAAAGTGGAAGTTGAGCTAACCCCTTATGATCTCACAAAGGGCAGAATCAGTTTCCGCTTGAAAGACGAGCAACCCTCACGGGCAGCTTAGGCGTTTATAAATATTAATTAACTAGGAGTTTTTGTTGCGCTCATGAAAGTTCGTGCAAGTGTAAAGAAAATTAGTCCGGATGATCAGCTGGTTCGCCGTAAGGGCCGCCTTCGAGTGATCAACAAGAAAAAACCTAAGAACAAGCAAAGGCAGGGTTAAGCATGGCTCGAATTGCAGGGGTAGTAATCCCAGCAGAAAAGCAAGTGCACATTGCGTTGACGTATGTATACGGCATCGGCAAAAAGCACTCTCGAGACATCCTTGCGGCGGCAAATATTGAGCCGACCACTCGGGTGAAAGATCTCACCGAGGCTGAAGAAAACCGACTTCGCGAGATAATCGATCGTGATTATACCGTTGAAGGCGATCTCCAACGCCTGGTGACCAATAACATCAAACGTTTGAAAGACATCAACGCGTATCGCGGTCTTCGTCACAAGATGGGACTTCCTGTCAACGGACAAAGGACCCGTACGAACGCACGTACCCGCAAGGGCCGCGCGGTTGCCGTTGGTGGCGCTCAACCTAAGGCAGCATCTAAGACATAGGAAGGAACGATATGGCAGAAGCTACTACATCAGCACCAGCCGCGAAATCGTCTGCTCGTAAGAAGCAGCGACGTTCAGTTCCGGCCGGTCAGCTCCACATCCAAGCGACGTTCAACAATACGATCGTCAGCTTCACAGACAAAAAAGGTAACGTTATCGCGGCCAGCAGTGCTGGTGCTTGCGGTTTCCGCGGCAGCAAAAAGGGTACTGCGTACGCTTCACAAGTCGCGGCAGAAAAAGCGGCAGAGATCGCAAACAGCCAATACGGGCTGAAGAACGTCGACGTATTCGTAAAAGGCGTTGGCCTTGGACGAGACGCCGCTATTCGTGCCGTTGGTGGATATGGCATCACCGTAGACAGTATTAAGGACGTTACCGGCGTGCCACACGGCGGCGTACGACCAAAGGGAGCAAGGAGAGCGTAATATGGCACGAGACACTTCCCCAATCGTTAAGCAATCACGCCGCGAAGGTTATGCGCTTCATCCTAAAGCACATAAGATCATGGCTAAAAAATCCGGTATTCCAGGCCAGCACGCTCATGGACGCCAAGGCAAACCGAGCTTGTACCTGACCCAGCTCCGCGAGAAGCAAAAAGTACGTCGTACATACGGTCTTCTTGAGAGGCAGTTCGCGAAGCTGATGTCTGAGGCGTCTCGACGCCCAGGTCTTTCAGGTGAAAACCTCTTGCAGTTGCTTGAGCTCCGCCTGGACAACGCCGTATACCGCGCTGGCTTCGCAACGAGCCGACGTGCCGCCCGACAACTCGTCGGTCACGGGCACTTTGAGCTCAATGGGCGCCGCGTTGATATCCCATCTATCCGCGTGAAAGCGGGTGACGTGATCACCGTCCGACAGAAAAGCACGAAATCCGGCTATTTCAGCCAAATCGATGACGTTGTCAATAACTCAATCCAGACTCCACTTAGCTGGCTGAAAAGCGATGCGAAGAAGCTCAAGATTGAAGTGACCGGACTGCCGACACGAGATGAAGCAGAAGCGGATATTAACGAACAACTAATCGTCGAGTATTACTCACGCTAAATAAGGAGCAATCGCAATGTCAAAAGCAATTCACAACCCCCTATTGGCAGCAGTCAATGAGAATAGTGCTACAAGTGCTGAATTCGTCATTGAACCGCTGCACATTGGCTATGGCAACACACTCGGCAACAGCTTGCGTCGCGTCCTTCTATCGAGTATCAAAGGTGCCGCTATCGTCGCTTTCCGCGTCGAAGGCGCTACTCACGAGTTCACGACCGTATCTGGCGTGAAAGAAGATGTCGTTGACATCATGCTCAACCTCAAGAACGTTCGACTCAAGGTGCACACCGATGAACCGATTGAGCTTCGACTTGAGAAAAAGGGTGCTGGCGTTATCACCGCTGGTGATATCAAGGTTACTGCAGACGTCGAAATCGTCAACCCAGAGCAAGTCATCGCGACGATTGACGACCCTAAGAAGTCCGTACTTATCGACCTCGTTGTCGAATCTGGCCGCGGCTACCGTACGATCGAAGAAAGCAGCACGAGCCGCCTTCATAGCGATATGATCGCACTTGATGCAGTTTTCAGCCCAGTGCTTCGCGTACGATACAAGGTTGACAATACCCGTGTCGGCCAAGAAACAAACCTCGATAAACTGCTACTCACCGTTGACACTGACGGTTCGATCACTCCGAAAGAAGCGTTCGAAGAAGCATCTGCTATCTTGGTTAACCAATACACGGCCCTCGCAGGCAGCACGAACGTTGAGTCAGCTCCTGCTCTCGGCCAAAACGACGATGAGGAATCCAGTGAACTCAACACGCCAATTGACGAACTGAACCTTACCGCTCGTACCGCAAACGCACTCGTAAACAACGATATTCGCACCGTTCATGATCTTGTGACGCTCAGTGAGCAGGATCTCCGCGAATTGAAAGGTTTCGGCAGCAAAGCGCTTGATGAAGTCAAAGATAAATTGGCGGAACTGGAGCTCTAAAGATGCATCGTCACGGATATAAAGGTCGTAAATTCGGCCGCGAACGCGATCAGCGCCGAGCTCTCATGAAGGGGCTCGCGACAAGCTTGGTCGAGCATGGTGAAATCGAAACCACCTTGCCAAAAGCCAAGGAGCTGTCTCGCTACATCGAAAAAGTAATCACTAAAGCCAAGAAGGGCGACCTCGCGAACCGTCGCCAGGTCATCGCAGCACTGTCTACGCAAAGCGCGGCATTCAAACTCGTCGACGAGATTGCGCCGCAGCTGACAGGCCGCAATAGCGGTCACGTCCGCGTGACTCGCACGCGTCTTCGTATCGGAGACGGCGCGCAACTTGCGAAGATCGGCTTCGTGGATGAGCTGAAACCAGCTACAAAACCTGCGAATCAAGAGGTGAAAGCATAATGAGCACAATCAAACCAACCAAGACATATTCGCAGAAACCGACTGAGGTGACACGGCGCTGGATCCTGATTGATGCAGCTAGTGCGCCACTCGGACGCGTTTCGACTGAAATCGCGAAGTATCTCATCGGCAAGTACAAGCCAAGCTATACTCCGCATATCGATGGCGGCGACTACGTTGTCGTTATCAATGCCAAGGATACGGTCGTCACCGGTGACAAAGAAACCGGTAAGATCTACTATCGCCACTCCGGATTCCCGGGCGGTATCAAAGATGCAACGCTTAAGGAAGTTCGTGAGAAGTTCCCAGAGCGAATCATCGAAAACGCAGTCAAGGGTATGCTTCCTAAGAACAAGCTCTCCCCTGAACGCATGAAACGTTTAAAGATCTACGCTGGTCCTGAGCACAATCATGCTGCTCAAACGCCAGAGAAGGTAGAGGTAAAGTAATATGGCTGAAAAGAAGTATTTTTACGGATTGGGTCGCCGCAAGAGTGCGACGGCACGAGCTCGACTTTACTCCGGTAAAGGCAACTTGACGATCAACGATAAGCCAGCCGCCGAGTATCTCGATGGCAACAAGACGCTTCTCGCTGAAATCACTGATCCACTTGCTCTTGTTGGCAAGCAGAAAGAGTACGATATCACCGTACTGGTTTCTGGTGGTGGCAAGGCGGGTCAGGTCGACGCGATCAAATTGGCAATAGCGAAAGCGATTACCGTTGACGCCGCCGGTCTTCGTGGCACGCTGAAAAAAGCCGAATTCCTGCGACGCGACCCACGCGAAAAAGAACGCAAGAAATACGGTCTCCGTTCTGCTCGCAAGCGCGAACAGTACTCGAAGCGTTAATACGCCCGATCTTCAAAAACGCCCTGGTATCACCGGGGTGTTTTTGTTTAGATAGAAGAGATGATAGAAACGATCGTACGCAGGTGGCTGCGGATACCATACCCATTGCATGTCCGGTACGTACGACGACCCCGTAATGCCCGGGCGACCATACTGTTCATTCATGGCATAGGAAACACCGGAGACGCGTGGCAAGATGTCATAGATAGGCTACCGAAAGATATAAAGGTAGTATCTATTGATCTGCTTGGCTTTGGCGACTCTCCAGCGCCCTCATGGGCCCTATATAACGCCAAGACGCAGGCTCGCTCAGTGCTTGCGACATACCTGAAGCTACGCATCGTGAGTCCGGTCATAATCGTCGGGCATTCCATGGGAGCGCTCGTCGCTATCGAAGTCGCAAAACGGTACCCGCTTCTCGTGAGCTCAATGATCCTCTGCAGCCCTCCACTCTACGATGCTATGAACATAAAAAGCGCTAAACGAATCAAAAGCGACAGGGTCTTGAAGCGACTCTTCGCATCAGTTCAAAATCATCCTGAAGAATTCATGAAAATCTCGGCCATCGCAATGAAGTACAAACTGGTCAACAAGTCTTTTAATGTCACCAAGGACAACGTCAACAGTTACATGGCGGCCCTCGAATCGATGATCATCAATCAAACGTCATTGAGCGACGCCGAAAAAATATCAGTTCCAACCACGATTATCAGGGGAACACTTGATCCATTCGTCGTCGGGTCAAATCTCAAGAAGCTCGTCAAAACGAACAAGAACATTCACCTTAAGACCATCGTCGCAGGGCACGAGATAAAGGGTAGGTACGTCAAACCGGTCCTTAAGGTCATACAGGATCACCTCGGCACACAAGAGGGGAGCAATAAGGGATAACCTAAGGTATAATTGGGATAGCTATGACAAAATCCGTAATCCTGACCGGCCTTCGCGCAAACAACGATCTGACGATAGGCAACTATTTCGGCGGCATGTTGCCGATCATCGAAACTGCCCGCGAGCGTGCTGGCGACTACCAGATAAACATGTTCATCCCTGACCTTCATAGCTTCACGACACCAATCGATCATGATCAGCTTCAGGACCAGATTATGAATAACGCTCGACTTTTCGCTGCCGCCGGGCTGCCACTCGATAACAACGACATCTTACTGTACCGACAAAGCTACGTACCTGCTCACAGCGAACTGACGTGGATATTAGATTGCTTTACTGGAATGGGTGAAATGCAGCGTATGACTCAGTTCAAAGACAAAAGCCAGAAACTGAAATCCTCTTTAACCCAGACAGACGAGCTGGTTGAGCAGATCAAGCATCTAGATTCAACCAACTACCATGAAGTAAAGGCGCTCTTTCTTGATACTATCGTTTCATCGAATGAGGACAGGGTCAGTATAGGACTCTTCAATTACCCTGTACTCATGGCTGCAGATATACTCCTTTACGGCGCAAAGTACGTTCCCGTAGGCGACGACCAAACACAACACCTCGAATTCACCCGCGATATCGCCGAACGCATGAACAAGCGTTTTGGCGACTTGTTCGTAATGCCTGAAGAAGTTAATAAGCAACATGAATTCTTCAACAAAGGCCAAGGGCTACGCATCAAAGACTTGATGGACCCAAGCAGGAAGATGAGCAAATCGGACGACACCGGTAAAGGAGTACTATTCCTGACCGACGATCCTGTAGCGGCGGCCAAAAAAGTCATGTCGGCTACCACAGATGATAAAGCAAGCGTGAACTACGACCCCGTCGGCCAGCCTGGCATCAGTAATCTACTGCAGATTCTCGCACTTTTACGCGGACGAACCGTTGATGAGGTCGAAGCCGAATTCAAAGGCAATGAACGATACGGCGACTTCAAAAAGGTCGTTGCAGACGAAGTGGCAGCCTTCCTTACGGATTTCCAATCAAAACTGAGCAGCGTTGGCGACGAGTCTATAAAGGCGGCATTCGCGCGTTCAGAAACACGCGCGAACGAACAGGCGAACGAGACACTACTTCGCGTCCAGCGGGCTGTCGGATTGCGACCACGAGGCTAACCATGAGACTAGATGCGTACATGGCTCAGTATTGGCCGGAGACGTCACGCTCGGTGTGGCAGAAGTATATCGCCGCCGGATATGTAAAGGTAAACGACGAGGTAGTGACGAGCGTCAAGAAATCGTTATCCGAAGACGATATCGTCACGTACTCCATTCCAGCGACACCTGATTTCAGCTCAAACACACTACCGGTGGTGTACGAGGACGACAATGTGATCGTCATCAATAAGCCCATCGGAGTACTGTCCCACAGTAAGGGTGCGCTAAACGACGAATTCACGGTCGCTGAGTTCTTCCGCCCGCTCACGACGTATCACTCCGACACCAATAGACCCGGTATCATCCACAGGCTCGACCGTGACACCAGTGGCATCATGATGGGCGCACGCAACGATGCGACGGCAAGTATGCTGCAAAAGCAATTTTCAAACCGTAAGGTCAAGAAGACATACTATGCCGTCGTCGATGGTGTGCCAAAGGCCGAGGAAGCCATGATCGACCTCCCGATCGCACGCCATCCGACCGCTCCGAGCACATTCAGGGTGCACACCGGTGGCAAAACGGCTCAGACGGCGTATAAGGTCATCGCGAGCGACGGAAAGCACAGTCTCGTGAGACTACAGCCGCATACGGGTCGAACTCATCAGCTGCGAGTCCATATGGCCTACCTGGGCACACCGATCCACGGCGATCGTGTATACGGCAAAGCAGCCGATCGCTTGTATCTGCATGCTGCGAGCTTGGAGATCACCATTCCGGAGGGACAACGTAAGATCTTTGAGGCTGCGGTCCCCGAGGAATTCGCGTTGCTTGGAGGCGGTAGTGTCGGGTAAGCTTGTCTGGCATCCACGCACAGAAGAACTCATAAACAGCCTTACGGGCCGGTTGCCGCAAGCACTCATCATAGAAGGACCGAGCGGTATTGGCGTGCGTGAAACGGCAAAATACCTTGCAAAAAGCGTCGGCTCCCCCGAGCTCATCATCGAACCAAAGAAGTCCCAAAACGGTCAGATGGTCGTCGATATGGCCGAGGGAAATATCATCATAGAAGACATCCGTCAGTTATATGGACAGACGCGTACCCGCCAGCCGGACGCCCATGTCTACATTTTCGACACCGGTGAAAGATCCATGACTGTCGCAGCGCAAAACGCGTTCTTGAAACTACTTGAAGAACCGCGTGATGGACTGTACTTCATCATCGCGACCCACCATGCCGACCAATTGCTTCCGACGATCGTATCGCGCAGCCAAAAGCTTTCGCTACTGCCAGTCACTACGGAGCAAACGGCGCACATCATACAAAATCTGGACATCGAGGACGCGACCAAGCGGACGCGTCTCGCGTTCGTTGGCGCAGGACTACCGGCGCTTATACGGACACTCGCGAACGATCATGCCGCATATGAGGCAAGAATCAAGATCATGGGTGATGCGAAAGCGATGATAGGTGGTAGCCATTACGACAAGCTCCGTGTTGTTCATGCCTACAAGGACAGCCGGCCAGATGCGATTACTTTGCTTGATGATATGAACCACCAACTCAAGGTGATAGTGCAGAGCAGGCCTGATCCCAAATTGGTCAAAAGCATCGAACGGCATCTTGAAACTCGCGAGCGGATACTTTCGAACGGTAACGTACGCCTTCATCTCGCGAATGACGTACTGTAGCGTTATGCTATACTGTATTAAAGATGTTAGGACTTGTTATCGTCGCATTTCTCGGTGGCCTCGCGGTTTTCTACCGCAAGTCACTGGAAAACTCCAATCTCGATTTGCCAGCTAAGCTTTCTGAGAAGCTCGATGGGCTATGGGGTATCGCACAAGATTCACTGCGCGAAAAGAAATACCTTCGAGCCGAAAAGGCGCTCCTGACGATCCTTCGCGTCGACGAACGCAATGCAACCGCTTATAACCGTCTCGGTATCCTATATGCCAAGCAGCAGGCTTTCAAGGACGCGATCGAATGCTTCGAGATCGCCCAGTCGCTTGAACCAAGCGCATCAAGCCTGCACAACGTCGGACTTATTTACTATGAAACGGGAAACTACGACAAAGCTGCACTTGCATTCGAACAGGCACTTTCCATGGAGAATAATCTCTCGGCTCGGCATATCGCCTACGCGAAAGTCCAGGAAAAGCTCGGCCACAACAAAAAGATGATCGAATCGCTTGAAAAGGCGGCGGCTATCGATCGCATACCACAGACACTTACCATCCTTGCGGATGCCTGTGACCGCGTTGGAGAGCAAGAGAGGGCCACGAAGCTGCGCGAAGAAGCCGCACGTCTGATCGTCCCCCAAGGCCAGCCGAAGCGTGTCGTACAGCCGCGAAAAGTAATATAGCAGAACGACTACGAACCTATAACTTTGTCTTGAACATTTGCCACCTCTGAGGTACACTTGAATTTGTACTTTTTAACATTCACGCATGCCGCTTTAGCTCAGTTGGTTAGAGCAACTGTTTTGTAAACAGTAGGTCCTCGGTTCGAGTCCGAGAAGCGGCTCCATGGTAAGGTAACGACGAGTCGTTGCTTTGCGTATGGACATATGCAGAGGTAGTGAAGCGGTCAAACACGACAGACTGTAAATCTGTTGGCATTCGCCTTCGCAGGTTCGAATCCTGCCCTCTGTACCAAGTAAAAAAGGCCACTTCGTGGTCTTTTTTACTTGCGCTTAAGAATGGTACTATTAAAAGGATGCTTAGTGATTCCTCCGTTGATTTCAAAGATTTTTTTCATAGTCTGCCCAATCCATACATTATCGTAAAAGCTGATGATTCTTTGACGATCGTCGATCACAATGAAGCGCATGCCAGCATTTCCTTCAAGAAAAGAAGCGAGACGCTTGGGAAACCCCTGTTGGCTGTATATCCAGATACGAGTGAAAAGTACAGGAAGACAGGGGTGAGTGATCTTGAGGAGTCCTTTAAAAAAGTAAAGCGCACCCGCAAGCCGGACACGATGCCGAACCTACGCTACGATCTCCATGATGAAAGTGGCCAACTCGTCGATAAATGGTGGCGGGTGACACACTATCCGCTCTTCGACGACAAGGGAGAGGTTTCATATATTTATCAAGTAACGGTCGATATCACGGCGGAAATAGTTTCGAAACGGGAGCTTAAAAGAAGTAAGTTGATGCTCAAATCGGCCCTTGGGATCGGCCTGGTCGGTACGTGGTCATGGGATATAGCGCACAATGTCGTCAAAGGAGACGCTACGCTAGCGAAGCTGTTCGGCGTTACCGCGAATGAGGCGCTTAGCGGGTTGCCTCTCGAAACGTTCACCGGTTCGATCCACCAACAAGACTTCAATTCGGTCATGCGTGCGATCAAAGAGTCGGTTCGACATAATAAGACGTTCGAGCACGAGTATAGAACAGTACTTGTTTCCGGCAAAGAGAACTGGGTGATAGCAAGGGGCGAAATGGAGTTTGACGAAGCGAAAAAGCCTATTGCTCTTAGCGGTATATTGGTTGATATAACCGACCGCAAAAAAACGGAAAGCGAGCTCAAGGAAATCCAGCGTCGCTACAATACTTTGTTCAACTCATCCGTCGTCGCGATCGCGATGGCGGACACTTCGGGCCGTATCCTGCAGGCGAACGACACTTGTCTCAAAATGTTCGGCTACACGAGAGAGGATCTGAAAAAAGGCGTTACTTCCAAAGACGTCTCCTTCGCTGGAGGTGTCGTATCGAACAAGAAGATATACGATACGATAAAAAAGAAGCGTGAGCTTAACCCGATACGGAAAGAATACGTGCGCAAGGATGGAAGTCGCTTCAGTGGACTGATAGGAGCGGCGATGCTCGAAGGAAGCGACGACACGTTCATAGCGATCATCTTGGATGTGACCGAAAACGAAAAACTCAAGGAAATAAATCAGTTGAAAGATGAATTCATCGCTATCGCGTCTCATCAACTGAGGACTCCAGTGAGTACTGTCAAGCAGTACCTAGGCGTGCTTCTCAGCGGGTACGCTGGCGACCTGACCGAACAGCAATCAAAGTATATCAGCATCGCGGACGCCGCCAATGAGAGGGAGATCAGTATCATCGAAGATCTTCTGAAGACGACGTACCTAGATACGAAAGGTCACGAACTCCAACTGACACCGACCGATTTCATCGCGCTCACGAGAGAGGTGGCTGGCAGATACATGCCCGTGGTCGAAGCGAAAAAACAAAGGCTGGAGCTCCTTATCGATGACGAATCCATACCTCATATCAACGGCAACGCACCCGAACTGAGAACCTGTATAGAAAACCTGATCGAAAACGCATCGAAATACTCAGACGAAGGCGCAGCGATTCAGGTTACCGTAGACTCGGATCAAGGTTTCGTCACCCTGGAGGTGCGCGATGAGGGTGTTGGCATCAGCGAGAAGGACCAAAAAAGAATATTCAGCAAATTCACGCGTATCAACAACAGGTTGTCGAGTACGGTTACCGGGAGCGGTTTGGGCTTGTACTGGGTGAAGCGTATTGCCGAACTGCACGGTGGTGAATGCACGGTTGTCTCGAAAGTTGGCAAAGGAACCACTTTTACTATAAGATTACCAATATGAAAAATGGCAGCATACTGATCGTAGAAGACGAAAAGGACCTCAGGGATATCTATTCGGTCATCTTGCAACATGAAGGATACGACGTCCGGTCCGCGGTCAATGGAAAGGATGGACTCGAGGTATTAGACGGCTTCGCGCCTGATCTCATACTCCTTGATATCTTTATGCCTATCCTTGACGGCAAGGGCTTTTTGGAAAAGATCGATCTTGAACGGTATCCTAACACCAAAATAGTCGTCTGCAGCAATACGTCAGACGATACGCTCCTGTCTGAAATGATGAACCTCGGAGCAGATAAGGTTGTAACCAAGGCTGACTTGGGTCCATCTGACGTAGCCTCCTTGGCTCACTCGTACTTAGCAACAGCCTAAACGGCGGCGCCCTTGGTGAAATGACGTAATTTTGCTACAATTTACCGAGGTACATTGTCAGGACAGTGATCACATGCCGCGATAGCTCAGCTGGTAGAGCGCTTCCATGGTAAGGAAGAGGTCTCGGGTTCAAATCCCGATCGTGGCTCCATGACTGATCAACTTGTCAGACAAACCACCGATTACCTCTAGCCAGAGGTAGATTTTTATGCTAAGATATATAAGATTGTTTTATAAAAGTAAGAGAGTAAGCGATGCCTAAAAAGAATACGAAGCGAAAATTGGTTGGACTTGTCAGTGACCTTAGCGGCCACCGTACGTACTACACGACCAAGAATACGCAGAATACTACCGAAAAGATCAGCTTGAAGAAGTACGATCCAATCGCGCGAAAGCATGCCACTTATACTGAGACAAAGAAAAGTCTTGGTCGTAACGAAGTCAAGGCGCGCAAGTCTTAACACTAGTGCCTGTCAGCGTACTCCGCTGGGCATAGAACTAAAAAAGCAGCTCATTACGGGCTGCTTTTTTAGTTCTATGACTTTTATACCTGTTATCATGAGTCCTTTTTAATCGTGTCGAGGAGGGTCGCCACGTATTCCGCATGACTCCACGTCAACGGGGAAGGTGATATCAGTGAATGGTCGACCGGACTGATCTGCTCTGCCATGATGCTTGTCTGCATGCTAATGTTATGCACCCAGGACAAGATAGACCGTGCGAGGTCATTCTGCTCAGTCTCAATATAGTACTGAGCCATCCATAGTGTCGTGATGAACCACCAGTTACCCTGTGAGTTCGGGTCAACTCTGTGGTACGCATCGTTTTCGTAACGAGGGTAGGCAATGATACCGTCCGTATGAAACGTCTTGGTAAATGTGTCCACGGCTGCCGTTAACTCCGTAGAGCCAACTGTAAACAACCCGAACATGAAAGCGCCAAAGATACTGCTTGCGTCAATCGTTTGGTTGTACTCGATCGAACCATTTTTGACGATAATACCCTTGTAGAACGATTGCCGCTCTGTATTGAACAGATGCTTATGGGCGTTTTCGCTGATATCATTTGCGGCCGATCGCCACTTCACGGCACTTGCTCGGTCGTCCTTGACGTCAGCCAACTCGGCTGCAGCTTGCAGCGCGGCAAACACGGTGGAGGTCGTGAATGTCGTCGTCAGGAATGTCTCTTCCCATAGATCATAGCTTGGGCGCGGCAAACCTGTCGTCTCGTCGATGTAATCAGTCATCCAGTTAGCCATCGGTTTGATCATACTATCGTAAAAATCATTCAAGATGCGGTCATCTTTCGTAGCAGCGTAGAGTTCGGCGAAAACGAACACGACAAGCGCTGTCTCGTCTTCCTGGATCGGCGGGGCACTACCGTACCCTTCATGAATGTAGGGGTGCCAGCTTGCTCCCAGGCCACCGTCGGCCCTGTACTTGTGCATCAGGTACCCGTTAGGGTGCATACCCCGTTTGCAGAATTCGAAGAACCGTAGCGGCTCATCAACGAATCCCATGCGAATGAACGGCCACATGACGAAGGCGCCATCACGAGGCCAGCAATACGCATACGCGTCACGATAATAGTTGAGCATCGAGCTATCGGTGCTTGCTATAATTGCGCCTCTTTTGTCTATTTGCGACTTGATGATCATGACGCTACGAAGAAACGAATCGAGATATATCGGGTCGAGCTTCGCGCCGGTTTCGATGGCTGGCTTAAGCCACTCCTGCCACCATTTCGCCGTTTTATGTAGCCGGGAGGATAGGCCATCGGTACGAATCTGCTTGTCGATGAAGAGGGCATCCCTGATCGACGACCCCGCGGTCACCCAGTAATGTACCCGTTCAGAGCTCTTGGCCTCGACATGCACGCTGAAACGTATGATCGAATCGACTCTGCCGTGCTCGACGTTGCCGTTGGAAAGCTCGCCGTCGTCCGCATCCCTGAACGTACCTTCATGGTCTTCGATGCCAAACAGGCCGACACTGTGCTGATCGAAAGGCGCATCCCTATGAGTGCCTGAAATAATAAATGCTCGTCTGCCGCGGTAATGAAGGATCGCATTGCTGTCAGGCAGGTACTGTGCCGTATCGGTGTTGCTACGTGAATCATCAATCGCGAACGCTTGATGCATGAACAGGCGTACATCCCGAGGATAGTCCGCCAAGTTGATGATGTGTATGTTACGCATGAACGCGCTGATCTGGGAGTCCACGAAGTCATCGATTTCAAGAAGGATCTGCATCGATTCGTTCCGTGCATATGTATGACCGATCAGGGCGCCGTGCGGATAACGGAAGGTAAATTCCCACTCGCCGGGATTGTCGAGCCAGCTCAGCCTACCGTCGATCCATATACCCACCCTGTGACGCGTTGATTTACCGGCCGCGTGGTTAGGCGTTCCAACATAAGGGTAGTAGAAATCGTGAACGAGGCCGAAGTTGTTAAGGCCAACATGCAGCTCTCCGTTACTGAGGACGATAGGCCTAGCCATTGATACCGCCAAGTCGATGGTGCTTCATGACGCGCCACCTGAGGTCGCGAATCGCATTCATATAGTAAAGGAATGCGTCATACGGCGAATCATACGGGCTGAAGTACGTATGAACATCGCCATCGTCGAGCCACTTAGTCGACAAATAGTAGAGCAAGTCGGAACTTTGCAGATAGCGCCAATCCCTGATAAGCGCTTCGTCTCCGCTCCTGATGATGTCGTTTTCCAGTTCGTACAGGTACTTGGCAGCTTCTTGTTGCATGGGGTTACCCGTCCACGCAGAGAGATCCCGCTCGCTGTCAGCCCATGTCACGACGGTCGGCATGCTGATATCACCGGCAGCCTCGTTGCGTTCAGCTGCCTCCGTCACCGTATGGAACGTATGACCTTCCTGTTGACTCCACTTTGTTACGAACGTCTCGAAAAACTCAAATATACCCGTGTCCGCCCATTGGTGCTCACCAAACGTCTCATAATCCATGAAAAGGTTGACAACATTGCCGTCGGCCAAAGATTCGTTCGTCCAATCAAGGTATTTGTCGGCTGATAGTGGCCATTCTGACCACCCTTGGTTGCTGAAGCGGAATGCCAAGTCGTCGCTCAAGCGGTAGTTTTTCATAAGCAGGCGTATGTTCTGAGTGCCTGAAGGGCGGTAGACGTAGTTCGGGCTTCGCCAGTCAAGAATAGGGTCCCATCCCTCTGCCAGAATCGCTTTGTAGCCGGCTTCATCGGCCCATTTGGCCAAACCGTCATCATACGCGAGTTCTGTATTGCGAAAGGCGGTCGGTGTGACACCGAAAAGTTCCTGTACCTTGTTACGGTGCATGGCTACTTGCGCCTCGAACTCGCTACGACTATAGAAGAACGCCAGGGAGTGATGGTATGTCTCTGCCACCAACTCAACCCTTCCTGTAGAAATAAGTCGACGAAAATCATCAAGCACGTCAGGTGCCCATTGCTCTGCCTGATCGATGAAATCACCGGTGATGCTCAAAGATATTTTGAAGTCAGGATTATGGACGAGGAGCTTGCCGAGTAGCAGGTTCATCGGCCGGTAAGATTTCTCAGCGATACGGTGAAAAATCTTTTCATTGTTCATGTCACTGTCATCGCGCTGATCGAAATACTGGTGGTCGTGTCCGATAGAGAAGACCGAATAAGGTTTGATGCGGTATGGTTGATGAACATGGAGATAGATGACGAGTGCTTGGCTCATGCGACGGCCTCTTTTCGCAGATTAGCGTAAAGCGTCACGCATTTCACAGCGACATCATCCCATGACAGTTTGGCGTATTCGCCCCCCACATTCCTCTTGAGCATCGTTGCAAGGCTGGGTGAGAGAGCGATCGAAACCATCTGATCAGCCAGTACATCGGTGTCCCAATAATCAAATTTGAAGGCATGTTTCAGTACTTCGCCGACACCGGACTGCTTGCTGATCAGCAATGCGCTCTCATGGTGAGCTGCTTCAAGTGCCGTCAGGCCGAACGGTTCGCTGACCGAACTCATGACGAACACGTCGGCGACAGAATAGACGTCGCGCCACTGCTTGCCGCGGACGAACCCGGTGAAATAAACCTTGTCGGCTATGCCAAGTTCAGCCGCGAGTGCGATCAACTCGTCGCGTTGTTCGCCGTCGCCAGCCAACAAGAAGACAAAACGATCGTACCGTTCGCTTGCTTTGGCGGCAGCCCGGATGAAGTGCGTCAAGCCCTTCTGAACCGTGAAGCGCGTCACGGTCGCGACGACCGTATGGCCTTCGTGCTTCAAGGCTTCGATGTAACGGTAGTCACGCCTGTCGTAGTCGTATGCGCCAAAGCTATTGACATCCAAAGCGTTGTGAACGACCTCGACGAGTTCAGCAGGGATACCGTATCGCTCGACGATGATGTTTTTGGTGATGTTACTAACCGCCACGATGCGGTCTGCCACCAGAAGTGCCTGTTGCTCGATCTCGTGGACAATCGGGTTTCCCGAATGTTCTCCTGAGCGGTCAAACTCCGTCGCGTGCACATGCACGACAAGTGGTACGCCGGTCAGCTCTTTTGCGCGAACGCCTGCTTCCATCGTGAGCCAATCATGAGCATGGATGACGTCTGGCGTGACGGTCTCGACGAGTTGTTCGACGAACTCGGTATAGTGTTTCTGGACGGCACGCATCGTGCTTAAATCACCGGCTTCTGCTTCTGATACCGTTTTTTCCAAAATACCTTTGCTATCGTAGCTGCCCATATGCAGCCGCTCTTCAGGTCTGAGTGTAGTCGCGTTATGGACGCGCATGAAATCAACGCCAGGATGCTCGGCGGTGTAGGGAAGAACGAAGTCGATCGTAGCACCTTGGAGTGCCAGTGCTTTCGACAAATGGTAGCATGCGACGCCTAGCCCACCGCTGTTATGCGGAGGCAGTTCCCACCCAAGCATCAATATGTTCATTGTTCAATTATCGGACGACGACCACCGCCCGAAATCTCCTTTTGTTTTCACTATGCGTTTCTCTGGCATCATTATAGTAATATGCTAGTGTTTTGGCAACCATTTCGCTCATGTTATTTGAAACCAAATATTGTTTATTTATGCTGTTTATGCTATAATAGTAAAGATGACCACGGATTCGCTAATAAACAACGCTACGACAGAGATACACAAGTTCATTTCTCAGCCAAATGACTACAGAGCAGTACTCATACTCATCTTTTCAATCATATTTGCATATTGGCTGAGCCGGTTCTTGGCGAAAGGGATTATCTATCTCGCCCAGAAAGTCTCCGTACGGACTGACAATGAAACCCGAGAAGACCGCTTGGTCATGTACCGTCAGGTCGAAACATATCTCAGCGTCGCCGTCGCGTCCGTCAGGGCAATCGTCGTCGCCGTCGTCGCTTATGTTACGTGGCGCATTCTCACTCCTGAAGGAAGTGCTAACCTAGGAGGTTCAGGAGCTGCGGCCATCGGCGCGAGCGCATTTTTCATCGTGTTCGCCGGTGCTACCGTGGGCCTTCTGCTACGCGATATCACTTCTGGAGCGACGATGATCATTGAAAAATGGTTTACCATCGGTGACTTCATTAAGGTAGAACCGTTCATCGACATGCAGGGCGTGGTCGAACGTATGACCTTGAGGTCTACGAAACTCCGGAGTCTAAGCGGAGAGGTGATATGGATCCATAATCAGCAGATACAAGCCGTTCATGTCACGCCACGAGGCGTACGCACTCTCGCCGTCGACATATTCGTGCATGACGTCGAAGCAGGCGAGAAGGTCATACAACGGGTCGCGAATGCCATACCGACGGGTGCGACGATGCTTGCCAGACCGCTAAAGATGACAAAGCCGGAAAAGTGGGGCGAGGGAGTGTGGCGCATTACCGTTATCGGTGAAACAACACCTGGGCGCGAGTGGCTGATGGAGCAATACTTCGTCAATGCCATCAAAAAAGTCGATGCCGATGCCAAAAAAGCAGACAAGATATTAGCACTTGAGCCAATGGCCCGCTACGCTGATCCTGTGGCCGACAAACGTTTCAAGCGCGCGATCCGCATCCTTCAGTCCGACTCAAAGAAGTCGTAGTCCTTGCCTCATTTTTAGATACAAGGCCATTGTAAAAAGCTCGACAATATAGTATTCTAGTACTTTAACGAATGGAGATACATGGCAAAAAAACGAAATCGCCACGCCGCGGACATCAAACGAGCCCGTAAACGCAAATTGAAATCAAACAACCAGAAAAACTCATAAATAAAAAATAGATCAGTCAAACTGATCTATTTTTCTTGGCAGAGCACTGTGGAACAAGTTAGAACTAGGTTGATTAGCATCTGAAACGAAAAGGCCGCCGAAGCGGTGCGAAGCTGAATGCTTCGACGACCAATTCGGCGGCTAATTGTTAGCTGCTCTTGCGCGTGTCGTGACGAGGACAGCGCGCCCATCCGTCCTGATCCCAGTGTCCGTTGTCGAACACGGTGAGTGTCAGGTCGGCCGCACCGCCATACCCACCGCCGCTGTTTCCGGCGACGATGTGGTGGAATTCACGTCCGCCCAGTGGGATGACGTACTCCTTGCGACCTTCGTCGTCGATGACGTGCTCAAAGGCCAAGCCCTTGCGCAGACCTTCAGCAACTTCTTGCAGCGATGCCATAGTTTCTCCTAGGTTCGAAATAGCGTGATTGCTAGCTTTCGGATCAATCCGAATAACATAATTATAGCATAAGTTTAATTAGAAAGCAATAGACAAAGCAAAAACGCTCTACTTTCGTAAAGCGCTTATGCTTGGCAGGGGCTCCAGGATGATTATCAAACTTATTGTGGTTTAGTTAGTTTTTCTACAGAGGAGGATAAAAATGATGTTTAGACTCTCTCGTTCAAACACCTTTACCGACGCGGGGCTAACTACATCAACTCTGTATGATCAGGATGATTTCTATACTGCATTTACGCATGATTTGAGTCGTGCACGAACTCGCGTTATTATAGAAAGCCCCTTTTTAACTCTGCGTCGGGTTAACATTCTATTACCGATCTTGCGAAAGCTACGTTCAAAGAACGTACGGATCATTGTTAATACAAAACCATTCGACGAACACGACACGGTGCTACGTGAGCAGGCAGTACGCGCTGTTGACGTTTTGCAATCTATGGGTGTTGATGTACTCATGACAGTTGGCCATCACCGCAAGTTAGCGATTATTGATGATGCCCTGTGGGAAGGTAGTCTCAATATACTATCGCAAAATGATAGTTGCGAGCTGATGAGGCGGATACAGTCAACAAATCTAGTAGCGCAAACGATACAATTCATTGGACTGGACAAATGGGCTCTTTGGTTGGTGGTGGGCAGACCCAGTTGCTGCGCTTATTATTGCTGGACTAGCTGTCAGGGAAGGTATCGAAGCATGGAGGGGCGAAAACTGCAGCTCGGCAGAACTATTGTATGAAGATAATCATTAATCGATATCGCTTGGCGGTTCGACGTACACAGGATATTTCTTACGATGATACGCCATAATCTTTTCATATAGCAGTGATGTATAAGGCGGCATAGCAGCGAGCAATGCGCCTGATACTCGCCAGAATCCCCACATCATACTTCGAGCTGTTAATAATACGAAGAGAATATAGAGTGTGAAAAACAATCCGTGTAAAGTCCCGGCGATACTTACAAAAATAGTATCAAGAGGTAGATCAAATCTTCTATAGATGATCGCACTGATCAAAAGCGTCCAGCCGAAAGTCTCAATAAAGGCGAATAGCCTAAATAGTGTCCATGCTTCTCTGTCTGTAAACCAATGAGTGTGATTATAGATGCGCGTAACGGCCTTGCTGAGGGATTTGGTATACGGAAGATTCAATGGGCTTACTTCGTCGTGTTTTTTATGTTTTCGGCTCACATCATGCTCTATCTGTCTGATTCTTCTTTCTATCCTTCCTCATGATGATAGTAAGAATCAAGAAGTATATTCCAATAGCAATTACATTCGAAACAATGAAGTTTGTCCATCCGATATCGATTCCCGGAATTACTTTATGGAAGTTAAGAATTCTAAACAAGTTACCCTCATTAGGGTCGTTCGTGAGCATTTGAGAATAAGCGACCAATAGATGGGACGAACCGAATGTTACTATTGTTAGACCAAGGGCGATAAGAAAATGTTTAGGCTGAACTATCATTGTATTTGTCCGTTAAAAGTAGATAAAGATGTTGTACGTGCTTGCCGGTACTCGCATTTTACTATAGTTGCCCCAGCCGGAGCCACCCGCGTTGTAGTAGTTGTACTGGCTAATCGTGAGCGTGCCATCAGAATTGACACTATCTACCCATACGGTGTGTCCATATTGACCAGCTGTGATCACGCCGACCGAATTCGCACGTGGAGTACTGCCTGTTTGATAACCTGCTGCCTGCGCACTGGATGGCCACATGTTCGCATTACCCCAATAGCGAGGATAGTTACCTGTTCGCTGACCAACTTTAAAAGCAGTATAGCTAACACACTGCCGACAGCCATAGCCTAGTGGATCTGTACCATTTCCATTAACACCACCATATGACCAAGCATTTGCATCGACGTAACACCCAGCTTCCCATGGATAGCCACCTTTGCTTGGATCGCCGATAAGTATAGGCCCTATGCCTCCGCCAGCTCGACGCATTGCTGCCTCTATCTCAGCCTGCTGCTGACGATGTATCTCCCCCTGTTTCTTCTCTCGGTCTGAAACAAGATTGTTATAGGCACTTTCTTGACCTTTTGTTTGGTCTAAAAGACTCTGTCTTTCGTTCGTTTTTTTGACGAGTTCATTTTTCGCAAGTTGCTGCTCAGCGATTATACGCTTTACGTCTTCCTGTTGGGATTCGAGGTTCCTTTTGAGGGTCTTGATTGTTTCAGTTGCTTTTTGGAGTTCGTCAGAAATGGCAGACTGATATGAGCTTTTATCAACGTATTCACTGATATTCTTGCTGCTGGCGAGCATTTCGATTGAGGTGACATTGCCATCGATATACATATCTGCAATGATGCTTCCTAGAGCATTCCTTGTGTCTGTGAGCTTTTGCTTTGTTGCTTCAATCTCAAATTGCAGCTTGTCATGCTTCACTTGTGAAAGATTGATTTGTCCCTCGATAATTTGTCGTTCTGAATCGAGTTGAGCGACTTCACGTTCAAGTGATTTAGCCTGATCTTTCAGGTTGCCTGCTTCAGCCTGGTAACGGTCGATTTCTAGTTGCAACGCTTGAATCTGGGCGTCGTATTTATCGGCTTTTACCTTTGGCGCTGAGAATTGTGTCAATGATGCAATTCCAAATAGTATGGCTAGTGCCGTTAATATGTATTTTTTAATCATACTACCCACACCCCACTACGTAAACATCCGTCGAAGCCATGATGTTTTCTGGACTTCATTTTTCATTTGCTGGAATTGAATTTCGCTGATGATAAGCCAGACGATAAAGCCAACGACTGCGATACCGAGAACGAGCTTTAAATATGTATTTGGTTTCATAGAATCTCCTTATTAACACTTAGTTGAGCACTAAGTGGAGACTAGAGGCTAGTTGTATATGCCGAAGATAGAAGAAGCCGGTCTGGGGGCGTCCAACTTGCACGCTTCCAGATTTGACTGTCAGAAAGTAAATTTTCATAAGAAGTAACGGGGGTTGATTTGTCCGAGATAAATACTGGTGGAATTGGCTCACGTTCATCTTTTTTAATATCTACAAGCTTCGTTCTACTTGCCACTGGTGAACCATGACATATTGGCTGACACGCGTTGTTAATCTGGATGGAAGAGGATTTGTTTTCGAGATGGCTGAGGCTGCTTGCCGCCGTCGTGCCACTATGAACGAGGCCAATCGTAAGAACGGCAAGGATAAAATAGATGGATATTCTATATGCTTTAAGCATGTACGTCTTATTTTATCATGCGAGCATAAACGGCATGTGTTGTATAATGAAATTCATGCGAAAGTGGTTGAGGGACGCTCTATTGGTCATATCGGCAATTATCATTGCCTCGTGCGCACTTTTAGGCGTTGCTTCCCATAGCTCTTCTCGGGTTGTTGAGAAAACAGACTGTAGCGCAATGTGCAGTTCGCATGGCTCGCAATTACCAAGCAGTACGAATATTAAAAGCGATGAAGACGATGAAAAAGAGCCGACACCGCCATCGTATAGCTTTAGCCTAGAGCGGTTTAATCTTACCGTCCTCTATCTTACGCCAATAACAGTCCTTCTCAGTATTTTTTATCACCAAAGAAAAAGACTCCTCTCTACTCAATTGAGATTTTAGAATGTCGCCGCTCGAATGAGCGTCGTATGGTTCTAATAATCTAAGGGGTACTATGGATAAGCGATTTTTAATAGCATTAAGTGTGATTCTCATCGGATTCTTCGGCTTTGTCATTTTTAGCCGGGTCGAATCGTCAAAAAATCAAATTGTCAGCGAAGGTTCTCAAAACTTCTACGGCAATATGGAAAGCAAAGTAACGTTTACGGAGTTCGTCGATTTTCAGTGTGAAGCATGCTATGCCTACTACCCGCATGTGAAGCAGCTAAAAGAGGCGTATAAGGACAAGGTAAAATTTCAGATACGAAACTTCCCGATAACGTCAGGCCATCAGTTCGCAAAAACAGCGGCCGCATCAGCAGAATCAGCAGCACGTCAAGGTAAATTCTGGGAGATGCACGACCTCATATTTGAAGGGCAAAAGCAGTGGGAGCGAACGGATAACCCTCAAGCTCAATATTTTGAAAAATATGCGCAACAAGTCGGGCTCAACATGGACAAATACCGTGAAGACCTCGGAAGTGATGAAGTCAATGCGGTCATAATGAAAGACCTTCAGGACGTAAAAGCACTCGGTGGTACGGGTACGCCGACAATCGCCATCAATGGCAAGAAAATAGAACTGCCGGGACCTGACTTTGAAAAGCTGTCGAAGTTGCTTGATGATGCTCTCGCGAGCAGCGGCCAGTAGTAAGGGTTGTTGCTATGCGAAAGACACTACTTCTCATCGTTGGGCTCATCGCTCTCACGGCGATCGGTATCGGTGGGGGCTTGGGGCTCGTCGCGCTTCTCAGTGAACCGGAGGAATCATCGACTTCTTCTCATGAAAGCACGAGTGCCAACCACTCCGGACCAACGAACCTCAGCGAGGCGAAAGTGCAGGATGTAACAAGATTGAAAGATGTGAACGTGTCAGTTGTCGGTGGGGACTTTCGGCCAAACAATATCCAGATTAAAAAAGGTACGAAGGTCACATGGACAAATAACGGTACTGAAGATCATGCCATCATGAAAGAGAATGGAGATAATGATTCTCACAATACGGTATCGAGTAAAGATGTAAAGGAAAACGTGCTATCCGGACCGACACTTGCAAAGGACAAGACGTATGAATTTACGTTTAATAACATCGAGCAGATATACTACCATTGTCCGTTGCATCCGAACGTTCGCGGTAAGATAACAGTTGTTGAATGATGCGAGCCAGGCAAGAAACAAGAGTAGAATGGGGATAGAAAGAGAGCAAGACAATGTCACATAGTCATGAAACAAGCGACAGCGGAAAGAGTATCACGTTTGGCCTTGTGCTTAACGGCATCTATACGATAATCGAGTTCGGCTTCGGGATACTAACCGGTAGTCTTGCGCTTATCGCAGATGCCACACACAACCTTACCGACACAGTGACACTTGCAGTATCGTTCACGGCGAATAAGCTGGCAAAACGCAAGGCCGATGCGCAGAAAACATTTGGCTATGGACGAGCGACTATCCTTGCCGCCCTGCTCAATTCGTTCATCATGTTAGGAATCGCAGGGTTCATTTCCTATGAAGCGTTCCAGAGATTCCAGAACCCACATCCCGTTGAAGGTGGAATCGTTGCGGCAGTAGCATTAGTTGGTGTCGCAGTGAACGGCTCGATTGCCTATATGCTTTCGAAACACAAGAAGGACTTGAATATGCGTAGCGCGTTCATAGATATGCTCTTTGACGCGCTCTCCTCGCTCGGTGCGGTTGCCGCCGGTGTCATCATTATGCTGACAGGCGCGTACGGTATTGATAGTATTATCGCACTTGTGATTGCTGCGCTGCTCACATTTAACGCGGCGAAGATACTAAAGGAAGCCGTTCACATTTTGCTGGAAGGTTCGCCGAGCGGTATCGAGGTTGGAGATGTTACTGCAACGATCGAAGGAGTGAAAGGAGTTGAAGGTGTCGATGATCTACATATGTGGTCTATACGTTCAGGCTACATCATGCTGAGCTGCCATGTGATCGTTAATATGGACGATACGAAGGAAAGCCGAACGATAGTTGAGAACATCAAAGAACGACTGAAACGTGTCCATGACATTGCGCATGCGACTATTGAAGTTGAATTCGAAGATACGACCAAAAGAGAGAATCATGAATCACATTAGGTGTCGAGAGGTTCGGTCATGAAGCTATTCGTTATAGGCACGCTATTTGGAGGTTTACTTACTGGTGGCATTGCCTTTTACCTGTATCAGACTCATCCAAAAGTAGAAGTAAAGGCGGTGACGGTCAAAGAAGGAGGGGTTAATGGAAGAGACTCAAATACACTCTCGGCAGATCTGGTTAATCGGCAGATTGAAGAATTATCGACGCTCGATGGTGAGGCATTTGACACACGGTACGTCATGATTCTCCATACAGTGACAAGTGGTATACAGTCCGTTGCTGATATTGCACAGAAACGGACGAGTGATCCAGCAATAAAGACGGTAGCTAGTAATATCCGAAACGAAGCGACCAATCGACTGTCGGATTTGTCGGCGCTTCGATCAAAATATAACTTAGTTCACGATTGATTGGTAAAAGCTATGGATATCTATCATTACTACCTCGCGTTCGTCATCGTGCAACTCATCCATTCGCAGGAGGAGATTTGGACAGGATTTCATAAACAATGGTTTGTGTTCACGATGTCGCGATGGGTATTTGTCACTTTCGAGCTTGTCTTTTCGACACTGATCATTAGCTATGCGCTTTGGCCAGGCTTGCCATTCAGTAGCGTAGTGATGCCGAGTTTCGCGCTTATCATGCTTATAAACGGCATTGGTCACATCGTATGGGGGATGGTCGAACGACGCTATGTTCCGGGTCTCGTCACAGCACCATTCTTCGTTATCCTTTTTACCGTTTATTATCTTGATATTACAGGAGTACTTTAGCGTGAACAGAATCTCTAAAATCCAAAAATTCAATTGGCTGCTGCCAATTACGTACCTTATCTTGGCTGTATTCTTACTACGAGGCAACGTCATCTATATTTATACAGCCGGTGCCGCCTTGATACTTGCAACCCTGTTCATACAACGCCTTGCACTACCCAAATCGGATGTCTGGCTCGCACGATGGATGGCCGCATTGGCTGCAATTGGTATTAGTGCAGCTGTCATTTTATCAATTGAAAAGATTGAACTGCTGTCTGAACCGGCACACGTTGCAAGCTGTAGCCTCAGTCCAGTTGTTGCATGCTCGCCGATTATTGCCAGTCCTCAAGCAAGTGCATTCGGCTTCGCTAATTCATTCATCGGTATTTTCGGGTTCACTGCTGTCTTTACGGCGGCAATGACGATTGCCGCTGGAGCGACGAAGTTACACAAAGCTTGGTGGAGAACATTGCTCGGCGGTATAGCGTTCGCCGCTGGGTTCTGCGCATGGCTGTTCTATCAGGGCGTGTTTGATATCGGTAAGTTGTGTCTCTACTGCATGCTGGTCTGGTTGATGACGTTCGCACTGTTATGGCTCGTCGCGGCTTACTGTGTTGAGAATAAGTCAATCAACCTTGGGCCAAGGATAAACAAACTACTTACTCATAAATACGAACTGATAACCATGACATATGTGGTCATTTTCATGCTGCTTTTTTACAGGTGGTCTGACTATTGGCTCAGTCTTATAAATCTTTAATGAAAGAAGGAAAATAATTATGAAAAAACAATATATAGCTATGGGTGCCGGTGTGATATTGCTTATCGCATTTCTCATCGTGATAACATATATATTCCTCCAAGCATATACGGCTAAAGGTCGATATATGCCTGCCGCCGCGAGTAAGCCTGCTGCAACAGATATGAGTGATCATGACATGAGCGGAAAACAAGAAATATCGTCAACTGTTGAGGATATGAGCGATAAGTCTCAGATTGACATGGACATCATCAACAATTCATATCATTTGCCGAATATCGAGATAGCAAAAAACACCACCATCACCTGGACGAATCGTGATAGTATCGGACATAATGTCATGCAAGATCATACAAACAGCGGCGCAAAACATGATGCGACGACCGCAGATAACGTAAGCGAGAAGAAGTTCTCAGGCCCAGAGCAAAAGAAGGGTGAATCATACAGCTTTACATTTGATGAACCTGGTGTAATAGAATACCACTGCGCAAAGCATCCTGAGATGAGAGGAAAAGTTACTGTTCTCGGTAATAGCTAGCATACACCGAGGGCACTACTTGATGAAGTCAGGATTAATCTTCTTGAACAGCGGCTTACTGCGCGTTAAATCCTTGACTACTCGTGAGCTTATCTCAAAGGTGAAGCGACCCTCAAGCTCCTTATAATCAAACTGGTCGCTGTTTGCTGTCGCTATGTATTGAAAAGTTTCTGGGTTAACCTTGTTCATTTCATTCAGGAACTGAATCGAGCTATCTTGATCCATATTTCCAAATAGGAGATTATCATGCACTACAAAACCAATGGTTCGGGCCTTCGTATGCTCATTTTGGTGAAGCGCTGCATCGTAAATGGCTGCACGCATCTGGTTTGCTCCTTTATTGCCGTTTGTCTCGGTAGCAACTTTGAAGGTAAAGAACGCACGCTTGCTCTTTGGCTTTGAGTCGATGCCAACCTGAAAATCAAAACTCGCAGCGCTGTTTCCTGCGACGTTTTTATGGATGTTCACAAATGTTTGCTCGAATGACTCACGCTCGGCTTTTACTTTCGCCACTATCTCTGCAAGCTTCGCGATGGCATCATTATAGGCAATCGTTGCCTTCGAATGCTCGCTTTCTGCAACTTCGTACTCTTGAAGATAGGTATCGTATTCCTTCATGTCGAGAATGTCTTGCTGGTAGACCTCAAGGGCTCGGCCAACATTTGATTTTGATTCGAGTTTTGTTGATTTATAAAACTTGCTAACAATCTCTGACTTTTCGTCGATGGTTGATTTAAGAGCATCAACCTCCTTTCGAAGGGCTTGCTTCTTTTCGCTCATGAGTTCATTACGGAAGCCGCTCAGCTGGTCGCGGAACTTCAAGAGCTCCCCAAGGTCTTCGCGCACGAAGTTGCCAAGGCCTTTCTTGAACTTCTCGAATACAAGCTTTACGTCGTTATCGTCAATATAGAGGTCATCGCCATAATCAGAGATGAAGCCGTCGATACCCTCAAGTTCTGAAAGAAGAAGGCTTCGTTTTTCTACAAGCTGTGCGATTTCACTGTCGAGCTTTGCAATCTCTGTACTGCGCTCTGAATAATCGCCAACCATCCCTGAGTAGTCGAATTCCTCCTTGAGACCTTTGATACGCTCATCAAGATCATTACGACGCGCCTTCAACTGTTCAATCTCAAGGTTGTGTTTTTTGAGCCATGCATTGACCCGCGTCTTGACCTTGCCTGCGGCATCATACTGCTCGAGAGCTACCTGGATCCGTGTGAGCTCAGTCAGCGAGAGGTCAAACAGGTAGAAGTGGATTTTCATGAGATCGGCATACGAACCCTTGTAGAGTTCGTTAAAATCGGCGTATGAATACTCCTCATTCTTTATAAAGAAATTCATATAGTCGCGGAGCGATATCTCAGCATCGCCGATACCGATGAGCGTACCGAGCAGACGCTTAGCATCGGTGGCGCCGTACTCTTTCGAGAGTTCACCGACTTTTCGAAGCAGAACTTGGTTAAGCCGGTTCCGTGAAATAATGTATTCGCCACTTTCAACCTTGAAGTGAAGATTGACATACGAATCATTAGGGAGGTACTTGTCATTGATGGCGAATATACGTGAATTTTGCTCACGTTTTAAGAGACAGAAGTCGACGAGATCAATACTCAGGCTTTTACCGACACCATTTTGCCGTCGTGACTCCACCTCACCATCATCATTCTTCGAGTTCGATCCTCTAATAATATTGAGACCCGGTTTGAAATCAATGGACTCAAAGTGGTCCTCATCCGAGTACAGGCGAATCAGCCTAAGCATCTTTACGAATCCTCAGATATATTTCGTCGTCTATTTCGATAATGCCCATCATCCTTAGTAACATTAAACCATAAAAGAGCTGCTGGAGGTTCACATTGGTGGTGTGCGCTTTGACTGCTTTACCAAGCGAATAAATACTAATTGTGTCAACTCGACGGCTTTTAAAAACCTTGAGAATTATATAGGCAAAGTAGACTGGTGATGAAGCGATCGAGCCATCCTTGTCGAATAGCTGTACTTTCATGCTACTAACTCTTCATAAATCGGCAAAACAATACAGTGGTGGAACTCGTAATATAGAAAATGAGTGATATCAATCTCTGATACCAGCGGGAGGTTAATTTTTTCAATAATGTCCTGCTTTAGTAATTCGATGACGGTGTTAGGGTTGGCAGAATCAAGTGTATCGATAATTTTCATACTCTCTAGGCCAAGATATTGCGTGAGTCGAACCCGATCCGCCTGGCCTATGCGGTCGAATGCAGCACTGAAGCTACGCTCGCGCTGCTGATCGAGAACAGCCTTGTAGCGGCTCTGAATTTGTTGCCAGAACTCAACGTATAGCGCCTGCTTCTTTTCGATCTCGCTCTCCGAGATGGGCTGCAGATCATCAATGTCGCTACTTGCAGATGATAACGACTCGAAGAATTTGCGCAGCATATACACCTCCAAGGAATAGGTAGGAGCAGTTCCATCGATAGGAATATGCTCTTTGATGTATTCAAGGATACTGCGCTTCTTAGCGATGCCCTCGTTTTGTATGGCATGCGCAAGGTCGTTAAGACAGATAACATCGCTATTCGAAAAGGTGACGCTCTCATCTACTTGAAACGTCTTTTTTCTCTTTGGCTTATTAAACCTTAATAGGAGAACCTTTGGCGCGATTGCCATGTTTTTCTCTTTTGATACCTTTTTTGACTTTGTCAGCGTCGTTCGAATCTTATCAAGGGAGTCGTCTGACGTAACTTGAATAAACAGACTGCTTCCTTCATCAAGCAAGTCGATAGCTGGAAAATTAGAGATAACCTCACGGTTGAGGTCGAGTAAGTTCGTATCCCATAGAATGTTTAGAAGACCAGCGCAAATCCCTTCTGAGTAAATGTTTATATCTTGAAGATTCCGCTGATTGGAGTTTTCGATAGTGTAAGACAGCACCGCCAAGTGCATTCTGATTTGATCATCGATATCTCGCTCCGGAGGCATTATTTGTTTATTTTAACTGGATATCTCCATTGGTACAAGTAGACGCGTTAACTCTGAACGTCAGTAACCCGCACAGAGACAAGCCAATGTTCTATAATGAGCACATGACACAGGAGCAACAAGATTTATTCGCGACGGCCGTTACAGGTACGTTCATGTGGAACTTTAAGAAAGGCGATAACATCGTCTACAACTACGATGTTATCTGGGCGCTCTACGAGGCAAGGAGTGCCGTAGTCAGCCAACATGCGAAGGTAAAGCTCAATAAGCCCATCGTCGTGCTTTTGACTGCTATCACAGAGTGTATATTAGATGATTTCACAAACCGGACGCGTCAATTCGTTCACGAAAGAATTCAAAACATCACCGAGCGACAGGTTTTAGATTTCAAGACGAAGAAGCGCGACAAACTAGAGCACTACATACAGGCTGCCAAGAAGCATAATATCCTTGGTGCCACAAATAACGATATCTACGACAACCTCGACCATATGCGCAAGATGCGTAACAGAGTTCATATACAAAATACAAAGAACGTGCTGGATAACGATGAGTATGCTGTATTCACTGATACGAATCGGCAACTTGCCGAACAGTCCTTTGAGGTCGTTATCGGCGCTATGATGACACGATTCTATCGATGGGGATCGCTTCGAATAACACCTCAAGACGTACCATATCCATGGAGATAGTTTCTTCCTCTGTCTTCTCATTATACGGGTGAACCAAATACCTCAAGATCGTTCGTAACGCTGGTAAACGGCAGGGGGCGCTCCATCTTGACCTATTTGGTTTGCAGCCCGTCGCCTCCCGACAGAGAGGCAGAAAGCCCTCTCAGAAAAGCAAAGGAGGGTTTCATGGAAACTCAAATCTACGACATAGCAAAATTAAACGACAAATTTCGGGGCATGTGCCTCGACGTGTTTTACACGGCTGGCGTACGAGATGGGATTATGGATCTCGTGGGTTTGTCTCGGGCAATCGAGAGCTTCAATCACTTTACAGAAGACAATGATCCGCACGGCGAACACGATTTCGGATCACTAAGGTTTGAAGGGCAAAAGATTTTCTGGAAAATCGACTACTACGACCAGGAACTAAAGTACTGGTGCGATCCGCTCGATAAAGCGTGTCGCCGGATTCTGACGGTGATGTTAGCCGAGGAGTACTAGCTCCTCGGTTTTTTAGTCCTGGGTAGGACTTCGAAACTGCCCGACAAAGTTTAATCCTAAAAAAGTTTAGATATGCATTACTTAGTACGATTGATAGTTGAAGCTGATAGCGCCTAAAAAGCGAATAGCCAGGCAGATTCCGTGATAATGGATCTCACCGAATGGAGAGAGTTTACTGGTATCACACCGAAGCTGACGAT
>CAZGAP010000002.1:74888-92984 GCA_964523935.1 uncultured Candidatus Saccharibacteria bacterium
CGTAAATGGATGCTATCTGTCTCTCTTGTGAGTTAAGTTAACATGCCGTAACCCGAATAGTAGTTCTCTGTTATCATAAGAAGTATGGAAATAAGTACAAGTGCTGCTCGTGCATTAATGGCTGACAGCTTAGGCTTTCATATTATCTTTGCAATGCTTGGGGTAGGTTTGCCGTTGGTTATTTTACTGCTCGAGCAACTTGGATTACGCCGGAAAGACCCTTTAATACTCGAACACGCAAAACGACTCTCATACGCCACCATCATATTAGTCGTTGCTGGGGTCGCTTCCGGTACTATTATCTCCATACAGATGTCACTCATGTGGGGTAACCTCATTGAGTTTGGCGGTAAGATTATGGGGCTTGCTTTTGGCTGGGAAGGCTATGCCTTTATGCTCGAAGCCGTATTCTTAGCTTTCTACGTTACAACATGGGGTAAAATCAAAGGCTGGAAACACTGGCTCATAGGGGTGCCAGTTGCTATTGGTTCCTTTGGTTCAGCTTTTGCAATTACGCTTGGAAATGCATGGATGCAAAATCCCGGAACACTAAACATTGTTAATGGAGTCGTGCAAACTGATAACCCATTAGGTGCATTGTTTACAAAAACCGCATTTTTTATGATTAGTCACTCAGTTGCAGGATATTACTTAGCGACAATTTTATGTGTCTTAGGTATATATGCTTTTTATACATTAAAATTCAAGCCTATAGGTAAGGACAAGACTGCGGTGAGACAGATAATGTTTCGATTATCGGCGACGGCGGTCTTCTTTATTTTCCTCACTGCTGGTATCGGTCACTTTCAAACGCAGTATTTAGCAGAATCGCAGCCACGAAAGTTAGCAGCGATTGAGTTGAATGAAAAGACTCAAACTAATGCTCCGTATGTTATAGGTGGTGAGTGGCGAGAGGATGGTACTGTCGAGGGCGGTATTCGGATACCAAATATGCTCAGTATTTTGTCGGGCAATAGTCCATCGACAGAAGTAAAGGGTCTCCAGGATTTTCCAAAAGATACATGGCCAATGCTGTTTGTGAATGTGCTTTTTGAATCTAAGCTCACGATTGTTGCTATCGTATCAGCCATAACCCTGTTATTCACTTTTCTTCATTATAAAAAGCTCAAAGAAAAATATCGAGCATGGCGATATAAGAAACCTATGCTGATTGCGCTATTACCACTAGGACCGCTTACCGTCATCATTGTTGAATTAGGGTGGATGGTTGCAGAGTTTGGCCGTCAACCGTTTGTTGTGAATGGTTATATGCGTACGAGCGAAGCCTTTTCAGGTCAGATCGGAAGTTGGGGGTACATGTTCCCAGTTCTATTTCTAGTGCTCTTTGTGGCGACCACAACAGCTTTATGGTTACTTTTTAAGAAGCAGGGCAAGGTCAAGCCTGCTAAAGGTATACTTTAGTGTCAACTATTTGGTTTGTACTCGTTCCACTCATTGTCTATATACCAATGTTTTTAGTGGAAGTTTTTATTGCATTTCGACGTATCGGTAAGCCTTTGGATAAAGGAGGAGAGTATTTACACGCTACATGGGAAGTTACGCATACATTCCTTATACTCAGTCTGAATTACTTTATGTGGCTATATAGCTCAGCGGTCGTTGATGTTGCCAGAGTTGTTTTCGTGCCACTTATCCTTTTTGGGGGAGTGTTTATTGTTAGGGCAATACTATATACCTACCTGTTTTATATAAAGTCTACGAAGAAACCAAACTTACTAATTGACTGGTTATTTGCTATTTGCCACATTGTAATGCTTGTTTCAATAGTACTGGTCGCAATAGGTGCTGCAAGCACGCTCTTTGCTGGTAGTTACGAGTCCAACCACATTTTACTACCACTACTTTACCCTGGATTATTTTTAATGGTTCCTCTGGTTGCTTTACCAATCTATTTTCTATACAGAACAAGTCTCAAATAGTTTAATAGGCAATTCTTTGTCCCGGGTTTAACTAGTTAAACAAAGAAACAGAGTTTTTCGGGCTAAAGGGGGAAGACCAGATATGTGCGCCTGGTTTGTCGAAAGCCGTGAGTGCTGAGGCGAGTATCAGCAGTTCACCCTCATCCATACCAATGCTTTCGAGCTTTTTGTATGAAGTATAGAGGAATTCGTATTTCGCTCGGTCATCACGCAGTACAAAGCAGATGCATGGATAGTCACCATCCCAGCCCTCTTCTTCACTATGTGTAACGATTTCATCAAAACGTTTACGGACAATGTATTGTGGTTTGTCATCAACAAGGACAACAATCGCTTCATTGCCATCTGGAGTGCGTATGTAGAGATCGGGGCGGTTCTTAGGGAACTGCCGGAACCGATTGATTTCCGTTTTCGAGAAGATATCTGAGTCTTGTGGTAAATAGTGTCGAATTGCCACGTAGCATTGCAGTGTTTTCATGCAGTGATCTATAAAGTCGTCTGTCATCTCGTCGTTCTTGTATAGCGCATGCACGACTGATTCTTTCACGTCTAGCACCTTGCGGACGGTCGTGACGCCGTGTTTGTTCAGATAATAGTAGGCTGGTTTTCGATCGATACGAAATGCTGGTTCATACACCTTAGCTAGCAGCCCTCTATTAGTGAGTACTTCAAGAACTTCATAAGTACTGGCTTTTTTAATACCCATAACGTCTGCTAATAACCCTGCTGATACAAACCGGAATTTAAATAACAACATCAAGACACGTTGCTGTTGGGCTGTGAGCTTTTTTTCTGTGACACCACTTTCCATGATCTCTTCTCTCCTATACGTAGTATATATAAAGGGAGAGTAAATAGTAAGACGTGAATACTGTTATATGTAGCAACTCTACCTACTATGCATGAATGGTAAAAATACAACAGAATATATGTAATTAGGATTGCTAATTATTTTAATTAGGAGTACTATTTACTTAGGGGTAAGCATCTTCACAATTCGGTTAGTTCAAGGTACGGTTGCAAGAAAATGAATGATGGCAGGAATAATAAGTAGTACATGTTAAAATGGGGCTAATGCCAAGAAAGATAACAAGAATGCAGATTCGTATTACTGAAGACCTTCGCGATCGAGCGAAGACTGTTGCAAGTAAAAAGGGGTTAACGCTGAGCGAAATGATTATCAAGCTGCTCGGTTCGGCCGGAGACAAACAGCTCAAGGAGCTTGCCGAACGCGAGCTCAAGGAACGACCAAAGCCGGGACGGCCTTGGGATAAATAACAACTAGCCGAATTATGAAGATGCCCTACCTTACGGACATCTTTTTTCGTTCACATGGAGGGATATATGAGCGGCTTCGAAAAGTTTCATAATTTAGCATCACTGTTTACGTCATCTTTTAGCATCAACAATCAAGAAATTGAGGAATTACGCGCTATACTCGAGCGCGAACAAAAGCGCGAGGTGACGTTTGAGGAGGCAGAGGAAGTCGGCAAAGGACTGATTACTCTCTATGAGACGCTCGCTAACGGACGAAAAATCGTGGTCACGAAGAAGGGAGAAGACTCATGACGGCCAAGAACACCACAGTCATACTCGCCCGTGTTTCCTCTAAGTCCCAAGAGGATGAGGGCTACTCGCTCGATTCGCAGCTAAAGCTCCTACGGGGCTACTGCGAAAATAATGATCTCCACGTAGTGAAGGTATATAAGATTGCGGAGACAGCTTCAAAGCAGCAAAGTCGCAAAGTGTTTAGTGAGCTGCTTGCGTACCTCACAAAGAACAATATATATAATCTTGCTGTCGAAAAGACAGATCGCCTGACACGTAACCTCCGAGACGCAGTAGCTATTGATGACTGGCTACAAGGTGACAAAGACAGGATGCTTCATGCCGTCAAAGAGAGTCTTCGCCTCCAGAAGGATTCGAAATCAGATGTAAAGTTTATTTGGAACATCCACCTTGCAGTCGCCAAAAAGTACACCGACAACCTCCGCGAGGAGGCAATGAAAGGATGGGCTGAGAAACTCGCGCAGGGTTGGATGCCCTCCCGACCACCAGTGGGATACACAACCGCAGTACTAAATGGCAAACGTATTCATGTACCAGACCCTAGGACGAGTCGTGCAATTCGTAGGGCATTCGAACTGTATCTAGAGCCAAATGAGTCCACGACAACGATATGGGCATTTTTAGAACAGTCTGGCGTCACCACCTACACAGGTAGACCCCTATCTCCGAGCGCTGCTCATAAGTTACTCCTCAATCCTTATTATATGGGTATCATTTCATTCAACGGCGAGACCTACCAAGGCTCACACCAACCACTCATTTCCAAGCAACTCTATGAGTCCGTTCAGAATAAGTTACATAATAAGCGCCCGTCAAAGCTACGTAAACATGACGTCGCACTTCGTAATGTCCTTACCTGCGGACACTGCAATAAGACGATTACGTGGCAGATTCAAAAAGGAAACATCTACGGCTCGTGCCAGCGAAACCTCCCTGAATGCAAGATGAATAAGATGCTGCGCGAGGAGATTGTACACGAACAACTGACCGAACAACTTGAACGGCTTATCAGCCTGTCACAGGAAGTATTTCGATGGGTAGTGGATCGCATTGCTCATGAACACCAAGCAGGCAACGAATCGACAGAACAGCTAAAGCAAAACCTCAAGCGGCGCATTGTAAGGCTTGAGAATATGGCTGAAACACTCTACGACGATAAACTCTCCGGAGAGATTACTAAAGAACGTTATGAGACCAAGAAAGTCGACATACAGAAACAGCTTGCTGAACTTCGCGATCAGCTCTCGCTGGCTAATGTAACAACACAAACGGTACACGACAACGCAGTCGAGATAATTGAGCTGACGCAACACGCTAAGGCGCAATATACAGACTCTGAGATGGGTAATGATGCAAAGCGCACGATTTTGACCAAACTGTTCGATAGCGTTGTCTATGCAAACAATTCTGTATCTGTTAAATTAACATTTTTGGCAGAATCAATCGCCAAAAAAAGTGATGAAACAAGGCAAATCATTGAAACACAGAAAATACTTAACCAAACCGGCGATAATGAACAATCTAACAGAGGTCTAAAAAGCACAAAAGACCTCGAAAATGAGATCTTTCCTGCTTGGCAGGGGTATGTGGAATCGAACCACAATCTAAGGTTTTGGAGACCTTTATACTAACCGTTGTACTATACCCCTATAGTGAGTGGTCTGAGTTATTGTAACAGAAAAACCCATCCCTGTTAAACACATCGTATTTGTATTAAAAAATCGAACTTGCTACACTGACGACATCAACTGGCAACGGGGCCAGCGATCGCACCTTAAGGGGGTGGATAATGGATCAGATGTTCCAGCAGGCGTTCAGTCTTATCAACGGCCTTCCAGAACCCTGGGGCTCGATCGTCAAGCTGGTGGCGTGCGTTATCGTCGTCGGCTACTTGCTTTATAAAACGGTCGTTTTTATCCCTCAGGACCGCGAAGGTATAAAACTTCGGTTCGGCAAAGTAGTCTACGGCAACGGCTCACCGGTCATACTGAAGCCGGGTCTGCACGTCATTGTCCCGTTCACGCACAGTATCGAGCAAGTATCGACGCTCGAGAAGGTGATCAGGCTCAAGACGACGACTCACTCGAGTTTCTACGTGAGCTATAAAGACGAGCGTGCGGGAGGCGTCAGATTCCCTGCGTCAATTACCGTCATGCCGGTGAACGTGCATGCATGGCGGTATGTCAACGAGGATGCAGAGAGCCGGGTGACCGACATCGGCATCACGGCGCTACAGGGCGCCATAACGTCGGCGAGTCCTGAGGTGATCCTCGAGAACTCGATCGGATTCTCGAATCATCTGTTTGATACGTACCGCGTTGTCATCGACAAGGAATTGGAGAAGTACGGCGTACGGCTGACCGCTGTCAATATAGGGATGGCGGACATTCCCGACACGCAACCGCTTGCGGATGCGTTCGGCCAGAAGCGTGCCAGTACCTAACACACCCGCCGGCTCGCGTCGTCTTGAATTATCAAGGCGGCGCGAGCCTTTTCACTATAAGAAATGGCCCCTTTTCAGGGGCCATCCTCATGATTTGTTGCGGCGACTCCGACGAAACATACGGAACCCGCCAAGCGTGAGGAAAACGAAGATCGCCTCGACGGCCAGGACTGTCTTCCGTTCACCAGGCTCTCGTCGAACTTATTCCTGAACCCACGCCTGAGATCCTGCGTCATCAACTCAGCTGCGGTGCGCCGTGCCAAGTCGTCCTCGTATTCGGCCGCGTTGTCATGAGCCATCTGAATTTCCTTTCGGTCAGAGATAATCAGATTATGTTTAGCGTACCATATCTAGGGGCGCTTGGCGCTGAACGAACCGAGTTTTAGGGGTATGTCAAAACTGAAAGTCGATCCATGGTTGAGCCGGCTATCGACCGTTACCTTCGTCCCTAATTTATCCGCCAGCTTCCGCACGACATACAGGCCAAGCCCCGTACCGCTCGTTTCACGCGTACGATAATCCTCGCTGCGGTAGAATTTTTCAAACACGTGCTGCTGGTCTGCTTTGCTGATACCGATACCGGTGTCGGCAACGGAGAACTGTACTCGTCCATCATCCAGTGCTTTCGACCTGATCGTGACCGAACCCTCTTTGGTATATTTAATAGCGTTTGTGATGAAATTCTGAAGTATCTCTTCTAGGTACAGCCTGCTCGTTTCGACAGCTGGCAGAGCCGACTGTACATCAAGGTCCAACCTAAGGGATTTCTGTTTCGCCTCCGGCTCGTAGCGGCCGAATAGGTCATGAAGCATCGCATTGACATCTATCTCCTCGATGACATCTCCGACACCTCGTTCGGCGCGAGAAAGCGTCGACAGGTCATTGATGATCTTCGCGAGATAGATTATTTGATCGTATGCGGTTTCTGCGGCAGATCGCAGTACGTTTCTATCAGCATCTTTGTCGTACATTACAAGCAGGTTGCTAAGGCTTCCCTCCGCGATAGCAACAGGGGTGCGTAGCTCGTGACTGGTAACGCTGATGAACTCGTCTTTTTCCTCTTCGAGCGTCTTTTGCTTCGTGATATCTCGGATAATGATGACCACGCCGTATTCTTCGTTGTCATCGAACGTACTTCGTATGCGGGACATCTGCAGGCTAAGGTGACGCAGCTCTCCTTCTTTGCCTATAGAGAGGTCGTCTCGAAGCGTACTTGATTTGACCGTGTGAATAAGGTCATGCATATCGATCGGCTCATCACTCTGATCGCGTGGTTTCAATAACGTCGTTATATCGCGCCCGATCAGCGACTGGTTCGTGTCGAAGAACGCCTGCGCCGCGGAGTTTTGCGACGTCACCCTGCCGTATCTGTTCAACGTCAAGACGGCATCGGTGATGCTGTTCAGTAGCGTCGTCTGTCGGTTGACCTGCATCTGCTCCGATTTTTGAGCTTTCATGAGCTCGATGTTTTTCTTTTGGGCGTTGACGATAACCCTGAAGAACAAATACGACGTGAGTATGATAAGCAGGACTACCATTGCCGACAGTATCATGTATACGATCGGGTTCGGCTTCAGTTCATCGTAAAACAACACGCAGTACAGTACGCCGATCAAGACGAGCAGTCCGCTACTCGCGATGAAACCCTTCCATCGGTAAAACGTTGAGGAGTACAAGATGACGATTGACCATATGGATGCGAATGGCGTCAAGATCTCGCTGAACCATAGCAGCAATGCCCCAAAGAGCAAATTGGCCGATACGATGGCGGGGAGCTTGAACGCTTGATATTTTGTCGCGCCTAGCGTGAAGAGCGGTACGAGTATGAATGACGCGAAGAAGACGAATATCGTTGCGTAGAGATTGAAGTGCGGCGGCAATCCGCCACTGAACAGAAAAAGTAAGGCTTCAGAAATGCCGAAAAAAAGAGAAAGCCCCGTCAAGCTGTACCCAATGCTTTTCGGTAGCAATCGGTTTTGGTCAATCATACCATCAGTATACAAACTGTTTGTGCTTATGGCGAGCTTTTGCGGGCATAATATTGTTTGCTATACTATCTACTAGATGAAATCGCTCGAACTAAACAAGCCGCACATGCTAGTGGTGATCGGACTGCCCGGAGCAGGCAAAACTTTTTTCGCGAAACAATTCGGCGACACCTTCGGTGCTCCGTTCGTTGACTACAATCATTATCATCGTTTGGTTGGCAGTATCGACCTGGGTGACATTATCGCGACAGAACTGCTCGGACAGTTATATCTCACCCGGCAGACCATATTGATCGAAGGTCGTGGCGATACGGCCCAAGACAGGGTAGTGCTTGCGAAACTGGCAAAGTCTAAGGGCTACGAAGTCTTGTACGTCTGGGTGCAGACCGACCCGCAGGTTGCCAAAAAGCGCGCCGTTAGCTCAAAAGAAGCTCACTATAGCGACGACGAGTTTACGAACGCCGCGAAAGCGTTTGCTCCTCTGACAGCCGCGGATCCACAAGTCGTTATTAGTGGCCGGCATACGTATGCCTCACAACTCCGCATGGTATTGAAACGTATCGTTACCCTTCGAAGCGAACCACATAAACCAGTCGTCTCGCGCCCGGCACAGAAGCAAACCGGCAAAATAATCGTAGGATAACTGTGTCGACAGTGCATGATGATGAATTCGGCGAGATCACAGTCCGCCGAAGCATGCGTAGCTCCGCCGTACGCATCAGCGTTGCCCCTAGCGGTACGCTGCGCGCTTCACTGCCTTCGTATGCACCGGTATTCATGCTGAAGCGAATGATCAATTCGTCTCGCAACCAACTTCGCACCATGCTGGAACAGCATAAGCCGGCCTATGAAATCATAGACGGCCAGCAGATAGGCAAGAGCCACCGGTTAAAAATCATCAGATCATCAAAAACGAGCGTGAAGAGGTTCAAGCAGCAAATCAGCGTCATCCTCGGGCCAGGCGACGACGTGTCCGATCCGCACGTGATCAAGGAAGCCCGTAAAGTGATAGCTGACGCGCTCCGCATAGAAGCGAAGAGCTATTTACCCAAACGCCTCCGTTATCTCGCAGACCAGCACGGGTATGATTATGAGCGGGTGAGATTTTCCCATTCGAGTGGCCGGTGGGGTAGTTGCAGCAGCACCGGCACTATCAGTCTCAACATAGCTCTCATGAAACTCCCTTTTGAAATCATCGACTATGTCCTCATACATGAGCTCGCGCATACTAAGCAGATGAATCATTCGTCTCAGTTTTGGCGGCTTGTCGAAGATGCCGATCCGAGCTACAAGTTACATCGGCGCCTGCTAAAAAGTCATTCGCCGACTATCTGATTATCAACCGCTACTTGCGAGTGCTCGTCGTGATGGGTCTGCCCTTCCAGGTGATCGTGCCGAAATTATGCCGGTAGGTACTGACAATAAGCAGTATGATCTCCTGCACAAGTATGACCGGTAGCAGCAATGCACCGACCAGCCGGTATCTTGTCCATATGTGGCTGAGGTAGTAATAAGCGATAAGATACTGGAGAGCAATAACCACGAACGCCCATGGGGTCATGGCGAGCGACATGTATGGCACGAGTGCGATCATAAGCAGTAGTACGAGCCTCAAGACTCGAAGGGCACTCTTTCCGTTCTGAGGGTAGAGCAGTCTGATGCTCGTTTCGACCTGCGATGACCACCGTTTCTCGTACCGCAGCCCCAGCGACAGGTTACTTATAACCAGACGGTACGTGTCGGACTCTGCGAGGTGGCGCGCAATGGTCGTTTCCACCTCCATCGACAACGGGAGTGACGTATCTTGGGCGAACCGATCAAGGAGTAGCTGCCGCTCGACTATCCAGGCGTTGGCTGCCGCACGCGGCTTACCCGAACGAAAGCGCGTCACCGTCCAGAAATACCGCATCGTTGCCATGATCGTACTGAAATGCCACTGGTCGTTCCTCATAGGGATAACCGACACCATCGATGCGTTTTGTTGTATCATATATTTCACGATTCTCAGCACCGTGTGCCTGTCGATCAACGTATCGACATCAAGAAAAAGGACCAATTTGCCGCTTGCTTCGCTGGCAAGTATAGACTGCGCATAGTTTTTGCCAAGCCATCCATCGGGCAGGTCTTTGCCCTCGACGAACCTGACTCCGGATTGGGCGAACGATTTGATAAGTATGGACGTGTCATCCCGACTTCCGTCATCTAGGACCACTATCTCCATTTTTGGGTACTCACTCGCGACTACCCGCTCTAGGCACTGTGTCATAGCGTGCGTTTCGTTTCTCGCAGTGATACATATAGATACTGACGGAAGTTCGTCCGTCTCCGTGGCATCCGTGTCAGAAAAACGAAGTGCCCTGAATGCATAGACTAATTTAGTCAGTACTATCACGTCGAGAATCGCGGTCAGGCCCAGTAACCAAAAAACCATTAGTTTCATAATACCATGAGAAGACCTCCCCTCGTACCTATGCGTACACGACGATCACTACCTCTTACTTTCTTGACACCGACCACTTTATGAACTATACTTGCTCTTGACAGTCTGCTAGCGGCAGACTTTTAAATTTGGAGAGGGATAGTGGCTAAGAATAAAGCTTCAGGCAGTAAAACGAGCAGCAGCGGCGACAATGTCGTTCGCATAAAAGCGAGCTCATCAGCACCAAAAAAAGAAAAAGCCGCAAAAGCCGAAGCAGTTAGCACTGCCAAAGCACCAACGAAAAAACAAAAAGTGAACAAAAGCGACAAGAAGCGCTTGGGCTTCCTCGGTAGTATCGGTGGATACTTCAAGGGTGCCTGGGAAGAGTTGCGTCAAGTACGCTGGCCGACCCGACGGGCGACATGGGGTCTGACGGGTGCCGTCCTCCTCTATTCGGCGTTCTTCGTCGTCCTCGTTCTTCTTCTCGACGCCGGATTTAAATATCTGTTCGAATTGATATTAGGTAAATAAGGAACAATCATAAATGGCAAAAAATCGATACGACAGTACCCGTCAATGGTACGCGATCCACACCTACAGCGGATACGAGGAAAAAGTAGCTGACAGTATCCGTCAGCGTATTCAGGCAGTAGACATGGCAGACAAAATCTTTGACGTCATGGTACCGAAAGAGAAACAAATCCAGATCAAGAACGGAAAACGAAAAGTCGTTGAAACGAAAATCTTCCAGGGTTATGTACTCGTCGAGATGAAACTTACCGATGAAACATGGTATATCGTTCGCAACACTCCAGGCGTTACCGGCTTTGTCGGAAGCGGCACGGAGCCAACACCTGTGTCGGAGGCTGAGATTTCCAAGATTAAGAAGCGAATGGGCGTCGAAGATCCGAAGCACCATATCGACTTTACAGAGGGAGAGGTTGTCAGTATTACCGACGGACCATTCAAAGGATTCGATGGGGCAATCAGTGAAATCGATACCCAAAAGGGTAAGATACGCGTCATGGTCAGCATGTTCGGCCGTGATACGCCAGTGGAGCTGGACGCACTCCAGGTCAAGAAAGTTTAATCAACGAGAAGTCCGGGTACCGGGCTTCTTTTTTAGGAGATATATGGACAGGCCAGAGAAACAGATCGTACGGGCTTTCATCCCGAGTATAGACAACCCCGACGCAAGGGTACTGCACATAACGGGCACGGAACCGATCGAAGTAGGTGAAATTGCATTAGGCCAAGAAAATCTGCTGCATATAATGGGGAAGCGTGTCTTGTCAGATGGCTACCTGGCAATTGATTTTCAGAAGTCACGCAGAGATATCGACAGTCCAGTTCGCAAAACGGTAGTCAACGTAGCTGAAATACAGACCAAGCCGATCGATCGCTCGCAGATCGACCTGGGTGACGATTACGTATGGAGCGACAGGTACACACCTTGATAATCATAGCCGTATCTGATATGATTAGTCAGTTACGCACTAAATAACGCTTCATAAATTATTTAGTACAAGGAAAACTTATGGCAAAGAAAATTATTGGCAATCTCAAACTACGAATCCCTGCCGGTCGTGCGACCGCAGGCCCTCCAGTTGGCTCCACCCTGGGTCAATGGGGTTTGAATATGATGGATTTCATCAATCCTTTCAATGATGCGACCAAAGGCGACATGGGCAAAGACGTCATCGTACACATCCAGGTCTACGAAGACCGTACGTTTACGTGGAAGAGTCTCGGCCAGCCAGTCGACGATGCGATCCGTGAAAAGATCGGCATCAAAAAGGGCAGTGGCAAGCCGCATACCGAAAAAGTCGGCAAAATCACTCGCGCTCAGCTCGCTGAAATCGCAGAAGCAAAAAAGGACCACCTGAACGCCATCGACGAAGAAGGCCGTATCAAGGTCATCGCTGGCACCGCCCGAAGCATGGGCGTCGAAGTCGTCAGCTAAACGTCGTAAGATACACCAAATGCCGCTCTCTACGAGCGGCATTTGTTTATTGATTCGCTCCAATGCCGGGTGTATAGTTGTACAGGATTAGTTATTTCTTATTTTATTAAGGGGGCCTCGCCATGTTGAGTCTGACATCCGTGTTAGCCATGTTTTCGTTGCTTGCGATAGCATCTGCAGTGTTTTTTGTCGCTAAAAGAATAAAGCTGCCCTATACGGTACTTCTCGTTCTTGTCGGCCTGCTGCTTGTGCCCATTGCACAGACGCCACTGCTCGAGCCTGCGTTCGGTTTTATCGATGACTTGGTTTTGACTCCAGAACTATTATTTTACATATTCTTGCCGATTCTTATCTTTGAGTCGGCGTTCAATATGAGAATACGTCATATGGTAGAAAGCATCTGGTCGATCTCTTCGCTGGCCATCGTCGGACTTATTATTTCTACGATTGTCATTGCGGCCGCACTATACTTTATGTTGCCGCTCGTAGGGCTGGAAATACCGTTCATTGTCACGCTCCTTTTTGCCGCGATCATCTCTTCGACGGACCCGGTCGCAGTCCTTGCCTTATTCAAGGATTACGGTGCACCGAAGCGTCTTTCACTGATATTCGAAGGTGAGAGCTTATTTAATGACGGTACGGCCGTCGCTTTGTTCCTCGTCGTCCTAGCCATCGCCGAAAACGGCTTCCACGGCGCCGACACAGTCCTGGAAGGGTTTATGATGTTCATAAGCATGGTCGTCCTAGGCATTCTCGTGGGCCTCTTCATGGCGACGCTTTTTTCACGCGCTTTACGCTTCACGAAATCAAACGAATTCGTCTCTGTGACACTTTTGATTATCTCTGCGCACCTTGTTTTCATCACCAGTGAAGCATTGAATCATTTCGGGCTATTCGGCATCACTATCCATGTTTCGCCAATCATCGCGACGACCGTCGCCGCGCTGTTCCTAGGCAACTACGCTAGGCATATACTATCGCCAAAAACAGATATGTATCTTGAAAAATCAATCGAGCACCTGGCATTCGTTGCAAACTCGCTCGTGTTCATACTTGCGGGGATTCTCTTTGCGAGCACGAAGATCAACCTTGCTGACTTATGGTTGCCGATTCTTATAACGATCGTCGTCGTAGCGATAGCAAGGGTCATAGCGGTGTATGCGGTTACCTATCCACTCAATAAGTTGAAGCTTGAAGCGCCTATATTGCCGAGTTGGCAGAAACTACTGGCCTGGGGGAGCCTGCGTGGGGCGCTCGCCATCATCATCGTTATGCTCATTCCAGAGAATCTGACGGTTGCCGGATGGGGTCATGCGTACTCGCTCCGTGATTTCATCTTGGCGCTCACGATCGGCTGTATACTCGCGACATTATTCATAAAGGCTCCGACGATCGGTCTGCTTATACGACGCTTCAGGCTGAATGACCCGAGAGTTATCGACCAGGCTCATGAAGCGGATCTCGGTATTTATTACTTGCTCACCGAGCAGTCACGGTTCGACACCCAAAAAACCCGCGGATTCGTCAGGGAATCAGAGTACCAGCTCCTCAAAGACAACCTCGAAAATAATGCCAAGAGAGCATACGAGCACCGAAATGAACTCCTGGCGACGCATGGTATCCGTATATTCGAACAGTCCCTTCATCTGACCGCAATCGATATCGAAGAACACTATCTCAAAGACCTCTACGTGAACGAAGAGGTCAGTGAGCGCGTCTATCGCGCTATCAAGGGCAAACTGACGCTTCAGCGGGAAAAAATCGAACATGCGCAGCATGATGACATCAACCCGTCGCTCTACCGCGATCGCAAGGATATCTTTGACAGGCTCGTCGCCTTTATTCATTCTCCATTCGAAAAAGTCGAAATGGGTCGGACTGCCGTCGAAAGACTGCAGTATTATCGTGCGCAGATGATCATCGCGAGAAAGGCGTTGAAGACTCTTGATGAGATGCAGACGACATATACGCAACCAGTCTTCATGGAACAAGCATATGGTAAAGTGGTTGATTTGTATTCAAGGTATAAGGAGCAATCCGCCCAAAAGATGGACGTTGTGCTTGAAAAGCATTCAAGCGAATTAGCACCATACCTCAGAACGCTAGCCCAGTATTCGCTTCGGTCCTCCGGGAGGCGCGCCATCGGCTACCTGCAAACACGTGGCATCACCAACGAATCGAGTAGCCATACGATTGAAGAGCGGCACTCCGTTTCTTCACCAAATGAGTAGTCCGGCGTTTTTCAGCAGCAATACTTTTATCTTGTCATATGCTCGATTGGGGCGTATGATATTCCGAAAAGAGGAGATGCCATGTCAACCACACCTGAATCAGAATCATTCTTTGATTACTTTGAAAAGCAGTTCGATACGACAATCACAGGCAAGCGCCCCATCCCGATATCCGACTTCAGTCCGATACATGGTTTGCTGCAGTATGCGCACGACCTGCAGGGTGAGCTGAGGGGACCAAACGTACCTGATTCGCATTTGGTCGAGTTCGGCAACGCTGCTGTTGATTTGCTCGACGAACGGCTTAAAACACTAAGCCCAGAGGAGCTAAGCTTATCGTTCGTCGCCATCAAATCCATAGCGATCCTCGATGCACTCATAGACGGCCGAAGGGGGATGTACGACTTCGGTGGCATACATATCGTGAATGGTACGCCGAGGGAATTCCTGTTCGGAAAAATATACGACAGACCAACGCTTTCCCTGGCTTTTGAAGATGCTGAGTTCCTCAGTGAAGTACCTGACCTTCAAGAGAACCCCGAGCTACCGTCAGACAATCTTGCCGTACCTGTCTATAGCTTGCGCCTGGACAGGGATTAGCCCTATTTCTTCGGTTCGTCAAAATTCTGACGGATATGTGAGTAGCTGTAGTTCCAGTTGGCGTTAGCTTTTTTGTGGGGGTTGAAGATATGTTGCGGATCAAAAATATTCTTAGTTTCACGGAATAACTGAATCATTTTTTTGCCGTACATCTGCTCAAGCCAGGGGCCACGCACCAAGCCGTCGTTGTGTTCGCCGCTCAGGCTTCCCTCGTACTTGAGTACGAGCTCATTGACCTCTTTCATGGCTGGCATCAGTTTCTTGCGTTCCGATTCCTTCTCGATGTTCATGAGAGGGATGATATGGAAATTACCGTCACCCATGTGACCAGCAATCGTTGCGAACAGCTTGTATTTCTTGATGATCTTACGAATCTTCGGCAAGAATTCAGGCAGGTATTGTGGCTGTACGATCAGGTCGTCAATAAAAGGGGCAGTATGCTTGTCACGAACCTTGCTGCGTAGCAACTGAAAGCTGCGTCGGCGCATTATCCAAAACTTCTCGCTTTTTCCTTCGGTCGGATCTTCTTCGAAGCCGTTTATCTCATACCTTGCTTTCATATGACGCAGTTCGTTATGTAGTGCCTTCACTTTGTCGCGGACTTCTTGTTCCGTTTCGCCGTTGAACTCCACCATGAGTATGAGTTTTGGTATGCCGCGGAGTAACTGCAGGCCGTCTGGAATGAGACTGATGAGAAGGTGGATGAATTTGACTGGACCAAGGATCTTAAGGAAACTAGGCATGAACCGGATACTCAACCAGAGCGTCTTGTCGTCGAAGCTTTCGAACGTGGCGGGCTTGTGCTCCAGCACTTTCGGATTCAGTTCGCCGAGCGCGTTTATGTCCCGCATGAACAATACGAGCAGGCCCGAATGTTTTCGTCGAGGAACCAACTGAAAAGTGGCCTCGGTGACGAAACCAAGCGTACCTTGTGCGCCGATGATCGCCTGCGTCAGATCGAATATGCCCGTTTCGCGGTCCCACACATTCCATAAGTGATAGCCGGTAGAATCTTTGCTGACTTTCGGTTTCGCGGCTCTGATGACATCGTAGTTAGTATCGATCAGCTCGAAGAGGTCTTTATAGACTTTGCCTTCGAAATCCTTCTGCTTCATTTTTTTGTCGAGCTCGTTCTTAGTGAGTGGCTTGACGACCCGTTCGATCCCGTCTGCGAATACGAATTTCATCTCAGGAACATACTTGTCCGTCTTGCCGAACTCGAGCGACTTTTCGCCGCCGGAATTATTGTTTACCATGCCACCGACCGAGCAGAGATCGCGGCTGGCAGGGTACGACGGAAGAAGATAATTACCCGTATGTTCATCGAAATCCCGGAAAAGCATACCAGGCTGCACGATCGCTTTATCGCCCTTTAGAGCAATAAACTCGTTCAGGTGCCGTTTGAAATCAATGATAATGGAATCATTAATGGCGGCTCCGCTCATGTCGGTGCCAGCACTACGTGCGGTCAGCGACAAGTGCGCATCATGCGCCTTGCGTTCAGCAACGACCTTAACCGCGGCAGCGACGTCTTTGGCGGTTTTCGGTGCTATGACAAGCTTCGGCTTGATCTCAAACATGCTTGCATCGTGCGAATAAACTTCTAGCGTTTCGGGTGCGTCCTCTAATTCTCCGGCAAAACCAGCCGAAGTCAGCGCGTGTTTGATCTCATCCATGTATCGTCCCTACCTCTTAGTTCTTTTTGTTATAAAAAGCTTACCCTAATAGTATCAGGGGATTGTCGTGGTGACAACACAAATAAAAAACACCCGCAAAAGGGTGTCAGCAGGTGGTGGTGAGCTCATTGCTCACCACCACCTGCAGCAGTTAGGTGAATACGGGCAGCACGATCGGTTCGGCGGAGCCGGTGCCGATCTGACCTTTGCCTCCGGCGGCACGATTCTCCGGATAGTCGCCGTGTGCCAGGTCATCCGTACACGTAAGCTCGTTGCCGTTCACCAACCTGCGCGGATCATGCATCTGCTGGGACATGCCGGGCCGTCGATCTTGCATCATGAAATACCTTCCTGTAGGGCCATACCTTCGAACGGACAGTCAGTGCCGCTCCAATCGCCACCTTGATCGTCTTACCAAGACCGAGGCCAGCATAGAAGAACAGCGGGATACTCTTTTGACGGACATTCATCTGTCGCCCTCGTATTCATACTCTGTGCGCTTACCACTATGAGGCAAGTAGGCATTTTATATCATTGCCTATGTATGCGCGTCAATAAATACTGTACAAAGTCCCTGAAAAATGATACAATCACTATATAAAATCAATGTTGGGAGGCTCCGGCCGATTGCACCACAGAAAGGGTTATACCTATGGCAAAAAAAGCCGATCTGCTCGAAGAAGCAAAGAAACTTGGTCTTGAAGTAACCGAGAAAAACACGATTGCGGAAATCGAAGCAGCCATCAAATCAGCGGACGCGCCAAAAGAAGAGCTAGCGACGACCGAAGAAGAGACGATCGTGGCTGAAGCATCAGACAAGCCTACCGCAAAAGCAGGTAAGCGCAGCGACAAGTCTATCCGTGAAGCGGAAGAAAAAGCCGAAAAAGAAGCTCGTAAAGAGTCAGGCGACACGACTCCGCAGTCAGACGATGCAGAAGCGACCATCAAAAAGGGTCCCCGACCGGTTACCCGTCCTCGCATCGAACGCCGCGGCAAATCATACCAAAAAGTCGCAGAGCTCGTCGAAGCCGGCAAAGTTTACAGTCTTACCGAGGGTATCGAACTCGCCACGAAGACAAATCCTTCAAAGTTTGATGCGAGCGTAGAGCTGCATGTACGACTTGGCGTCGACCCACGCCAGGCGGACCAAAATATCCGAGCGACCGTCAGCCTGCCACACGGTAGCGGTAAAACCATCCGTGTCGCCGTCTTCGCACCCGAAGCGGATCTTGCAGCAGCTACAAAAGCTGGTGCCGACGTTACCGGA
>CAZGAP010000003.1:0-13964 GCA_964523935.1 uncultured Candidatus Saccharibacteria bacterium
GCTTGGAATTGATATGTTGTGGCCGCGTGCGACGGACGTTGCCGAGTAATCCTTCAGCCGTGCTGACATCCGGTGCGATGCCGCGCATCTCGGAGTATGCCAGTAATTGGTTGAGTGATCCTTCAAGTTCGCGGATGTTCGTCTTTATGTTATTGGCGAGGTATTCCACCGTTTCGCGCTCGAGTTCAACTCCGGATAGGGAAGATTTCGCTTCGATGATGGCGCAGCGTGTTTCGTAATCAGGCATCTGGATATCGATCGTCATTCCCATTTCGAACCTGCTCCTGAGGCGTGTCGGGATGCTTTTGGGTGGTTTGTCGCTGCTAATGATGATCTGTTTGTTGTTCTGATGAAGCGCGTTGAAGGTATGGAAGAATTCTTCCTGAGTCTTTTCCTTATTGGCGATGAACTGCATATCATCGATGATGAGGACGTCGACGTTGCGGTATTTGTCGGAGAATCCTTTTTTCTTGAAGCGGATACTTTCGAGGAATTCCTTCACAAAGGTCTCGGAACTGATATAAAGCACGCGCATCTGCGGCTGGTTTCTCATGATCTCATTGCCGACCGCTTGGGCAAGGTGGGTTTTACCAAGTCCGACCCCACCATACAGGAAGAGCGGGTTGTATTTGATACCAGGGTACTGGGCGACCGCTTGGCAAGCGGTATAGGCGAGGTCATTGCTTGACCCGACGATGAAATTCGAAAACGTATAGCGAGGATTGAGGTTGCCTGTCGATGACGAAGAAGATGATGACGGCCTGGAAGCAGGTTCTCGTAGTAAGTCATCGGCGCGGCGCGATGGCATGGAGGTAGTCGTTTCCCTGTTGATTGCCGTCTTTTTGCCGGTGGATTTCACGATATATTCGATACGGTCCGGTTCGACACCGTTTTTCGCGAGTACTTGGCGGATCTGGTCAGTGAATTTGACCTGAAACTGACGTACGGCAAAGATGTTTGGGACCGCTATGACAACCTGATCGTTAGTAGACTCTATGAGTTCGGTGTTTTTGAACCATGTAACGAACGTGGCATGGGGAACTGACAGCTCAATTTCACCTAAGACACTTTGCCATAAAGAATGTTGCATGGACACTTTCCCTCTTACTTCTACCCAGCCTTACGGCGTGGACTATATGTAAATACTATAAGTGAGTCGATAGTTTTCCACAACCATAAAGGTAAATCATACGGATAGGTCGATAGAGAGCCTATTTATCCACAATATCAACTCTCATCTGTAAATATGTGGATAAAACTGCCGTAATAGTGGATAACCCCGAAGGTAACTTGAAAAAAAGGCGAAAATACGCTAGAGTAGTACAGATATGCCAAAACGAACCCACCAACCACATACGCGTCACCGTGCAAGAACTCACGGTTTTCGTGCTCGTGTTGCAACGAAGGCTGGTCGCGCCGTATTGAAGCGCCGCCGCATCAAAGGACGAGCGAAAGTTTCTATCTAATAAAATTCCGCCCACGAGGCGGTTTTTTATAAACAATTTACACCTGAGTATCGGGTAATGCCATATACTTATCTATATGCTCGCGTTTCGATACCGGTTTCATGGACATGGCAGCTTGCGATACGTGTACTCGCACGGCAAAGCGGTGCGTTCTCATTTACTTACCATTAAATACAGTAGCCACCCGAAGCGCAAAAAACCCCGCATCGCTGTCGTCGTCAGTAAAAAGGTGCATAAAGGTGCTGTCGGGAGGAATCGTATCCGACGTCGACTGTATGAAATCATGCGCCATGAATTACCTCACTTTCCCGAAAACCAAGATGTCGTCTTGATTGTCTTTTCGAGTGAGGTTCTCACGATGCCGCATGACGAACTCGTTTCGGCGGTCAAACAGTTACTTACGACCGCTGACATCTATAAGAAGTAGTTTATCTACAGTCTGGTACGGGGGTGAAAAAAACTTCGAATAATGGTATTATTAGGTGAAATCACCAATACTGAAGTGGAGTATATTACCTCGTGAACATTTTTGAAGTGCTTATCGTCCAGCCTCTGTTTAACTTACTAATGGGGTTGTATGCCGTTATTCCTGGTGGCGACTTCGGTGTCAGTATTATCCTATTTACTATCCTGCTCCGTATTGCGCTGCACCCTATCGTTAAGAAGCAGTTGCATCAGACACGCATCATGCGCAAACTCCAGCCTGAGCTTGAGCGCATAAAGAAGCAGACGAAGGGCAATAAGCAGCTGCAGGGCGTCCAGATGATGGAGCTCTACAAGAAGCACGGCGTCAGCCCGTTCCGTTCGATCGGTATCCTGCTTATTCAGCTCCCGATATTCATCGCGCTCTATCTGGTTATCCAGATCTTCACGCTGCACCGCAATGAGCTTGCGAAATGGACATATGACTTCCTTGAGAATATCGGTCCTATCAAGCATATCGTTGAAAATCCTGACAAATTCAACGAAAAACTGTTCGGTTTCGTCGACCTAACCCAACATGCATTCAGTAGTGGTGTAGTGAACTGGGCTCTTCTGTTGCTAGCGGTCGCTGCTGCCGTGGGCCAGTATTACCAGACGAAGCAGACGATGCCGCACGGCGAAAGCAAACGCCGACTTCGTGATATCATGGCCGACGCCGCTAACGGCAAAGAGGCCGATCAGTCAGAAATCAATACGGCGATCATGGGAAAGATGGCAAAAATACTGCCATTCTTCATGCTGTTCATCATGCTCAGCCTGCCTGGTGCTATCGCTCTGTACTACGCAACCTCAACGCTTGTCACCGTGTTCCAGCAGTGGCTTATCCTGCGTCAAGATGAAGAAGAGTTAGAAGAGATCGCCGCGGAACACCCGACGAAACAACCCGGTAAAAAAGCGACCGCCAAAGCCCGCGCGAAAGTAGCCCAGGAAGCGACCGTTACCCGTATCGTCGCGAAAGGTTCTCAGTCGTCAAAACCAAAGAAGAATAAGTAGGGGATAAAAGGATGAATCAACAAGAATCAATCGATTTTTCAAAGAAATATCTTGCGGATCTCCTGTCGTTTTTTGGTATCAACGTCGAGATCGAAGCTTCGTTTCAAGATGAAGTAATCGAACTATCGGTCCCTTCGACGGATATAAACAGCCTGCTTATAGGTAGAAACGCGGAAACGCTCAGGAGTATGCAACTCCTGCTTTCGTCGGCCCTACGCGCCCAGGAAGCGGCGATAGCGCGGGTCAATATCGATATCGCCGATTACAAAAAGCAGCGTGCCGACAAGATCGCAAAACAAGCCCGTGAATGGATAGAAGAAGTTTTGAAAACCGGTGATTCCCACGTGGCGAATCTGAATGCCGCTGACCGCCGTATCGTGCACCATGTCGCCAGCGAATACCCGACTATCCATACCTTTTCCGAAGGTGAAGGTCGTGACCGCCGTATCGTTATCGCTCAGCAGTCTTCGTAGATTCGATCGCATTCATATAGACCTCATGCGTCTGCTCGGCCATTTTGCGCCATGAATACCATTTGACCTGGTTGGCGCCGTTTTTTATGAGTTCTTTGCGAAGAGCTTTGTCGTCAAGTACGTGTCCGATCTTGTCGGTCATATCTTGTATATCTTCCGGATCGAAATACCACGCCGCCTTTTCGTAGACTTCCGGAAGGCAAGTCCTGTCGCTACTGACAACCGGTGCTCCGTTCGCCATCGCCTCGAGGCCAGGGAGTCCGAACCCTTCCATGAGTGATGGAAATACGTACGCCGCACAGTGGTGGTAAAGCCAAGCGAGCTGCTCGTCGGTGACGAAACCGGTGAAGTGGATGTTTTTATATTCCTTTTTGTCGAAATACGCTTCAGTTCGCTCGTGCGCGGGGGTCTTCTTGCCGACGAGCACAAGCCCGAGGTCTGGGTGGGTCTCGAGGAGCTTCTGATGCGCGTCGCCAAGTCGTTTGATGTTCTTATAATCGCTCTGTGCACCGACGTAGAGCAGGAACTTTTTGTAAGGTAATTCGACTGGCGTTTGTGACTTCAGGCCCTCTTCGGCTGCTTCATGGGTAACGGTAATCTTATCTTTCGGTATGCCGGCGAACTCCGCGTAGGCGTTCTTTGTGTACTGTGACGGCGTGATGATATGCGTGCTCGTTTGGGCGACGCGTTTGAACACGAATTTGCCGATGAGTTGCTTGGCGTGGAACACGAGCCAGTTCTTGTCGGAGTTATACGTCTGTAGGAGTGTCAGATCATGTATTGTCGTGACGTGGTTGCCGGTATAGAGAACGGGCTGCTGCGGCATGCAGAAATGGACGAGATCGGGGTGTAGTTCGTCGAGGAATTTTTTGAACCCGAACTGTTCGGCAAAAGAATAGTTGGCAAACTCCGCGGACATGACGGTAAAATTCTTGTTTTTTGGTTTCCAGTAGTCCAGGTCTTTCACTGGCACGAGGACGGTATATTTGTTGGTCGTATCGATGTCTTGTAGGTAGGTGAGTAGCCGTTCGACGTAGCGGCCTGTCGTCGAGCTGATGATACGAGCGTCGATGACGATATGGCTCATTTGCCCGCTTTCGCTTTATGGTATTCGTCAACGAGGTAGAGCGGGCGCTGTTTGGTTTCGTTAAAGATACGGCCGATATATTCGCCGATGATGCCGAGCGATAGTAGTTGTACGCCACCAAGGTGACGAGTAGCCTTCGCCGGTCGGTACGCCGAACAACGGGCGGATAACCAAATACATGATGTAGATAAACGCGATGATAGATACGGTGAATCCGAGGACTGACGCCATACGGAGCGGGGCGGTGGTGAAGCTGGTGATGCCGCTGATGGCAAGGTCGAAGAGTTTTGGGTAGCTCCACTTCGTTTCACCGGCGACACGAGGGTCGCGATCGTAAAGGATTTCCTTTTTGCGGAATCCGACTTGGCTAAATATCGCTTTGGCGTTTCGTTCCGATTCGCGGAACTGTTTGATCGCCTCTATGACGCGGCGGTCGAGTAGTCGGAAGTCGCCGGTGTCTTTCTGTATGGATACTCTCGTCGCCTTCTGGAGGATCTGGTAGTACAGCTTGCTCGTCGTCTTTTTAAACCACGATTCGCCGTCGCGTGATTTGCGCTTGGCATAGACATCGTCGTAGCCTTCTTCCCATAGTTTGATCATATTTGGGATGAGTTCCGGTGGATCCTGTAAGTCGGCATCGATGATAACCATGGCGTCGCTCTCTATATGGTCCATACCTGCGACCATAGCGATTTCTTTACCAAAGTTACGCGAAAGGTTGATGTAACTGATTCGTTTGTCGTTTTTGGCGAGCTGCTTGATGATTTGCATCGTTTCATCGTTACTCCCGTCGTTCACGAATAGGAATTCGAATGTATAGGCAGGGTTAGTATCTGCGAGAGTTTCCAGACGTCGATGGAGCGTATCCAGTACCAGCGCTTCGTTATACGCCGGTATGAGGACGGTGATGGATTTCATATATACCAGTATAACAGAGGCGGTTTACATCGCCCAGGGGAGTATATAGTAGAGAACACCCTGTATGAACACTCGAAGTAGGGCAATCGCTTTACAGATAATACGAGTGAATAAATTCGATTGAGTACATTTGGATACGGGTAGCGGTTGGGTTGTTGCTGCTTTGACGACGGTTGTACTTGCCTTACCGAGCTCACTCACTCCATTTATTCCGCCCGCGACATGAATCGTGACGTCTTCGCCGCGCCTTACGTTGGAAATCTCAAGTGACGTTTGGTTTCCTTGGACACGGCCGATAGCCGTATCGTTGATGCTGATTACCCAGAAATCACTTGCAGGATTACTGTTCCAGCTGACGACCACCGTACTTTTATCGTTTTCCGTTTTCGTTATTGTGTGAGTGAGGTTGCTTGGCGCTGCGGGAAGGGTATTTTGTGATGTGGGTTGAACCGTAACAGGTACTGAAGCGCTAGCGACAGTGTCGTTGTCTGCGGTTACCCTGACCTGTATGTAGCCGTTAAACTGCTGAGTGTAGGTATGGTTGATGGTTGGTATTGCGGTAGAAGCGTCGTAAATACTATCTCCGTCAAAATCCCAATCATAGCCAGTGATATTTGCACTGGTAACGTGTGAGCCGCTGGCGTCGAACGTTATTTCCTGATTTGGTTCGGCTTTGTATTCGGTGTTTTTCAGCAGGGCAACCGGGCGCTCATCGATCTTTTTCATGACAGTGTCGATCGCTGGTAGTACGCTGTCGTTTATGTAGAGTAATTGGCCTGCGGTCTTGTCGGCGATATCTTGGTAGCTCATGAATCCGCTGTCTCTGATGATGGGGTAGACATTGACGGGATCTATCTCGAGTGAGCGCTTGGCGACACTTTCGATCGTCGATCCGTCATATCTATCTGGCGTATGAAAGCCGGCGTCGGTAAAGAGCACTGCCGCTTTAGCTGCGCCGTCTTTCCATGACAGTTCATTAAATGCCGTCATGAGGCCACTGAGAGCTGATTCTGGTATATCGCCGCCACCGACTGCCTGAATATAGCCCAGGTTCGAAAGGAGCGTAGAGGTGTCGTCTTCGAACGAAGATATGACAGTTGGTATTTGTCCGTAACCCGCATCACCAAACGTGACGATCGCAAAGCGAGTGTCTTGGCTTTTGAGTTTGTCGACGGTTTGTCGTATATACTCTTTGACGTCGATGATGTCGCCGTACATGGACCCTGTAACGTCTATGACGAACGCGATATCAGTCCCGGTGGTGCCACTGTTTTTCGCGGGTTTTGTGTCAACGGAATCATCACTTATATCGGGTTTTTGTGCGAGTTTAGCGACGGCTTCGCGTGCCGCTTCGTCGATTGCTCGGCCGTCACTTTTATACTCGCTGTGTCCTGACATTTCTCCGAGCGCGCCGATGTCGCATATGGAATCCTTTTTGTAGCACCAAAGTCCTGTCTTTTGTTTCATGTCTTCGGGTAGGTATGGATTGCGGGCAGAAAGTGAACCATTGTCGAGAGAGCAATTATCTATAGCACGGCGCCACGGCGAGAAATCTTTGCCGCGGCATGCGGGTGGATTCCAGCCTTCACCTTCGGGTAGGTGGAGTTTAGGGTCGCCGAACAGTCCCACAAACACAATCCTATCTCGTATCTCACGGGATAACCCAGGAAGCGCCTGGCCAACGACCTGTGCGCCTTGTGAGTAGCCACCGAGGATATAGTAGGTGTTTGATGATTTACATTTGTTGTGCCGCTGCATGAGGTAGGAGTTCAGTTCGCCGACGCCTTGCTTCACGCTGTCGCCATAGGCAAAGAATTCACCCGCAGAAAGCGAAGCACCGAGCATCGTCAGGTTTCCCCAGCCGCTAACCGATATAGCGGGGTACTGGTAGCCGCCGTAGGGTTCAGTGCCGAGTTCATAGCCCCTTTGAGAGATATTCGATCCAGAAAGCCTGTGCTCTATTTCGTTGAAAAATCGAATTGCCTCACCGTCGGCGATTTTTGAGCCAGAGCCTCTACTGAAAATCACTTCGATTTTTGTACATGTTGAGTCAATTGATAACGCATGTGTATTATCAAAATTAAATAAGCATATTCCAAGTATTACAAGATATGAAAATGCAACGGTGAGCTTTAAATTTCGCATATTTAAACCTTTGTTATATTTAGACTAACCTGGGAGCTATCGGGTTCATTGGACCCTCTGATTGATATATTCACTTGATAGCTATTAATAACACCTGATGCGGAACATATTGGTAAGCTAGTACCAAAAATATTAGAATTAAGTTTACAATCACCATTAATAGTAAAGTCCCAACCTGATATAGTTATTAACTTCTGAAATTCATCTTTCGATAATAAGTAATCAGTTTTCCATAATCGAAAGACACTTGGGCATTCAACATCTCCACAAAAAGTTCGCGGTTGCTCGATAGCTTCTGATTTTAGTTGCCATGACGGATCGGGCTTGAACTGATCCGCAACGGCAACTATCTCTTTTGAACTGCCTGTATAGGAGAGCCAGAGTAAGAGTCCTACAATTACAGAAAACGCGACAATGATAATAGCGCTGCCGATTTTCCACCGTCGTTTATCCGCTTTCGACACTGCGTTTTTGCCACCCCTTTTAACCATTTACTCAGACTATACGTACTCAACTCGCTTACGTCAATTGTATTTTATGTAGCGTATAAATTACGAAACTAAATCAATGAGCGACACAAGATTTGTCTCAGTTATCACGCCTTTTGACTTCAGATATTCAGTTTTAGCTACTGCTGATTCGGCTTGGCTGCCGAGTATGGCACCTGCATGGCCAAGCTGCACTCCCTCTGGCGCGTGGTGGCCTGTGATGTAGCTATAAACAGGTTTAGTAACGTGCTTGGCTATGTAGTCTGCCGCTTCGTACTCTGCCGTGCCGCCGATTTCGCCGATCATGACGATCTGCGTGACGTCAGGGTCGTTCTGGAATAATTCTAGGCAGTCAGTAAAACTCGTGCCGCTAATCGGGTCGCCTCCGATGCCGATGATATACTTTTGGCCGATACCACGTGTGGTCAGGCTTGCCATGGCTTCGTAGGTGAGAGTACCGCTACGACTAACGATGCCGACACTGCCAGGTAGTGCGAGGCTCGCAGGGATGATACCGAGCTTGTTACCACCAGGCATTAGTATGCCGGGGCAATTCGGACCGATGAGTTTGCTTTTCGACTTCTCTGTTCGTTGTTTAATATGCAACATATCGTGAATCGGGATACCTTCGGTAATACAGACGATGAGAGGCACTTCGGCGTTGATTGCCTCAAGTATGGCACCCTTGGCGAATGCTGCTGGAACGAATATGACCGATGTGTCGACCGCCATATCTGCCTGGATGTCTTTGATGGAGTCGTAGACAGGTATGCCGTCGATATCTTGGCCTGCTTTGCCAGGGGATGTGCCTGCGACGATGTGTGTGCCGCTAGCTACCATGGCGCGGGTGTGAAATGCGCCATGGCTACCAGTGATGCCTTGGACGATGATGTTTTTGCCAGTCAGGAGTGCTTCGTTCACTTTACTTCCTCTTTTGCGGCTGCAATCGCATCGGCGAGGCTCGGCTGGATAGCGATGTTGTGCTGCTTTAGTAGTTCGGCTGCCTGTTCGTAATTCGTACCGGCTAGGCGGACGGCGAGCGGGGGAAGGTCGGCTAGTTGGTCTCGTGCGGCGATGATAGCTTTGGCGACCTCGTCGCAGCGGGTGATGCCGGCGAAGATGTTGATGATGATGACTTTGAGACCTTCGTATTCCATTAGGCGCTTAAAGGCGGCGAGCACGCTTGCTTCATTGGCGCCGCCACCGATATCAAGGAAGTTAGCAGGTGTCAGCCCGGCATCTGCGACAGCATCGACGGTCGCCATTGCGAGCCCGGCACCGTTGGCGATCGTCGCAACGTTGCCGGCCGGATCGAGGGTGACGAAATTCGATTCTGACTTCTCCGCTTCAAAATCCCACTCCTTATGGCGAAAGGCCGCCGCGTCGTCGAGCTCCATTTTGCAATCACCTGCTATCAATTCACCGTCCCTCGTGATGACAAGCGGGTTGATTTCTATAAGAGTGGCATCGTTCGCCACGAAGGAGTGATATAGCTTTTCTATAAGGTCGGTGAGGGCAAATGCGACCTCAGGTGCGTCGTAGTAATCAGCCAGGCTTTGGCCTAGGTTGTCGAAGCTACTCGTGGCGTTAACTGTCTTTTTCCAGTATGAATCCTCCGGGTTGTCCTCGACCTCCACACCGCCGCGCGAGTGCGCCATGAGGGTGATAGATGCAGTCTGTCTGTCAATCAGATAAGACAGGTAGAGTTCGCGCTTGATGTCGAGCAGTTCCTCGGCAAGCAGTGTGCGCGGTGTAAAACCTTTTATCTCCAGCTGTTGAATCTTTTTGGTAGCGGCAACATATTCATCTTCGGTTTTAACGATTACTACGCCGCCAGCTTTGCCGCGTCCACCTGTTGGGACTTGTGATTTAATCACAGCCGGTAAAAATACTGGTTCAGCGGAAACGATAAAACGCTCCGGCACCTTGACACCGTCTGTTTTCAGGATTTGCTTTGCTTCGTATTCGAGTAGCTTCATACCTTTATTATCCTCTTTCTTAACTGTCGTATAGGGGTTCGGTGTTTTGTTACGAGATAAACAAGATAGACCGCGTTCATTGCGACGAGCGTTTTGAGAAGTATGGTTGAATCATCGGGTGGCACAAGGAATACATCCATCATAAACAGGATAAACGCTTGCAGGCCGTATACAAACAAGGAATTCGTACCAAGAAGGAGTAGGAATCCCTTAGTGAACTTATCTATTTGGTGCTCGTAGTGGCGGTAGGCAATATACAGGCTAGTAAACCAAATAACGCCAATCAATAATCGCCCCACTGCTATGGTATCCCTGTTGAAAATCGTTTGGTCTAGTGTGAATCGGACATTAATTATATCGTTGATGCTTGCGGCGATTGCTGGTGAGAGTGCGTTCCTGTATTCGCCTAGTAATGTAGGAAGTATGATCGTGAGAGTCACACTTATAGCGAAAGTCGCGAGTGCTGTCGTGAAAAGAGCAACTGACATTTTACGTTTTGTGGGTCGGGGTAATGACCTAACTGTACTTTCGATATGTGGTAGGTAATAGCCGATTATAATACCGCCGACAAATATAAGCTGCCAAGCGGTTACTGAGCTATAGAATACTTGTCCAATAGTCGCCCAAGTGATGATGCTAATGATCGCTACTAGCCACCATTTACCCTTTGCTATAAGCCATAAAGCGAAAGGAGCGATGAGCATAAGTACGGCGTATCTGCTCAAGAAGTCCGCCCACCCGAAATCATACTGCAGGGTAAGATTGCTGACAATTAACGTCATCGTATCTGGCAGGGGCGGTGTCTCGCGAAGTGTACCGGGTGGCACGAACAGCGACATAAAGGCATAAAGGAAGGTAAAGGTGACCGATAAAATATAAAGCCATCCAGCGCGTCGGAAAAGATGCTGGAAAGTTTCTTTACCTTTCTTTAATACGCGCGGACCATAGATGTAGCCGATAAGTACGCCAGAGATAGCGAAGAAGCCTTCTGCTGCCGATGCGAACAGATGACTACGACCAGTGAGTATATCAAAGAATGTCGGGTACCACGCCATGTGGTTGATGAAGATAACGACCAAGAATGTACCGCGCAGTAAATCAAGCGCAATAACCCTCTCTCGTTTCTTATTAGAGTCCCTAGAAAACACTCAGTATATTATAACAAGATAAAGGGTTACTTGCCGGTGAAAATTTTACGCATTTTGCGGATGCCGGTTTGGTCTGGTGGTAGGTCCGATACGACGATGGAGCGAATATAATCGGCTGTGACTTTCTTGTGCTTCTGAATCACTCTCCGCTGATGAAACGTATGGGGAATAAGCGAGGTAGCGCTGAACACCCCTCTGACCGCCGGCCATGCTTTTCCACTAAGGAGCGCCTTACTGAATATGAGTAAGTACGCCACATAGAATCGCGTACCATAACGGAATATTAGGCCGTGCGGCACGTTTTTCCAAAATAGCATCGGTAGGTTCTTGAATGTCTGATAGACGGTAAAGCCTCGGATCATTTTTTTACTCGTCTCACCTTTACGGTGTGTCACGATCGCGTCGGGTGTATAGCGTACTTTCCACCCGGCCAGTTGGGCCCGGAAGCTGATATCAGTATCTTCGTAATAGGCAAAGAATTTATCATCAAACAGACCGATTTCTCGGAACGTCGATGCGCGATATAGGCTCGCACCACCACTTGCACCAAAAATCTCTTCTTCATTCACGTAAGAATCAGTAGGATTACCGCGGCCACGTGGGTAAGGTAGGCCCCATGAAGTGTAGAATTCACCCGTACTATCAAGTTCCTTGTCGCCACTAAGTTGGATGCGGCTCGTAACGATACCGGCATTATTATGCTTTGACATAACTAGCACGAGTTTTTTGAGCCAATCACTCTTCGCGACCGCATCGTTATTAAATAGGGCAACAGCGTCGAAGTCTTTGTCTAATGCATACTGAATGCCGGTGTTGACGCCGCCTGCGAACCCAAGATTACGATCGTTTTTTATAAGTGTAATCCGGTTGGTGTATTTTGCGAGAACATCCAGTGAGTTGTCACTGGAGCCATTTTCGACAACGATGATCGTTGACGGTTGTGTTTGTTTGAGAAGAGAATCGATCGCCTCTTCAATAAAGTCAGCTCCATTGAAATTCGGGATCACGATGGCGACCTTCTCTATCGACTTATCGGTCATACCACTTTATAATACAGTAAAAGATGAAACAATTTGTCTCTAAATCAAATCGAGCTTTGCTTGCTGAGCTCGTGCGGACGGACTTCAAGCTCCGCTATCAGGGATCGCTGCTAGGGTATGCATGGTCGCTATTAAAGCCACTATTACTTTTCGTTATTCTTTATATCGTTTTCGTTTATTTCCTTAAAATTGGTAGGGATATCGAGCATTTTCCGGTCTATTTGCTACTTGGTATTGTTCTTTGGAATTTCTTCGTGGAGATGACGGTTCAAAGTCTTGGGTCTATCGTTGGTAGGGGTGACCTCATACGAAAGATCCGTATACCTCGGTGGATGATCGTTTTTTCAAGTAGTATTTCTGCGACAATTAACCTCTTGCTTAGCCTGGTGGTCGTCGGCATATTTATGGTCGTTAACCAAGTGCCAATCCATGCATCCATTTTGATGATGCCGGTCTATCTAGTTATGATTTACTTTCTCGCGCTTGGCTGTTCATTATTCCTTGCTGCAGCATATGTGAAGTTTCGTGATCTTAGTTATATATGGGAAATTGTTCTTCAGGCAGGATTTTACGCAACACCGATCATTTATCCATTACAGATGATTCAGAATGAAACGGTTGAAAAGATTCTACTCTTAAACCCAATGGCTCAAGCAATTCAAGGTGCCCGTCATGATGCAATCACTAACCAAGCATTAACTACGTTTAATGCTTGGGACGGCTCATGGCATATATGGATTCCAGTAGCTTTAACAATAGTTATTTTTATTTGCGGGCTGCTCTATTTCAAGAGTCAAGCTAAAGATTTTGCGGAGAATATATAGATGTCCGACAATAATATTGCAATAAAAGTTTCAAATGTTAGCAAGATTTTTAAGTTACCGCACGAATCACAAAACTCCTTAAAGGGTAAACTTATTAACTTCAAAAAGCGAGGTTACGAAATTCAGAATGCGCTCAGTGATGTTTCTTTCGAGGTGAATAAGGGTGAGTTCTTTGGGATTGTTGGTCGAAATGGTAGCGGAAAAAGTACTTTATTGAAGCTACTTGCTGGAATTTATACACCAACTTCAGGCAATATCACGATTAACGGCAAGCTAACTCCATTTATTGAGCTAGGTGTTGGATTTAACCCAGAACTTTCAGGGAGAGACAATGTCTTCTTGAATGGAGCGCTACTTGGCTTTAGTCGCAAAGAGATGGAGTTAATGTATGATGACATTGTCGACTTTGCTGAAATTGAACGCTTTATGGATCAAAAGTTAAAAAATTATTCATCGGGCATGCAAGTTAGACTCGCATTTTCGATAGCAATTCGTGCTCAGAGTGACATTCTTGTTCTAGATGAAGTTCTTGCAGTTGGAGATACCAACTTCCAAAAAAAGTGCTTCGATGTATTTCATCGTTTGAAACAAGAAGGGCGTACGATAATTTTAGTAACTCATGACATGAGCGCCGTTGAAAACTTCTGCGACAGGGCACTGCTGATTCGTGATGGAAAAGTTATCGGTATTGATAAAAGTACAAAGATTGCAAAATTGTATAATCAGCAGAATATTGAAGCGTTTTCAAATGACGTAATAAAAACAACTGGTAAAAATGAAGAAAAACAATATACCCCAGTAGCTATCACGAAGATGACACTCGTCGATGCTAATGGAGCTATCAAGAAGTCAGCTTATAAACCATCAGAGCATATTATTGTCGATATGGTTTGTTCGTTTAACGAAAATATTCATGACCC
>CAZGAP010000003.1:13974-30281 GCA_964523935.1 uncultured Candidatus Saccharibacteria bacterium
ATCTTCGGAGTAACGCTCCGTGATAGTAACGGCTTACGATTATTCGACGCAAACACAAAGGTAGCAAAAATTAGGAGTGCTGAATATAAAAAAGGTGACAATATAACTATTAGATTTGAGATGGAAAATATCCTAAGTGACGGTAAGTATATTTTCAGTGGTGCGATTGCAAACAAAGATGCTACTATCTTCTATGACATAAATGATGAAGGGGTAGTCTTTACGACGGGTGGCTGGGACTTTCCCTCAGCAATCATCCAACCGGTACATAAAGTGGCTATCATAAAGGAGAAATAAAGTGATAAAGGACACGGGAGAAAGGTTGCTACCAATAGGTAATATGCAAACCTTGACATACGGAGAGCACTTATCAAGGTATCTCGCAGTTTCGAAGATTGTTGAAGGTAAGAATGTGCTTGACGTTGCTTCTGGGGCGGGCTATGGATCGCAGATGCTCGCAAAAGAAGCGAATAGCGTAGAAGGCCTAGATTACAGCAAGGACGCTGTTGTATACGCTCGGAAGAATTTCCCTGCAAAGAACCTAACCTATAGCATTGGCGATGCATTAAATATGCCATATGACGACAACGTATTTGATGTAGTAGTGAGCCTTGAGACGATCGAGCATCTTCCTGACCCGGACAAGTTTATTAGTGAAGTAAAAAGGGTGTTGAAGCCAAATGGTCTTCTTATAGTTTCAACTCCAAATGACGATGAATTTATGGACGGCAACGAATTTCATATTCATGAGTTCCAATTCACGGAGTTGGACCGTCTTATTAAGACAAACTTTTCAAAATATAATTATTATTACCAAGGCACTTATTTTGCTGCAAGTCTTTTTAAGCAAGATGAATTTACTAAAGGATTTGACGAGAAGCAAATAATAGCAACAGCAACATTTGGACAGCCAACAAAAAAGGCTATTTATTTCCTTGCTATAGCTAGTAATGCAAAAGATGCACTACCTGAACTTGAGAGCAATTTGATTATCGCCGATAGGTGGAGTACAAAAGATGATATTGAGAGAGATTCTGCGCGAGTTCAACATATTGATACGATATTGAATGACACAAAAGCCCTCAGCACTAGGATTGATGAGCTAAGTGAGGAATTCAGGAATGTGAGCAAGGAGCTGGATGACGTCAGGAATTCAAAGAGTTGGAAGTTGATAAGTAAGGTTAGATCAGTAAAAAATGCGCTTGCCGGCCGGGCTAAGGGATAATATTTAGGGTTTCTATGAACAAAGCGTACAAATTTTACAGTTACACAAAAAAACACGGTCTTGCAAGTGCAATTGGTAAGACGAGACGGTATGTTGCGAAGCGGATTCGTCATACGAAGCGGTCAATCGATATTATGGCAGATATCGATGATGTCATTGTTGCCGACTTCATCAATTATCCCTATAAGCGACCAGCGGCAGTGAAAAAGAAAGGCTCCCTGAGGATAGGATGGGTGCTTTCTCCACTTAGTCCAGGTAGCGGTGGTCAAACAACAATTAGTCGCTTTGCGCGTTATCTAAAAGAGCAGGGGCATACAGTCACATTTTATATATACGAAGGTATTCAGCCGCAAGCAATCGCTGATGCACGTAAAATTCTCAAAAAGAACTTCAAGCTCGACGTTAATATTAAAAAAATAAAAAATTATGAAGAATCTGATGTGATTATTGCTACAGGATGGGAAACGGCTTACCCAGTATTCAATCTAAAGACGAAGGCTCATAAATTCTATTTCGTTCAGGATTTCGAACCGCTCTTTTACGGCACTGGCACAAAAACTATTCTAGCTGAAAATACTTACAAGATGGGTCTCTACGGCATTACGGCAGGACGATGGTTGACGAAAAAAGTGTCAGAATACGGAATGGGAGCGGATTATTTCGATTTTGGAGCTGATATTGATATATATCGCCCTAGTGATGTAGACAAAATGCATAAGCAAAAGAAAATCTGCTTCTATGCTAGGCCTGTCACGGAGCGACGCGCTTTTGAATTGGGTGTAATTGCGCTTGATATCTTCCACAAAAAGCATCCAGATTACACAATTGAGTTCTTCGGATGGGATATATCTGACTACAAGATTCCTTTCCCGTATGTAAATCGTGGTATTCTATCGCCCGATGAGCTTGCAAAGCTCTATCAGGAATCCGCGGCATGTCTCGTTCTGTCATTAACAAATGTTTCGCTGCTACCTCTTGAGTTATTGGCAGCTGGATGTATCCCGGTGGTTAATGAAGGTGATAATAATAGTATGGTTCTCGGAGAGAATAAGTTCATTGCATATGCACCAGCTGCTCCTATTCAACTTGCCGATGAGTTGGTTCGTGCAGTGGAAAGAAAAGATGCCGATAGCTATGCAGTAAAAGTGTCTGAAAGCGTGAAAAGTGCATCGTGGCATAAGTCATATGAAAAAGTAGAGAATATTATTAAGCGTGAAGTGAGTCGATGATGCCTGCAATAAAAGCAACAATATTTATCCCGACGTGGTTTGGTGAGCAGTATTTAGAAGAGGTCTTGACGTCGATATTCAAACAAAAAGTATCATTTGAATACGAAGTACTGATATATGACACGAGTAGTAAGGATCGCACGCCGGAGATTATAGAAAATTTCGCTAAGAAGCACAAGAACTTGCGCCATAAAACAATTACGAAGGATCAGTTTGGTCATGGTAAGACTCGCAATGCTGCTGCACATGATGCAAAAGGTGAGATAGTCGTATACATAAGTCAAGATGTCACTCCAGCTCATGACCGATGGCTATACGAAATGGTGAAGCCATTTGAGTTGAATGAGAAAATCGTCGGGGTTATGGGTAAACAAGATCCTCGACCGCATTGCTTCCCACTTCTTAAAAGCGAAATACGGTCTGTATTCCGCGGATTTGGACCAGATTTTGGTACAACGGTTTTTTATAAGGATAGCTTTGTTAATGACCAGTCTGTCTACGATGCAATATCATTCTATTCGGATGTTAACTCTGCTGCAAGAAAGAGCTTCTTAACGGGTACTCTATCGTATCAGGACGTGCCGTATGCTGAGGACCAGTTATTTGGGCGCGACTTAATCGACGCAGGTTACATGAAGGCTTATGTGCCACGTGGTAACGTTATTCACTCTAATGACATGACTCTTGGTGAATACAAGCACCGTATGTTTGACGAAACAATGGGGTTGCGAAAAATCGGTATACCAGTAGCGATACCTGGAAAAAAACTAATCGTCAAAATGTGCCTACGGGGAATGTTGCGAGATGCAGTAAATATCCTTCGGGATGATCAATATTCATGGAAGCGAAAATTGTATTGGTTGGTAATGAATCCTTGTTACCATATTAATAAGTGGAGGGGGATCCGCAAAGCTGCTTTGACAGATATTGATGATAAGTCGACACTCGATAAATACTCATTAGAGCACCTTAGAAACAGGTAGACTAATGATTCTACTTATGGTATATTAACCATAAGAGAGGATAGATTGGCACAGTAGTCGCATATGAAAAAAATAAACAGCTCCAATTCAAGAAAAATATGGATTATCACATCGATTGCTGCCATTCTTCTGATTGCTGGTGGTACAGTGGCGTATTATTATATTGCCAATAGTAATAATAACTCCGTTAATAGAGAGCCTGCGCCCAATAATACAGTTGACTACGATGCGCCTAGCGAAGAACAAAAACAGGCTGGTGTCGACTCAAAGAAAGATTTTATTGAAAGAAACGAAGAATCTCAGGCCTCATCGGAGCCAGGTGGGTTGTCTTCGGTGAGTATCTCGAGTGTTGTACAGGAGGAAGGTATTCTCAAGGTTAGAGCAGTAATAAACTCCAATACTAATGGTAACTGCAGGCTGACACTAAGTATGGCCGGGCAGAATGATGTAGTACGTGAAGTCGACACCCAAGACATGGGCACCTACAGTACGTGTAAAGGGTTTGATTTAGATACAAAATCAATCGCAAAAGGTTCGTGGAAAATCACCCTTCACTTTAGCGGTGATGCGAGTGGCTCTGATGCAACGAGTTCCGTGGAGGTAAAATAGTGTTTAGAATTCGCATTCTAACTGTCTCGATTGTCGCCATGGCACTTGTTGCTTCACTTTTTATTGGAGGTACGGCTTCAGCGGCGGATGCACGCAATTTTAATCCGGGGCGGATCATTGACGATGCTGTTTTTACGAACAGTGACTCGATGACGGTCCAGCAAATACAAAACTTTCTAAATAGTAAGGTTGCTTGTGACACGTATGGAAAGAAGCGTTCTGAGCTAGGTGGTGGAACAAGGGCTCAGTGGCTGGCTTCCAAAGGCATATCTACGCCAATAACATGCCTTAGGGATTACTATGAAAATCCATCGAATGGTGCGAACAACTATGGTAAGGCTATCCCTGCTGGCGCCATTAGTGCTGCAGAAATTATCTATAACTATTCACGTCAGTTTAATATTAATCCGCAAGTTATAATTGTGACCCTACAGAAGGAAAATGGATTAATTACTGATGAATGGCCAACCCCAAAACAATATTCAGAATCGATGGGATTTGGTTGTCCTGATAATGTTGCACCGGGTGCTCCTGCGTGCGATCCCGCATACGGCAGTTTTTCTACACAAGTATATCAAGCCGCTCGCCATTTCAGGGGATACATAAATAACACTCCTGGATGGTGGATTCCATTTAGTACGGGTAATAATTCTATACGATGGAGTCCCGCCGCCTCTTGCGGATCAAGTACGGTTAATATTCAAAATCGATCTACTGTTGCACTCTATAGCTATACTCCATACCGCCCAAACCAGGCAGCACTTAATGCACAGTATGGGATGGGTGATTCTTGCAGTGCTTATGGCAATAGAAACTTTTACTTATATTTCAGCGACTGGTTTGGGACAACAGTTGGTATTCAAGATCTACTATCAGATGGACAGGGAATCTATTATATCTCAAATGGATATAAATACTACGTACCTTCTATGCAAGAGTTCTACAATCTAGGGTATGTAGATGCGGATATCCCTCGTATCATTAAGACATCAACGAATGAACTAAATAAAATACCAAATAAAACTGATTTGCCTTATGTGTCTACGATTGCCGCAAGTGCAAATCAAGGAATATTTGTAATCTCAAACGGATATAAATACTACGTACCTTCAATGTCCTTGCTGTATGGTTATGGCTTTAAAGATAGTGATATTATGGTTGTTACTGAAGAGTCCATAAACCGCTACAAGAATACAAACAGAAACTTGAGTAACTTTGCAAGTGATATTAATGGATACGCTTACAGAATTGAGAATGGTAAAAGAAGAGTTATTTATCAGCCATGGGTGTTAAATGAATATCAGGATGCTAGCACCTCAAATCAGTTTAGTTGGTCTGTATTGGACAGGGTTCCGATTGGGCCACCAATTACTAAAGGACGACTAGGTTTTGTTGCAGGCAATAATGTATATGCTTCTATTAATGGCAAGTGGTACACGACAAGCGCTGATACAATATCATGTCTTGGCTTGGAGGGAGTCATACCAATTGAGCCATACAGAACCGTTTCAGACACAACTGCGGGTGGAGTGAGTAGCTGCTTCGTGCGTGACGAATCAAATAATAAGTATCTTTTAGACGGGAATATTAAATATGTCATCGAGGGCAATGATGACATAGGTTATTCATCAATTACGGTTGCTAGTGGGATCGCCGATTTACAAACGAACACGTTTAGCCAACACAAGAATATATTCGCTACAGACAGTGGTATCTTCAAGCTTCAAAACAACACCGCAAGGCACATAATGTCGATGGGTTATGTTCGAGAAGTGCTCGGTAGCCAGTCGCCTGTTCTTCTCAAGACAGATTCATTAAAGGCGATGAGTAGGGGTGCTAATGTATATGAGACAGGTAGTGTTATCTCAGGGCCGACAGTGGGAATAAATATTGTTGCCGATGACAAAGTATATTACGTGAGTAGCATGGATCAATTCTACGCTTACGGCTTATCTGTTGCTCGGATTGCGAATGTCGGTGATGATGAGATTAATAGGCAGGTTCGAGGAGCTAATATTCCAGGTGTAAAGGTAACTTGTTCAGGTCAAAATTATATTGTTAGCGGTGGGGTTAAATATCTGGTACCGAGTAGCATAACGACTGCATTCGGCGGGAGTGGTAACTTTTCGAATATTGACTGTCCTGTTCTAGAGAGCTTAAAGGGCGCGACGATGACGAGGTTCGTTACATCTCCTGGAGACAAGAATATCTATTACATAGATGCTGGAACGCGAAGGCATATTTTATCATGGTCAACCTTCTTGGCTTTAGGCGGAACGAGTAGTGACGTAATAATTTTGAGCGCGTATGCTCTCGGAAGCTTTCCTGCTGGAAGTCCTATGTAATGCTATAGCGTATTATGGCGATGAGCATGTATAATTCTTCCAAGAGATTCATGAAAAAAATTTTAAACAGAATACGCAAAAGAGACGAGAACGGCATTTTGCTTTCGGTCAAAGTGTTCTTTATTATGCTGGTTGTCTTCTTCTTGGCAGATGTTATAAGTACTGCAATTCCTAATTCTTGGGTTAGCAGGAATGCGGATCAGTCAATCTCTGTGCTTGAAAATGAAGGGAATACAAGTTTTGCTTATTCTAGTCAAAAAAATGATGGGTTTTCTGAAAATATCATGTACAGCATGGCTGAGACTCGTTCGAAGGAGAAGATGAATGTTGTTGCCGCAGCGATGGATGATACGTATGTATCGAATGCGGATCCTGAAAAACCAGCAGAGGTATCATACTCAAGGTTTTGGCATGGGTACGTTGTCTTTTTAAAACCAGCTCTAATATTCTTTGATATTAATATGATAAGGCAATTGGTAATATTAACCTTCATATTACTAGTTGCGGCTGTAGCATATCTCGCAGCCCGAGTGGTATCAATCTATGCGGGCTTCGCTTTTCTTATTGCCATTGCCGTGTTTAATCCACCGGTAGTCATGGTGAACCTGGAGTATTTTAGTACGTTTGCGGTTATGCTAGTAGGTTCAATAGTACTGTTGGCAGCCCTAGCGAAGGATGTATCCTTTAAATTCATTGCAGCCATATTCGTTGCAATAGGTGGATTAACTATATTTTTCGACTTCTTAACAACTCCAATTATCACTTGGGGCATTCCCCTGACTTTCTATATCGCGCACAGCCTTAAATATAAGAAATATACACCGAAGAGGTTTGTGGCAAATGTATTCTTGCTAAGTGTTGCGTGGGTAGCGGGGTACGCATTGATATGGTTAAGTAAATGGCTTCTCGCTAGTGCTATACTTGGAAAAAACGTAGTGAAGGATGCTCTAGAGACTACAAACTACTATACGTCGTCAGACGGATCGCGTAGTGGTGCTGCAACGTTAAAATATACTCTTGAAGATATGTTTCGGTTAAACATGGATTATGCGCTTTTATTTAAGCCCGTCCTATATGTAGGGGCTATATTCTCTAGCGTCGTCTTTATACTTCTCGCATATAAGAAGAAACTAACTCTTCAAAATATTACATCTACTCTTGTCCTCATTGCCATGATAGTCTCGCCATTTATATGGATGTTTTTCAGTAAATCTCACAGTTTTATCCATCATTGGATGACAAACCGCGATTTTATTATTGCAGTATTCGCAATTCTTATTTTGAGTGGATATCTGTGGTCTAAACTAAGAATAAAAGTCACGGCATCTAAATAGCTAGGAACTATTCGCTGGATTTCTTCGTTGGTACTGATTGCCTGATGATAGCCAGGTATTCTTTCGTATGCTTTGCGAACATAAGCCTCCGGGCTCCAAAGCTCCAAAAGAAGACAAAACATACAGCTATTAACTTCGAATAGAGATAATATATTCCTAGAATCGAGGTGCAAAACCAAACGATGATCGCGGTCAGTCCTAAACCGACAAAGCCGATAATAAAAAACGCCGTAACCTCTTTCCAGAGTGGTCGATCGGCTCGATTACGAAATACCCAGAATACGCTAATCAAAAAATTAACAAACATCGATATACTAAATGATGCAATCGTAGACAGTAGGTAGTACATGTGGAAATACTCGGTAAATATGTAGAGCAAGCCTATATCGATCGGAAAAGCAATAACAACTACTAGCCCATACCTCATGAGTTGTACCAATAGATTACTACTTGGTAGAATAAACAGCTTCTTAAGCATCAGGCTCTTTTGCTAAATGCTTTGAATCTATAAAACGGTTAAGAAATATCCACCATAGATGCTGAAAGCCAGTTTTATAGTGAGCTTGGTGTGATTCACCCATGCGCTGATGTTGAGCAATACTATGTTCGGCAAACTTAATCTTTGGATGACGAGCTGCGTTAATCTTGATTTGAGGGCTTAGGTTCCATTCACCCATATTTAGATTTAAATGTTTCTTTGCGCTCTTATTGAAGACCCACATTCCGGAAAGTATGTCATTAATTTTTACACCATAGAGCAATCTAACTTCCCAGTTCAGGGTACCTACCCCAAGTCTAAGTTTAAAAGGAATCTTAGTGCCTTCTTGGAGGGGGTATCTGTTGCATGAAATGAAATCGAGCTTGTCATCAAGGAGATGGTCTATGATCTTTTCAAGATCTTCTATAGGGTAAGTTGCATCACCGTCAGCGCCGACTATGATATCGCCAGTAGCGTATTTAATACCCGTCATGTGTGCGAAGCCATATCCGATACCGCCAATGGTGCGATTATCCTCTAGAGCAACTACCTTCAATTTCTTTGCTACTTCAACTGTGTTATCTTTTGATTTATTACTAATAACTATAATCTCATCAACAATCTTCGGCACCCGCTTGATGACTTCCGGCAGATGGCTCGCTTCATTGCGACACGGCAAACACAGACTAATTTTCTTATTTCTATACATACTCCCTCTCTTTACTAGGCATTATACAAGGAATCATTCTATTTTGCTAACCCTTTAATCTCGACTTTTTTAAGGCGTTCTCTAGATTGATTGGTTTAACTCCAATTTTCTCCATATCTGCCGATGAAGGCATTGTTATTAGCTTTTTGAGTCCTTTCAAATTGTCTTCACCAACCCCTAAGTTTAAACGAACTGCAGCAGCTATTTTAAACAATGCTTCAAGGGTCCAGTATGGGATGGGTATGAATGCGACTTTAGTATTTATGTACTTTGCGAGAGCTGTATAGAACTGTTTATATGTGTATACTTCGGGCGTCGCTGCAATGAAGCGGCCTAAATGTGACTTCATTAGGACCTTCTCGATAACTAGCGCTAAATCGTAAACGCTGATTATTTGTAAGGGTTGTTTGCCTCCGCCGATAAGGGGAACGGCATGCTTACTCTTCATGAACTTAGCCATATCTTTCACAATACCACCATTTCCGATTATGAGTCCGGATCGTAGTACGGTACTATTTTTCGTTTCAAGGAATAAGCTTTCAATAGCTAGTTTTTGTTTTCCATAAATGGATATTGCATCTTCGTGCGCCGACATCGTTGAAATAAAAACAAGTTGCTTAACATTAGATTTTTTTGCAGCATGGAGGATCCTTTTCGCCCCATTGATATTCATATCTAGGGCGTCAGGGTTATGTGTATCCATTTTAATATAAGCGGTATGAATAAGATAATCAACATCATCGAGGGCGGAGCTTGAAATTGGGTTAGTGATATTATACTCTCGATACTCTACCTTTGAATTATTGATTTTGTCAAGGTTCCTTGCGAGGGCAACAACGCGCCAACCTTTATTCACAAAATGATCTACAAGTATGGTTCCGAGAAAACCAGTGGCTCCTGTGATTGCAACTACAGGTTTTGTTTGCTTCTTCTTCATTGATGCTCCTTTAATACATTACAAGCCACGATATGCGCATTCGCCATAAGGGTAAACGTTAAGCCTTTTCCAGGTAAGAACAAGAAGCCTGAGCTGTCAGCGATATAAACGTGCTTCGTTTTATGCAATCGTCCACTTTTATCTAAATGGAGGGGTTTTGGCTTCTCGCTGAACGGTAGAGTGCCAGCATAGTGAATTGCCGATCCATGCTCTGTCTTAACGCGCTTTAGAGGATATGTACCAAGTTTTCTCATGGCAGAAACATATTCCCGCTCACGCTTATCCCAGGTTTCTTCTTCGTCCTGAGAGGGTGTATATTTCGCCTCCATCCTATCGCCTGTTACACTGGATTTATCCTTTACAAGCCGTAAGTATTTATTGGGAGATTGCGAGTCTGGGTGTTGGGCGATCATTATGACTAAGCCGGGTGTGAGGAACCGGCTGATAATTCTTCCATCGGCAAAATTCAATGGTAACTGGTTGATAATCCTAAAGAGCATTAACGACTGGTAGCTATATGATGATGCTACGGATAGGCCAGAGTCGTTGCCTTCTGTGTCTATGAAATATGAAACTTGGCCAAAACCGAGCTTCTTCTTTTCATAACCTTTGCCGAGCATGCGTGGCTGAATACAGGGTATGTATGAATGAGGGTTGCTTAGCAAGGGGACTTTAACACCTTCTTTTGCCTGAGATCGAAGGACAATACGTGCTGTCCCTAAGGCACCACTCGCAAGTATAAGATTTCTGCATTTAAAGATAATATTTTTGTTATTTTCTATATTAATAGTATGTACTTCAACAATATCTCCCTTTTCTTTAAATGATGTAACGAGAGTATCACCAATATACGTGAAATTCTTTTTTCTCCGGAGCCGATCAACGGTAATCCACGGCCGCCACGCACTTTTATCTGCATCAGAATAAAAATCCGTCTCTAGATATCGATATTCTTTACGTCCATTTACTTTGCTGGTAATAAGCGCAAGAGGCGTACGACCAATAAATATACCTTTACCCTGCAGTTTTTTTTGCTGCTTGGCATATTTATTTAGAATCAATCGATGATTCCTATCTTCATTTGCAGATTTTTGATAATTTTGCAGATTTCCAATAGTGTATTTTGCGGCTGAATCTTTTGTGGCGCTGATACCGATTCTTTTGGCTATAACTTCATAAGCTTCGCGTACCCGGGGTGCTTCTAAGCCAACTTTTTGAATATCGCTATCGGAATATGCCCAGCATTGGAGGCCCCATCCTAGCCCAAGGCCACCATAGCTAAGGCTTTCTAGCGGAGAGAAAGTCCTCGATTTGATCGGTGTAAGTTTGTCTACGTGTTTAGTGATGTACTGGCGGGGTGGGGTTACTTGAGCTCCTTTTGATATCTTACCCCAACTCAGTCCTTGACCCTTATCTCCGATGAAGTATTTATATTGATCAGGATCATTGTTTCTTAGGCTATAAAAACTCTCGTCTTTTGGTATGGAATTATCATCTTTATTTATGATTCCTGTGTCAAGCATAGTAACGTCAACTCCCGACTCAACAAGAGTTTGAGCGGCTATAGCCCCCGAACAACCTGATCCAACGACTATATAGTCATGGATTTTCATAAACGCCCCATTTTTACTATAACTATACCAATTATAAGTCGAAGAATGGCACGTATACCCGCGCCGGAAATATAGAGGTAATCTTTAAATCTGAACTCTTGAGGGAGAAAATCTTTTGAGTATTGCGGCATCGTTTCGAGTATGGCAAACATGATGTATATTCTTCGACGTAGCTCTGAGTTGGGACGTAAGAAGACAAGGCTGGCATCAAGTGACGGTAATAATTTTGGGTGACGAAACGCAAAACTAACAAGTCTTTCTTCATTGTCTAGGTCACCGACAATAGTCTCATATAAATCATAAATCCTGGTATCGTCAACCGACGTCTTGAGTAAATAGGTGACGAGTATATTGGCTTCTGTTTTTTTATCGACGGTCTTCATCATTTGAGATTTAATAAATATTGTCCGTAGCCAGATTTCTTGAGTGGTTCAGCAAGATTGTAGAGTTGCTCCTTGGTGATGAATCCTTCGCGGTAAGCGACTTCTTCGGGGCTGCCGATGATTTGACCGGTGCGCTTTTGGATTACACGGACGAAGTCAGTTGCGTCGCTCATACTGTCGATCGTGCCAGTATCGAGCCATACGTCATTGAAAAGTGATACTTTCAGCTCCCCCTGTTGTAGGTAAGCGTCAAGAACCGATGTGATTTCGAGTTCACCGCGCGGGCTTGGCTGGACGTTTTTAGCAATCTCGACGACAGTATTGTCACAGAAATAGAGGCCGGCATTTGCATAGTTTGATTTCGGGTTCTCAGGCTTTTCTTCGATGGAAGTAGCGTTCATGTTCTCATCGAATTCATAAACACCGTATCGCTCTGGATCCTCAACTTCAGCTGCGAACCCGACTGCACCGTCAACATCAGTGAGTTTATGGAGCTGCTCACTGAGGTCGATACCGTAGAAGATATTATCGCCGAGAATCATGGCTACTTTGTCGTTACCAATGAACTCTTCGCCGATGGTGAATGCCTGCGCAAGGCCATCTGGGGAAGGCTGGATGGCATACTGTAAATTAACGCCCCACTGCGAACCATCTCCAAGGAGCCGTTGGAACTGCGACTGGTCATCGGGTGTCGTGATAATGAGAATGTCACGGATGCCTGCTGACATAAGAGTAGTAAGCGGGTAATAAACCATCGGTTTGTCATAAATCGGCATTAACTGCTTGCTGATACCTTTTGTAATAGGCCACAATCGCGTACCTGATCCACCGGCGAGGATAATTCCCTTCATAAAACTCCTTGGTTATTGGTTCTCTAAGTATTCTCGAAGCGCTTGCTTCCATTCACGGGGAGCGAAGCCTGTAGCCTTTATTTTAGCAAGGTCGAGCGTGCTTTGTAAGGGCCGAGGAGCGATATTTTCCTTGCCTGCGTAATACTCCTGGGTTGTGACGGGTGTGACGTCATCACGCGACTTACCCGAGAGGCCATATACCTCTTTGGCTATCTCTGACCAGCTTGCGGGTTCGCCGTCATTTGTAATATTGTAAGTACCATATGGCGCCTTCGAATCAAGGAGATGCTTGATACCCGCCGCGAGGTCCTGCGTGAAGGTCGGTCGTCCAATCTGGTCATTCACGACACTTGGTTCGATGTCCTTATTCGCCAACAACTCCATGGTTCGGACGAAATTATTCCCTTCGCCAATCACCCAGCTAGTGCGCGCGATGTAATGACGAGGTGCTGTCGCGGCAGCAATATCGCCAGCGGCTTTTGATTGGCCATAGACACTGAGTGGGGAGAAGGGTTCGTCTTCGCTATGAGTCTGCTGAGCGCCATCAAATACATAATCACTCGAAATATGAACGAGTGTGATCCGGTTCTCTACGGCGACACGTGCAAGGTTGGATACAGCGGCTGCATTTGCATGCCATGCGCCACGACGACCTTCTGCTGTTTCTGCTGTATCGACGGCAGTATAGGCGGCTGTGTTGATGATAGTGTCATAATCCTTCCAGCGACGAGCACCTGATATGTCACTGGTGATATCGAAATCCTCGCGACTGACGAATTCAGCATTAGGAAATTCAGTTTTGAGCGCCTTGCCGAGCTGGCCGTTCGCGCCCGTAACAAGCGTCTTTTTAGGTTTGATCGTGAGTGCGTCTTTCAATAGGGGGTGCGCTTTATCTTTGTCGGACATCTCGGCACTTTCAAGAGGCAGGGGCCAGTTGATTCCAAGTGACGGATCGGCGAGATTGACGAAAGCGTATTGGCCGTCAGGCGACCAGTGATCATTCACGAGATACATGTAAACCGTTTCGTCTTCGAGGGTCTGGAAACCATTGGCAACACCTCGGGGGACGTAAATCGCTTTTGATGGATCTAGCTCTATGCTAAACGATTCACCAAACGTGGGGCTACCATCGCGGATGTCGACCCATGCGCCAAATACACTACCTTTGCCGATGGATACGAATTTATCCCATGGCTCCGCATGGAGGCCGCGGGTTACGCCGGCTTTTTCATTGAAGGACACGTTGTTTTGGACTGGGCCGAAATCGGGAAGGCCGAGCGCAGTCATCTTCTCGCGTTGCCAGTTTTCTTTGAACCAGCCGCGGTTGTCGCCGTGGACTGTTAGGTCGTAGACGATAAGACCATCGATAGGGGTGTTTTCGGTGCGTAATTCTTTCTTGAACTCAAGCTCACTCATATGGTGATTATTATACCTGTTCTTTCCTCAGATAGTCGAGCAGGAGGGGAATGTCCTCTATGAGTGTGTCTTTGGTTGGAATATCGTTCTAAATTGCGTCAGAGAGTTTACCGGGCTGGACCCACGTTGCTCCAATGTGTTCAGGGCTGAGACGGGGTGCCAAATCTGTGTGCAGGAGATATAACTTTCTAAAAATAGGTATATTCTTCGAGGGTGGAATAGTAGCAATGAGGGTGAGATCGCCAGGATTCAACTTAATACCAGTTTCTTCATTTACTTCACGCTCACATGCTTCTTCGTATGATTCGTTATGCATGACGTGTCCAGCTGCGCTTATATCAAGACCGCCTGGAGCAATTTTTTTATCTTGCGATCGGCGGGGCAGGTAAATGTCGCCATTTGAGCGTTGTATGAATATCTCAACGAACCGCAAATAACTGTTCGGCAGTCGCTCCATGTTAGCTGCATCACCACGACGAATCGTTCCGGTTGTATCGTCATTCTCATTGACGACATCAAGGATTTCATCCTCGTCATTGTGAGCCACTGCTACTGTCCTTGCTCGGCGTATTTGGCTTCGACTTTGGATTTTTCGGCTTTCCACCATTCGTCGTTTGCGGCGTACCAGTCGATGGTTGCTTGGAGACCTTCGCGCATACCGTTGTTGTCGGTGTATTGCGGATTCCAGCCGAGTTCGGTGCGAAGTTTTGTGCTGTTCATCGCGTAGCGCATATCATGGCCCGGTCGGTCATTGACGTGTTCGTACCAGTCTGCACCCTTGCCCATAAGCTCGCAGATGAGTTCGATGACCTGTTTGTTATTTACGTGGTCATTGTCGGCGCCAATGATATAGGTATCGCCAATCTTACCTTTGTCGAGGATGAGATGGACGGCGGAGTTATGATCGTCGACATGGATCCAGTCGCGAACCTGTTCACCGGTACCGTAAAGCTTGGGTTTGATATCACTTAGTATATTGGTGATCTGGCGTGGTATGAATTTTTCGATGTGCTGGTAGGGGCCGTAATTGTTGGAGCAGTTGCTGATGGTTGCCTGGATGCCGAAACTACGTATCCATGCGCGGACGAGGTGATCAGAGCCGGCTTTCGTGGATGAGTAGGGGCTCGAAGGATTGTATGGCGTTTCTTCCGTAAAGCGGTTCGGATCATCCAGTTCGAGATCGCCAAAAACCTCATCGGTGCTGATGTGGTGCAGTCGCTTGCCGTGCTTGCGGATGGCTTCAAGGATGGCGTAGGTGCCAACGATGTTGGTTTCGACGAACGGCCACGGATCACGAAGAGAATTGTCGTTGTGGGATTCGGCGGCAAAATGAACGACGATGTCGGTTTCGCCAACCAGTTGGTCCATAAGTTCCCTGTCGCAGATATCGCCGGTGACGAAATTGATTTTATCAAGCGCCAATTTGAGATTATCAGGATTTCCTGCATAGGTAAGTTTGTCGATAACGGTAATTTCGTATTCCGGGCGGTTCTGCAGGGTGTAATGCACAAAGTTCGCCCCAATGAACCCTGCGCCTCCTGTAACTAGCATCTTTGTCATGCTATCAGTATAACGGTTTTCGAATGGAGGCGTCTATTGTAGAAAAATGAGAAGTTTATTAATGTGCTAATTACAACAAACTCTTTAGTTTCATCAATCCATCCCTAGCAGATTGGAAAAACACTTCCTTGAGATTAATTTCATTAATAGGGGTGAACCTTGCAGCACTAACATCGTCTTGGGGTTTTACGTTCACTGTGTCTTTAAGTCGTGCCCAGTAAACGCCCGAAAGAACGGGTATGAGTTCATTGCCGTATTCGTAATGATCAATACTGCTGACCAGAAAGATGGGCTGTTCGTATTGGTTTGGCGCTATGCCGACTTCCTCTTCGACTTCTCGCGCCACTGCCTGCTCGAAGGTTTCCGCATCTCCATCGATGAATCCTCCGGGTGCATCGAGCATGCCTATACCGGGATTGATACCTCTCTCTGCCACAAGTACTTCGTCTTTATCATTAACAAGCCAGATTGCCACGGCCGGAGAGGGATTCGCGAACAAGGTGTGGCCATTTGCACATTTGTACACATGGCCATTAATTTGACTCAACTCACTACTGCATCTGCGGCAAAAATTCATTTCCATCACTTCATTGTATACTGGATACATGAAAGTAGTTATCGTTAGCGGCTTCTTT
>CAZGAP010000003.1:30291-36670 GCA_964523935.1 uncultured Candidatus Saccharibacteria bacterium
CATCTGGACATGATTGAGGCGGCGGCATTAATGGGTGATAAGTTGATCGTCGTAGTTAACAATGACATCCAACAGATCATTAAAAAAGGTAAAGTAATTCTCAACGAGCAGAACCGAGCGCGATTGATAGGCGCGCTAAGGGTTGTCGATGAAACGGTCATCGCGATAGATGAAGAACCTCCGGTTATAAAGACGTTGCAAATGATCGCAATCCAACACCCAGACGATGAACTCATATTTGCCAATGGCGGCGACAGAGATTCTGAAAAGGTGATCCCTGAAACAGAAGTCTGCCGGGATTATAAAATCAAAATGGTCATGGGGGTTGGTGGTGCCAATAAAGCCGATTCATCGACGCGCATCAATCAAGCAAACGGACACGAAAAATAGGAAGCACTCTTCAATATAAGAGTTAAGCCGGGATGTTGCCATCCCGGCTGTCGCCTCCTCTCTACCATTTACCATTCGTCATGAGCTAGCTGAATGAGCAGCTGACCATAAGCGGCCTTCTTCAGTGGTTCCGCAAGCTCCAAGAGTTGTTCGCGGTCAATAAAGCCGGCTTGGTAAGCACTCGCTTCAGGGCTACCGAGCAACTGTTCCGTGCGCTTTTGAAAAGAACGCACATAGTCGGCTGCTTCGGCTAACGACTCAGGGGTTCCGGTGTCGTACCAGTTCGTATCACTATCCAGCTTCTTGACGGTCAATTGACCCAGTCGGAGATATTCCTGATTGACTGAGCTAATTTCAAGCTCGCCCCTGGCACTAGGCTGAACGAGCCGGGCGACCTCCACGACACTGGAGTCGTAGAAGTAAATACCGACGACGGCATAATGGGATTTCGGCTGAACAGGCTTCTCCTCGATGGAAATAGCTTGTCCACTGCTGTTAAACTCAACAACGCCGAATGCTTCTGGGTTGGGGACGTGGTATGCGAAAACAGTCGCACCGTCCGGCTTTGTGCACATCTTTAGCGTCTCAGTGAATCGTTTGCCGCTGAAGATGTTGTCGCCGAAAGTTAGTGCCACGTTGTTTCTGCCAATGAAATCCTTGCCAATGAGGAATGCCTCAGCAATACCCCTAGGGGCAGGCTGAACCTCATATGACAGGCTGATACCGAGTGCCTTGCCGTCTCCCAGTAGAGCTTGAAACTGATTTATATTGTCAGGAGCAGCAATTACCAGGATGTCGTCGATTCCGGCAGAAATGAGATCCGACAAGGGGTAGTAGATAGTTGGTTTGTCGTAGGTGGGGATGAGCGGTTTACTCATGCCCGTTCCCTGTGTCCCGATGCCGCACGTTGCAGCTCCGAGACGCGTACCTTTGCCAGCGGCAAGGATGATTCCCTTCACAGTAACCTCCAGGTTGTAGAGTCGTTAACGAACGATTTCCATCAGAAAAGATGAAAACAGCATTAATTTGTTATATTAGCACATTTGTGTCAAATGTTACATGTTACAGGATGGAGAAATAATGACCATTGTTTAATTATTGTTCATATCCATTGGGGTTCTGTGACTGCCAATTCCAACTGTCGCGGCACGCTTCTTCGATGGTTTTGAGCGTGTGCCAACCGAGTTCTTTTTGTACCAACGAAGCGTCTGCATAAAACTCTGGAAGGTCACCATCTCGTCGTGGCGCAAACTCAAATGAAATAGTTACGCCAGTGGCATCTTCAAAAGCATGCACCAGTTCGAGAACGGATGTTCCTTTGCCTGAACCAAGATTATATACATGAAATCCACTGTTGCCGTGATTGATCGCAGCGACATGCCCCTTCGCGACATCAGTCACATGTATATAGTCACGAATGCACGTTCCGTCAGGAGTACTGTAGTCGTTTCCGAACACCGATAACTTCTCGCGCTTACCAGCGGCAACTTGTGAAATGTAAGGCATAAGATTATTTGGTATGCCCTTAGGGTCTTCGCCGATAAGTCCGCTTTCGTGTGCTCCGATTGGGTTAAAGTAGCGTAGAACAGTCAACTCAAACGAACCGTCCGACATGGAGAGGTCGCTCAGTATTTCTTCGATCATATATTTCGTTTTGCCATACGGACTGGTAATATCCCTGCCGGCAGGAAACGATTCTACATAAGGAATAGGAGCGGAGCCATAGACGGTTGCAGACGAACTAAAAACGAGACGTTTTACATTATGGGAAGCCATTACTGTAAGTAGAACCAATGTCGAATCGATATTATTTTTGTAATAAGAGAGGGGGTCTGCGACCGATTCACCGACGGCTTTGAGGCCTGCGAAATGAATAACAGCATCAAAAGAATTTTCTTCAAAGACACGATTGACTGATTCGGTGTCGCACAAATCGACGTCATAAAAAGGTACCTTTGTGTTTGTAAGTTGTTCGACGCGCCGTAGAGATTCTTCGTTACTATTGGAGAGATTGTCGACAACGGCCACTGTGTGTTTTTCGTTCAAGAGTTCAATAATCGTATGGCTACCAATGTATCCGGCGCCACCAGTAACGAGAATATTCATAATTTCTTGCCTTTCATATAATTATCGCTCACGACTTTCCTGATCTTTGTGATAAAGAGTGATTTGTCGAATCGCTTGGCTTTGCGGCGGAGCGTGCCGGGTAGGAAGGTGAGCGATTCGGCGTAGCGAATGGCGTTGGCGATGGCGTCGGGGTTTTGGTCACGGAATAGAACACCACTAACGCCGTCTTCGACGATGTCTTTAGTGCCGCCACGACTAAGGGCGATGACCGGCGCGCCAGCTGCTAAGGCTTCTACTTGGACGATGCCAAAGTCTTCCTCGGCAGGGAAAATGAAGCCTTTGGCATTGTTCAGTGCATTGGTCACTTCGAGGTCGGATGCATTGCCGAAGCGGTCGGTAAAGAACTCGACGGAAGGACCGGCTATGTTGACGAGGCGTTCATGCTCGCTGCCATCACCATATACCTTGAGTTTGACGCCGAGTTCGGTCGCAGCACCAACGGCTAGGTCGATACGTTTGTACGGGACTTGGCGACCGAGCGCCACGTAGTAGTCGCCGCGGGTACGTGCCGGCGTGAAGCGGTCGATGTCGACAGGTGGATGAATGACCGTCGAAGTGCGGTTATAGTATTTCTGTATGCGCTTCTGGACTTCGGTGCTGTTGGCGACGAACACGTCGACGTTCTGCGCCGCCGCGTAATCAGCCTTGCGCTGGGCGGGGACGAAAAACGGCATAGCAAGGCGGACGAGCCAGTTGAGTTTGCCAAAACCTGGGTCTTTGCGGTATTCGTCGTAGTGCGACCAGTAGTAGCGGACGGGTGTATGGCAGTAGCAGATATGAATCTGATCGGGACGGGTTTTGCGCACCTGTTTGGCCTCGGCGCTGGAGCTGCTAATGATGATGTCGTACTCTGACAAGTCGAGGTCGCGAAACGCATGAACGCGCTGCATAGGGAAGAACTTGTGCATATTTTTCAGTGGTCCGGGCAAGTTCTGTAGGTGCGTGGTGCGGATATCGAGACCAGCGAAATCGGGCATTTTCTCCGGAGTGAATGTGCTGGTGTAGATTGGGGCGTCGGGGAAGGCCTCGTGGAGTGCCAAAACGACCTTTTCGGCACCACCCATGTTGGTTAGCCAGTCGGCGACGATAGCGATTTTGGGTGTTGGCATTACTTTGCTCCTGTTCTTCTGAATACGACCGCCACCGTCTTGAATAATATTTTAATATCTAGCCAGAACGACCAGTTCTGCGCGTAAAAAAGCTCTAGTTCTATACGCTCATCAAACGTCAGATTGCTTCGGCCAGATACCTGCCATAGGCCGGTTACACCTGATTTGACGCTATGAAGAAGCGCGGTGCGACTTGGTGAAAACGTCGTTTCCTGCGGCAGGATAGGTCGCGGACCGACGAGACTCAAATCTCCCTTGAAGACGTTGAACAACTGCGGAAGTTCGTCGAGAGACGTGTCACGGAGGAATTTACCGAACTTCGTGATACGAGGATCGTTTGCGACTTTGCGGTTTTGTTCGTACTCGGCGGCGAGGTCCTCACGACCCATGGCGCGGAATTCGTCGGCGGCATCTTTTTTGCCATACTCTGGGCGCATACTGCGGAACTTGATGAGCTTTACCGGTTGAGAGAAACGACTGAGCCTTTTGCTGACGTAGAACACAGGACCGGGATTGAATATTTTTTGCAAGACGACAAGCAACAAGAGGAGTGGCGAGAGAAGGATGATGAGTATGAGCGAGACAATGGTGTCAAAGATAGTCTTGGCGATTGCGCCCCAACCGATGAGTGGTGTTTGGCTGACGGAAATCATCGGATAGCCCAGGAAAACGTCGACGGTGTTTTTGCCCGCATAGAATTCCGGCTCGCCGGGGATGAAGCTGTAGCTGATGTGGTTGGTCTGGGCGGCACTGAGAACGCGCTGGTTGCGCTCACTGTTTTCGTAAAGGTCAGTTTGGATGATCGTCGTGATGCGCATATCCCTGACTTGCTTCAGGGCTGACTCGACCGTTGAAAAGTGCCGTACCTCAAGCCCAGGTGGAATGACTTTGGCTGGTCCGGCGATGGCGACGATCTTGTAGCCGCTACGATGCGTGAATGATAGATTGTCCGCGATGTCACGCGTGGCGGGGCTGTTGCCGATGACGAGCACGCGGTTAATGCCGCGGCCGAAGCGGAACATGAGGCCTCTGACGAGACGAAGGATTTCACGCTCGAACACCAGTAGTAGAAACGTGCCGAACAGTGAATAGACCGCGACCAGGCGGGCGGGGAAGACGTGCCTTTCGCTGATGTACTCCCAGCCGATGACAACCAGTATACCGAGAAAAGCGCCAAACGCGATTTTGCCCCATTCGACTAAGCGGCGGTTGTAGGTGCTGGCATTATAAAGGCCGAGGGTGGCAAAGATAAGTATCCATATAGGGACGATAACGAGGAACGCCTGGACGTAATCCATCGCGTAGACGGTACTCAGAAGCGGACGGTTGTCGTACTGGACGCGGATGACATACGCAAGCGAGAAGGCGGCAAAAAGGATGAGGATGTCGGCCAGAACCAGGATGAGGCTGTAGAATTTATTGTTCTTGGTTGGCATGATTAGCCTTCATTATAGCATCATACCCCTCGTATCACACCGGTGAAGCTGAGATGATATACCTGAGGTATACTTAAGTCATGACGCTACGCATTATCGAGCGAGTGATACTCACTATACTTCTGCTGGTGGCGGCCGGCATGGCGATCCATACGCCGCTGACACTGTGGCTCGGGCTGCAGTTCCCGTCTGCGGAACTGTTCATAAAAGCCTGGAAGGAAGTCCTGATGGGGCTCGCGCTGCTGCTGTTGGTTATCGTGGCGATACGACGCCGCATGATCGATGCGCTTCTTAGCGACCGTTTGATGCAGCTTAGTCTGGTGTTCGCGGGTATCCACTTCCTGATGATCATGGTATTTCAGAACGGGCTGGCGACTGCGGGTGCGGGATTGCTGATCGATCTGCGGTTCGTCCTTTACTTCGTCGTCGCGTACGGATTTCTGCTTCTATATCCGATATATAGGCGATTATTCATTGCCGTATTCGTCGGCGCCGCAGCGTTGGTCATCGGGTTCGCGCTGCTGCAGATTTTTGTGTTGCCAAAAGACATCCTTGCGACGATTGGCTACAGTAAGGCTACGATTTCGCCGTATCTGACCGTCGATGAGAATCCAGCATTCATAAGGATCAACAGTACGCTGCGAGGCCCTAACCCGTTGGGTGCATACGCGGTCGTGACGTTGGCGCTTGCCGCGGCAACGGCAGTCCGATGGAAGCTTGGTGCTAGAGGAAAATGGTTGGCGTTTGCTGCGATCGTGGCGTCGCTCGTGACAGTGAGCGCGTCGTATTCACGTAGCAGTCTGATTGCCGCCATTGCGGCCGTCATCATCATAATCGTTGTATCAGTTACATCGAAAGTACGTAAAAGGCTTGCTATCGCGCTTGTCGCCCTACTGATCGTGATGGCAGGAATGGTATATGCGTTTCGCGATAGCTATTTCGTCTCGAACATCATTCTTCACGACAACCCGTCGACTGGCGCACACATTGATTCCAATGAAGGGCATGTCGAATCGCTTGCATATGGTGTGGATAGAATGCTCCACCAGCCACTGGGAGCGGGCGTGGGTAGCACCGGTTCGGCGTCACTGATCGGCGACAAACCGCTCATCATCGAAAATCAGTACCTGCTTGTCGCTCACGAGGTGGGCTGGCTAGGACTCATCGCGTTCCTGGGGTTGTTTGGGCTGGTCATGTGGCGGCTATGGCTGCGGCGTGACAGTGCACTCGCGCTTGGTATGTTCGCGAGTGGAGTGGGGCTGGCGGTTATCGGGTTGCTGCTGCCGGTGTGGACAGACGACACAGTCAGTATTACAT
>CAZGAP010000003.1:36680-40267 GCA_964523935.1 uncultured Candidatus Saccharibacteria bacterium
GGGGGCTTGCCGCGGTGGCGGTTGCGCAACCGTTAAAGATAGGAAAAAGAAATGGCACGCGAAAAAGCAACTAAGAAGCAGCAAGAATTACTGCAATATATCAGTGACTTTTTGAAAGATCACGACTACGCCCCTAGTTATAGGGAGATCATGGCGGCGCTTGGGTATAAATCGGTCTCGACGGTCGCCGTGCATGTGGACGGTCTGATCACGAAAGGGTACCTGACGAAATTAGACAAATCCGCCCGTTCGGTCCGGATCGCATCTGAACGGACGAGTGAGCAGGATGCGCATTTGGTATGGCTCAACTCAGAGGTAGCAAAGCGCGAAGCGATGGGTCTCGATGATGAGGCGAAGGTTCTGAATCAGGCCCTTGAAATCCTTCAGAAATAATCTTGGTATAATAGGACGCATGAGTCACGGGCATCTGGCTGTGATCGGTGGGTATCTTCGCCAGCATTGGCGACGGGTCGGTTTGCTGGGCTTCGGTGTTGTGGCTGGCATCATGATACTCATCCAGCTCCTCTTTCCTTGGAATAATCTCCCGCTCTACCAAACGGTCGACGGCGTCGATGTGAGCGGCTGGAACCGCGACGACGCCATTACATACCTCGATGACAAATACGATCGCATGCCAGTGAATGTTTACTTCGGAAAAAGCCCGAAAGTATACCGGGAACCACTGACGGGTGATATTGGTCTGTCGGTTCGATCGCAGCCGCAAGTAGATAGCGCCATGTACCAGTGGTGGTTGCGGCTTATTCCGACATCGCTTTGGTGGGCGCACAGCGTGACGGACCTGAAGCCTCCCGTATATGACAGAAACGACGAGACACTCAAACGGTACATCGCCAAAGAGCTGGGCGAGTCATGTGATGTGAAGCCGGTGAATGCCACGCTTGGATATAAAGACAAAAAACTGGATGTCACCCCGGCCATTGACGGCGGTACCTGCAAACTGGAGGATGTCGAAAAGGTACTGGCAGGCGTCACGCCGACGCTTGGCAGTCATGATGTCCGGATTGCTATGACGGAACGACCGGCCGTGGTCCGCGACGAGCAGGCGAAGAAACTCGCAGTGCGGCTGACAGAACAAACGAAGGACGGCGTAACGGTTAAAGCCGGAGATCAGACCGTCGCAGTCCCTCAGCAGGAGATTCTGTCGTGGCTGGACTTCGTAGCACCAGATAGTGGTATCGCTGCATCGGTAAATGCCGACAGGTCAAAGGATTTCTTCGCCAAGCAGTTGCTCCCGAAAGTGGCCATCGCACCAGGAACGAGCCGAGTGACGACGCTTGATTTCACGGAGATAGCACGAGCGGACGGACCGAGCGGACGGACGCTCGATACTGAACAGACGATCGCGTCGCTTAATGCATGGCTGAAAGATTCCTCCAAACAACCGGTAGTCGCGACGAGGGTTGTCCCTCCGACCGTGAACTACACCCGTACCTACACTCCGACGGACACCGGTATGAGTGCGCTCATATCGCAGTATGCACAGTCGCATCCGGGTACGTTTGGTGTGAGTTTCGCCGAGCTTGATGGCAAGAAGCGCCACGCCGGCTACGAGGAGACGAAAATGTTCCGGACGGCGAGCACATACAAACTGTTTGTCGCATATGGTGCACTGAAGCGCGTCGAATCGGGGGCGTGGCGCTGGACCGATCAGATACACGGCGGCAGAAGCCTGACCAAGTGCCTCGACGATATGATCGTCAAATCCGACAACCCATGCGGCGAGACCATGCTGAGTAAGATAGGCTATAAGACGCTGACGAACGAGCTGAAGGCGATCGGCCTGGCGCGGAGTTCGTTCCTGGGCAAGGTGCCTGAAACGACGGCCGGAGACCTGACGACGTTCGTCGGCGCGTTGCAATCGGGGCAGCTCCTCAGTCCAAGCAGTACCTCGACGCTCCTCTCGGCAATGAAACGGAATATCTATCGGCAGGGTGTACCGGCGGGTGCGAACGGGCAGACAGCCAATAAGGTCGGATTCCTCGAAGGGTATTTGCACGACGCCGCAATCGTGTACAGTCCGAGCGGAACGTATGCGCTCAGTATCATGACGGAAGGCAGTAGTTGGGGCGCGATCGCTGATTTGACGCGGCAAATCGAAAAGCTCCGGACACAGGGGTGACAAAACGCACCGCGAAGAGGTGACAAAACCATAAGCATCTCGTATACTGGAGGCGGATGAACGCTCTGCAGGTGAACTATTGGTTGAAGCAGCATTGGAAACTGCTGCTTATTGTCATTGTCGCCATAGCAGTGCTCGCTCAGACGATATTTCAGATCGTCTACCCAAGCAGCCGGCTGATACCCGGTACTCAAGTCGATGGCGTCGATGTGGGTGGCATGAAGGTGGAAGAAGCAGCGAAAAAGCTCGACGGGCTGTACGGTGATTTGAAGCTCAATATATTCTTCGGCAAGAACGACGCCGCGTTTCAATCACCAAAAATGAGCGAAGTCGGCATCGGTGTCGACAACGAAGCCAGGCTGTCGACCATCGATTATCCGTTTTATCTTCGCATTATCCCATCGTCTATCTGGTGGGCGCCAGCCCTCGCCAAGGAAGGTGCCATTTCGTACACCTATGACAAAGATAAGATCTCGAACTACACGACCAGCAAGGTGGGCGAGGACTGCAGTATCCCTCCTCAGAATGCCTCATTGAAGTTGGTAGAGAGCCAGTTGCAGCTCGTGCCATCGGTTACCGGAGGCAAATGCGACATCACGCAGTTCCAGCAAGTACTCGCTGAAGTGCGTCCGACCTCTGAAAAAGACAATGAGGTGCGAATCGATATCGATGAAACGCCCGCACCGGTCAGTGACGACATGGCGCGTGATCTTGCGGCCAAACTCAATGGCAGACTGGCGAGTCCTATGCCGATGGCCGTCGATTCGTCCACTGATGAAATACCCGGACGGGTCGTTCTGAGCTGGCTTGATTTCACGGCAATCGTCCCCGAGAAACGAATTGATAACAGCGCAAACCAGAGTGCTAGTCTGAAATTCAGCGTCAACAAAGACCGCATGGAAGACTACCTGGACAAGGGAATCGCAGCCAAACTGGTCAAGAAACCGGGTGTCAGTAAAGTAACGACGCTTGATTTTGCCGAAACCTCTCGTGCTGATGGTGCGAGCGGACGCGGCATCGATCTGGCGAAAACCACGCAATCCGTGGAGGATTACATCAACGCCAAGAACCAAAAAGCGCTTGGCGTGACGGTTGTCGTTGGCCCGACGACAGTCTATACGCGCAACTATACGCCGACGAGCGTCGGGTTCTCGGCATTGCTTGCGCAGTATGCCCAGGATAATCCGGGTACATACGGCATGGCCTTTACCGAGCTGAGCGGCGTGCCTCATCCGAGAAGCGCGACGTATCGCGGCGATGCCCGTATGCCCGCCGGAGGTATCCACTCGCTCTATCTTGCGTACAATTCCGTCATGGACGAATACAGCGGCGCACTTCGACCCGTCGACAAAATCAGCGGCGACACCAACGTGACCGAATGCTTCAAGGATATGCTAGAAAAGTTCGATGAAGGTTGCCGGACCGGCTTTTACAACAAGTTCGGTTT
>CAZGAP010000003.1:40318-46661 GCA_964523935.1 uncultured Candidatus Saccharibacteria bacterium
GCAGAAAGTCATGGTCGGCCTCTTTAAGAATCAGGTTGCCCGCATCGAAAATGGCCAAAAAATCCTGAGCACCATCCGGACGACAAGAGCCGACGAAGGTATCCCTGCGGGTATCGGAACCGGACAGATTTCACACGTGATCGGCGAGGCAGACAAAATCCGGAATGATACGGCGATCGTGTACAGTACGAATTACGGTGCCTACGCGCTGACCGTACTGTCAACTGATACCAAGTCATGGGATGCCATTGCCGGACTGACCAAGAAGATTCAGACGCTCAAAGCCGTCAAAATACCGAAAGACGCTCGTTGACCTCGGTTGAAGTGAAGAATGTTCTTATGCTATGATAGGGCAAGCATAAGCAATAGGGTAATGGAGTAAACAAATATGGATGAGGGACCGTTTCGTGTGCCGCGTTCGGTAAACGAAAACGACGACAAGCCGCCGGTTGAAGAGAAAAAGCCGGTCATACAACCAAAACCAATCCAAGAGAGGTCAAAAACCGTGCATCGATCATCACACCCATCGCTCACTGAAAAAAAATCAAAAAAGAAAGTCTTCATCATTGCTGGAGCTATAGTTGCTCTCCTTATCGCTCTCGTCGCTGGCTGGACACTGTGGAGTGGCACGCAAGGTGGTGCCGCAGGCGTTGACAGCGGTAAATACCAAGCTGTCTTCTTTACGAACGGCCAAGTGTATTTTGGCAAGCTTCAATCATTCAATAGCGAATACATGAAACTCAAAGACGTCTATTACCTTCAAACGCAAAAAACGGACGAAGAGTCTGGTAATCCTCAGCAAACCCAGTCGTCGACGAATAGTGACGGCCTGACACTGATCAAACTGGGAAGCGAGATTCACGGCCCTGAAGACGAGATGATCGTCGCAAAAGACCAAGTGCTTTTCTATGAGAACCTCAAAAAAGACGGCAAAGTATCGCAGTCTATCGAGCAATCCAAAAAGTCTCAATAATTAAGTAGTTTATTTCAGTGACTCAACATAGGCCGTCCAGGCGTCGTTGCTGATTTTTGCCTGTGATTTCATGAGAATGAGAGTGTCGTCTTTGGCGAAGATGGCTGACTGGGGGCCCTTCGACGAGGTGCCGACATAGAGGGTCGTGTTGCCGACTTCGACCTTTTCCGTCGCATTAAGCTTTTGGCAAGCTCGGCCACGTTCTTGCTCGTGTCCGATTTGAAATTATCCGGTAGTGGCTGCTGACTGACGTTTACCTGTACGCCGCCGACCTTATCGACATAAGCGAACACGGGGTCTCTGTCGGGTGGGCTGACGCGGTGCCAACCCCCGAGGGAATCGATGGTTTTACCGCCGGGCAGCAGTGTCGTGTACGTGGGGCTCTGGGCTGCACCTGAAGTCTTGCTGGCGGTCGACGCTGTTTTGCTGCCGGTCATTCCTTGTTGCAGGCGGACGGCGACGAGCGATCCTGAAACGACGAGAACGATGGCGGCTGCGGCGATGACACGACGACGTGTCCAACTGAATCCTCGGACCTTTCCAATGACTGCTTGGATCTTTGTCGACTTATGGATTGGCGGCAGTTTTGGGAGCGAGCCGAAGTTGATGTTGATATCAATCGTTTTGCTCAGAGCCTCCGGGGGTTTATTGAGCGGTTCCGCCGCGGCCGAGGTGTCAGAAACGACATTGGGCGGAGGTGTTGGCTTCGGCTGTTTCTTGACCGGTGCTACCGGCTCGTCGAGGTCTGCCTGGATTGCCCACTTGAGATCGTTTTTCAGCTCTTTTAGGCGGCTGTTCTTGCCAGCTGCTTTGATCTTGTCTTCGAGCGGGCTGTGTTTGATCGCTTGTTTTGCCCATGCACGGAGTATATCGCGAAAGCGTACTTCTTCCATCTCGTCTTCGTCAACAGGGATATCGTCGAAGCCGAATTCCTTTCGTGATTGAGCGAGTTGCTTAGGGTCGGTTGCCGGTAGGGGTGTCGGCGCTGGGGTGGTGGCCTTGGTCGTAGGCGTTACGGGTACGGGGTTTCGCTCAGGCCTACTAATGGGGCTACGGATGCTCCGTTCCCTATAGAGTGGTCTGTCGTTATTTCGCGGGTTCATATATTTCCGGTATACCTAGTTGTTATACTTGGGCGAATCAAGCGGGTTTTGATTGCCGTTTATGAATGTTCGGCCATGCATCAGTCGTTTTTGCGGGGCGGCAGTGTAGCGCAGAGATATGTCGGTCATCGTCGGGCCGCGACTGACGTCATCAGGAAATCCGAAGGCATTTTGGGCGTCAATGGTCACATTGAGGGAGTAGTAACGGCCGCAGGACATGTTTGCACCGCTTCCATCGAGCGGATTATACGTACCAAGCGTACCGAGCGCCAACGGGTTGATAGTGGTCTCCTGGCCCCAGTCGCTCATGGGCGATGCGGAGCAATCAACGCCCGTGCCAAGGCTTGTGACGGCACCAGGGTCGGACATGGAACGGTATTTGAGCTTCCACTGCGCACCGATGGAGTTATCGATGCCGTTGAAAAGATAACTTTGCGGATAGACGTTGGTATCCGTGTCGAAGGAGATCGAGTATTTCGCTACCTGAGGCTGCGTGAGAAAGGCGGTCTGCTGCACGTTAGGGCTGGCCCCGGTACTCGGGCAGTACCCACCAAGAAGGTATGCTTTTCCGTCGCTGTACTGAGCCGACGCCCCGTACCGGTTGCCACTAAAAGGCGTATTCGCTACGTACCACATGCCAAAACCTGTCGGGTTGTTACCGCTTGCTATAGTTGAATTCGCGCTGATAGGAGTAACCATCGTAGATGGACTACATGATGCATCGTTACGACGGCCCCCAAATACGTAAAAGTAACCGTTTGCGGCGAAAGCATCTGCCATAAATACCCCGAAGGACAGACTTGAAGTGTAGGTCCAGGGGGACAAATCACCCGTGCTCGAGTCAATCTTTGTGTATTGGACGTCACTATATGATGGGGCGCTGGGGCCGTCAAAGCTTTTGCCGCCCAGGACATAGAGATTGTTCGCGTAAGCCACCGCGGCAGGACCAATCCGTGAGAAATTAAACGTATTACTTGCCGACGTCCAAGCGCTGGTTATATCACCACCTGAATTGAGCTGAGGACTTATATATACGGTTCCACAGGTATTACTGCTACAACTACCGCCCATGCCACCGAGGATATATATTCGATTGTTCCATACTGCGGCGCCATAAAGCGCCCGGGTCAATGGTAGACTGTTTGTTGCGGTCCCCCAGGACGTAAGGTCGCCGGTGCCTGTGGGTGTGCTGTAGTAGACTGCCGACTCTATGGTGCTATAGCCAGCGGTCATGCCGCCGACAACGTATAGCGTACCACCTGCTACAAGCAACTTTATGCCACCTACGTTTTTTGGCAATGACGCGGTGGTGTTCGACCATGTGCCGACATTGCCGTAGGCGTCAATTTGTGCTTTTTGTACATTTCCCGTCACCGTAGCGCAGTCGTTAAGCCCCGAACTTGTACATCCGCCGGCTATGTACATATAGCCATTGTATATAGCGCTACCAGCATACCAACGGGCGGTACTATACTGGTTTGTTGATGTCGACCACCCAGCTGGCGCGCCGCTATTGTTGTTGTATACTTTGTAGCGTTCAACGGTCGATGTCGTGGCCGAGCAGCCGGTAGGCGTCGCACCGGCTGTGCAGCCAGCAATGACATACGCATAAGATCCGGAGGTCACGACATTGTGGCCCCATCGTCCAGTAATGGTGACCGCTGATTGTTGCCAGCCACTTGAGTCAAGACTGCCATCGGTCGTATTGAGCTTTATGTAGTATATTTTGTTTTGAACTCCGCCACTCGAGTCGTACCCTCCGACAGAGTATAGATACCCGTTATATATATATGCCGAGTTGGCTACCGTTGCCGTAGGGAGCGCTTGGGTCGACTCATTCCATCCGCTGCTGGTCGTGACGACATTATTGCTATTGTCGAATTTGGCGTATCGTACCGTACTTGTCTGCGATAGGCCGGGTGCTGAACCACCGACAAGATAGATGTAATTTGCATAGACAGTGCCGCTCATCATGCCTAAGCCGACACCAGAAGCACCGGTTGGCGTACCGATCTGCAGTTGCCCGGTGGTGGTACAGCCCGAGATAGCTCCGCTGGTACCGATATTGCATTTGTACACGGCTTGAGTGTAGGCGGAGCAGGCCGATCCGACGCCGCTGGTTGTGCATCCGCCAAATACATACAGATTTCCTGGATTACTCGCAATGCTTGCAGGATTTGCCCGAGCTGTTGCGTATGCGTATGACACGGATGTTGCACCTGCGGTCGTCATGGCATCGTTGGTAAATGTTCCTACCATACCGGTCGTGGGCGATAATGAGGCGCGCCAGAACTTATTAGTCAATCCAACACTCGTGTAGCCTCCTACTAAATACAGCGTATCGTTAAATACGACGGGCGCCGCAGCCGCGATTCCGGTTCCACCAAACACGCCGTTCGTCGTCCTGCACCAACCACTCACCGCACTCGACCCGCTCGGGCAAGAGGCCGGTTGTACTAGGTCGCCATTGGCTGTTACTTGGGTGAAGGAGACGTATGCCGAAGCGAACCCGCAGCCGTTGCTCGTACATCCTCCAATCACGTACATGTAGCCATTATTTACGACAGCGGTATCAAAGAAGGAGCCAATTGTACCGGTGATGGTGTCGCAGTTCGTTGGTGTGCCGCCTGTACATGACCCTGAGCCGCTTGCCACCGAAGAGGTGGTCGTCGACACCTCGCCGTCTTGTTTGATAACTCCATAATTAATACCCGCAAGCACACTGCTTTGGCATGACCCTACACCAGAATCCTGCGCAGAGCAGCCGCCGACACTATAGAGTACGTCTCGCCATGCAAGGAGTGACGCACCCATTTGTTGGTTGGTGACATTGCTGACGGTAGCCCACGTATCCAGACTGCCGTCGGCGTTGATACTGGCAATTTGCGTATCGGAAAGCACGTTCGTGCAGAAGTTGCTGCTATTGGTTGTACCGCAGCCTCCCGATACGTACATGTAGCCACCCCATACGACTGCGTTGGTGCCGCCACCTGTCACGCGACCAGTTGCGAAACTGTTCGTCGATTGCCAGTTACTCGCAAGCGTACCATCGCCGTTGATTTTTATATAAGACACATTAGATGTGAATGGTGTACCCCCTGGCGATCCGGCACCGCCTACAAGATACAGATAATCGTTATACGTTACTGCTGTTGCCCCGTAGGTCGCTCCGGGGCCACCTGAGGTAAGGGCGGTGCTCGTCGACCATGTGCCGATTTTGCCATTCGGTAGTATGCTAGCAACCCATACGGTACTTGTTGCCGAACCTGTCGAAGAGCTGTTGTCGATCCCACCGACGTAATACATCTTATTGTTGTAGGCGACTGCTGCACCCATGATTCGTTCCGAGGGTAACGTCATACCTGTGTCGTCATGGAACCAGTAGGTCCAGTTGGACTCGTTGGTGTCGGTCGGATGCCACAGTCGCGGCTCGCCGTTCAGACCGAGTTTCGCAACATAGATCGTTTTGTATTTATGATCAGTGGCATTCGGTCCGGAATCGTCATTGCCTCCCATTGCGTAGAGATAGCCATTGTAGGCGACCAGTGAGAAATTTGACCTACTCACAGGCAGATCGTAGCTTGGCGATGAGCACCATCCAGCGCAGGTACCGCTGCCCGGGTTGGCATTGATGACCGTTCCGTTACCAGGATCAAACTGAGCCCAGTTGACCGAATTGCTCGCCGCCGAACCGGCGGTCCTTGAAATCATGATCAAGCCATTGCTCCCTCCGGTGCCGCTACAACCGTTACTGCCACACGTGCCACCGTTGCCAGCTGTCCCTCGTGATGTGTCACTGGCGTTTCCGGGTGCTGTGCCATTACCAGTGGTCGAGGTTGCGCTTGTGGCCGAACCGATGATATAGCTTGACCCGCCACCGCCACCGGCGCTACCGCCCGTGTTAGAGGTGCCGCCGGCACCACCACCACCACCGAAGTATCCACCGCCACCGCCACCGCCACCGCCACGGTAAGGGCTGGACGCCCAGTTCGTGCCGCCATTGCCACCCGACGCAAGGCCGCCGTTGGCGTTGGTGCCGTAATAGCATCCCGAAAAGATACCCCTGTTACCGCCTTCGCCGCCCGTAAGTGACGATCCGTTCGAACTGGTTCCGCCGCATGTGCCGGTTCCGCCACTGCCGCCAGCTGATTGCGTACCGCCACCTCCTCCTCCGGCATCGGAGTTAAAGGAACTTCCTGTTACTCCCGAGGTGCCTCCGCCGGCACCGCCGGCACCTCCCGAAGGAAAGCTCGTCGTGCTAATTGCA
>CAZGAP010000003.1:46671-54397 GCA_964523935.1 uncultured Candidatus Saccharibacteria bacterium
CCGCCGCCACCACCACCACCGGCGATAAGAAGAGGTGTTGAGCCGCGATAAATACTGGAGTATCCACCGCCACCACCACCGCCGGTCGCATTGGTCTGGACATTGCCCGCGCCACCACCACCACCGACATACAGGGTGAGCGTTTCTCCTGGTGTGACATCTAGCGTTGCGCTTGTGAAACCGCCACCACCACCGCCGCCACCGGCGCTCGCTGAAGTGCCGCTCGCTGCGCCGCCTCCCGCGCCCCACATCTTCACATTGATGGTCGTAACACCGGCAGGTACGACATAACTTGATGACCCCTGAGTACTGATTGATGTGTTGCTCTCGTTGCTGACCGATGATCCTCCGACTTGGTAAATGTAGCCACCAGATGCGACCGAGCCTCCGCCGAACACGCCTGTTGGGAGGTTGGCGGTATTTTGCCATGAATCAAACCTCGCACCGGTTGAGTTGCCTTTTTTGATCAGCTTATTGGCGACATCGAAGTTGATGTTCGTTTCGTTATTGCCGTACATGAACTGCGAAGCGGTAACAACGTAAATGGAAGGGTCGATGGTAATGGGGTAGTTGCCCGCCTCGAGTCCTTGGACGTTCACCTTGAGCGACGTGCCGTTCAGCTCGTATTTCGCTTTGATCTTACCGGAATCAGGTTCCGTTTCTTTTATGACCGGAGCCGGGATGGCAAAGATCAGCGTGTCCTTTTTGGTGTTCTGACGGGCCTTTTTCAAGAGTTCGGCGTCCTTATCGGTGCCGGTGGTGATGGAGCCACTGAACAATTTGCTGCCGTAGATGCCGATACCGCCGTCAGCTTCCAGGCGAGGCTCAAGGCCGTTGCCTAGATCCATTTCATATTCGAATGATGCCGTGTCGCTGGCGGTAGAATTAAGGACGATATCCTCCTTGGCCCCAGTTGCGGTCATCGTGTAGACGGCCCAGCCATAATGGTCGATGAGAGGGTAGACGATGCGGTTGCCGTCTTTTTGCCCGTCAGACAGTCGGAATTTCGGCGTCAATTTGAAATCTACCTTGTTGGTACTATCAGATACGACCATACCCTTCGATCCATCAGTATACGCGGTTGCCGTCACGCCGCCGCCAGCACTATTGGCCGTCTCTGCGGCGGGCATTTGCTTAGTGTCAAAGGTGAACATTTGCTGCTGGGAGTCATATGACAGTTTCGAAGCCATCAGCGGCTCTATGGTCGGAAGCAACGATTCGGCCTTACCAAGAGCATAGGCATGCTGGACTAGGAACGGGTTGAGGAGGGCAGCGAGCTGAGAGAGTAGTATGGCGCCTACGAGAAAAAGCGATCCCCTCTGGAGCTTGTGCACGCGCCAAAACCGAACGATCTTAGACTGTCGGGACAAGACGACAAGAAGCCTTTCAAATATCGAAACGTACTTTTTGTAACGGTAAACAATACCGTGCCTCTGCGGCATCGTGAGCCGGATCCGTATACCTCGCTTCTGTTTATGAGTCACCTTTTGATTTCCACATCCCCAAGTGGATTTGCACCACATATGTAATGGACATATTTTACCATAACCAGCACTGCGAACAAAGGGGTGGGCTACCTATTGCTGTATGTGAAGCCAAGGTTGCCGATATATGCGTTGGCGTTGCTGCTGGACGACGCCGTGATCTTGAAGACGATACTGTCGCCTGCGCTGAATCCACAGGTGGAAGGATCAGCTGTCCCGTTGGCCGACTTGGTTTGCCACGAGCTCTGGCTGCCTGTCGATACGCTTACCGAGGAGCCACAGGCTGTCAGGCCGCTGCTGTTGCTTCGGTATACCTGGTAATTAACGCTTGAGTTTGAGCTATCCGTTCGCCCCATCAGTGATGTCGATCCCGATGTGAACGCCTTGAACGTGCCTGGGAGTTGGTAGGTGACATATATACTGTACGTTTGCGCAGACGCCTGCGGTGATGTCCATTTGTAGAAGTTGTATGTCTCGTTGGTGCTACAGATGGTCGGTTGAGACGAACTGCCGTCATTGATATTGAGCGCATCGGAGCAAAGGTCGGAAGTCATCGTACCAACACCGGTGCCATGCATGACGGCGTTGTTGTACTCAGGGCTGATCGTCACGATGTTGTCGGGTGACGAGCCGCAGGCTCCCCAGCCATCTGCTTCGTAGCACTGCAGTTTGCCGATGGTGGTGTCGTAATACATTGAACCAAGCAGCGCATCGTTATCGGCGGCGATCGGTGCCGATGCGCCCTTGTCGAGCGTGAAGAGGGTTGGGGGACCGCCCGCGCTTCCGCCGCCGATTTGGACGTTTGCCGCAGTATTGGACGCAAGTGACATAGAGAAATTATCAACCATGAACGTCCGCGCAGCAGAGGCGGATTGGATGAAGTAGGCTTGCGGGTCTGAGGCGGCTGTCGCGGTAGTCTTTATATAGCAGGTGACCTGTGTCCATGCGGAAGTCGAGATAGTCTGCGTATTATAGTCGACGCAGTCAACGAAGTCGGTGCCGCCGTTTGGTGAGTATCGGATCGCGAAATCATTGAAGGAGGTCGAGCTTTTTGCGTAGACGGATACGCGGTACAGCGTGTCAGTGAGCGGGTTTATGGAGAGTTTATTGCGTATGCCTCGGTTCGCACCACCTGCGGTCGTCACGGACTGGGCGCTATCGCTCGCTTCTTGGCCATCAGAAGTGTTACGCGTGACAGTCGAACCTGCGCCGGTCGTTGTCCAGTTGGTGGCGAAGTTAGTGCCATCGTTGACTTTGCCGTCCGTAGCGTAGTTGAAGTCACCGGCTACCGTTACGCTGAGGTTGTCTATGTAGAAGGTGCGCGCGACTCCCGTTGCCTGGCGGACGATCAGGGCGTTGCTTGTGGTGATGCTTGACGCCGGTGCCTTGAACGTACAGTCGATTCTCGTCCAGACGCTTGTCTTGATCGCTTTGCCTGAGGTACAGAGGACCGACATGGCAGTACCGTCGGCAGAGTAGTAGACTTCCATATCGGTAAATGTGCCACCTTGCAGGCGCGCCGAGAACGAGACGTTATAGGTCATGTTCGGGTTGAGTGCCGATGTGAGTTGGTTCTTGACACCTTGACCGATGGTAGCGGCAGTGGTGACGGCCGCGGACCCTTGGCCTGTGTTGATGTAATCTCCGGCGGTATTGTGACGGCTAACGGTGCCGCCAGCAGGGGCTGCGGACCACGTGTTCGACGGGAATGTGGTCGCGGTGGAGCCAGCCGTTTCAGCACCGGCGTTGCTGATGTACTGAGGCACATTGCTGTTCACCGAGAACAGCGTGCCAGCTGATGCGTTCTGGACTTCGAGAAGCGTGCCGTTTACGGGGTTCGTACTGCTATCACGTATGGTGAGTCCACTCGTGTTCGAACCGCTACTGACGATAATTTCGGAACCGCCGGCACTTTGTAGCGTGTTGTCGTAGGCCGACTGGAGTGTTGTCGAGTTCGATGCGCCGGCAACTGTCCAGTCGCTACCGTTCCATACCATCGTCGCGGTAGTATTCTGACGCATCGAGGTCAGGTTGCCGGTGCCGCCACCGTTGACCGAAAGAGTGAAGTCGTTCGAACCGTTCGCCGCGGTGACATATATGACACGTCCGGCGGTTGTGTTTGTCGGATCAGGTAGTGTGGCGGTACGTCCGGCCGTATTGAAGCCCGCGATGAGCGCCGAGGAGTTGTTGACACTCGCGGCGGCGAAGGTACAGCTGTTTGCAACCAGAGCGCCGCTCGTATAACAGTTTGGATCGTCTGTAACGGTTGAGAAGGTTGGCGTCGTCAGTACGACGAGGCCGTTCGTACCCGTACCACTGCCTGTGCCTCCAGAAAGCGTCAGATTACCACCGTTGGCGTTGCCTGTCGTCGCGTTGCCGCCCTGTACCGTGAGTGATCCGCCGGCAACTGCTGTCGCTGAACTATTCGTTCCCTGGAGTGTGAAGTTATTTGGTGCAGATGCCGACACGCCGTTACCGAAGTAAACGGTGTTGGCGGTGTCTGAGAACGTCGCACGGGTCGTGCCATTCGTATTGATAGTGACCGAGTTTTTCGCCTGGACAGTTGTCGTACCACCGCTCGCTCCGCCGTTTGATCCAATCGTGATGTTCGTCGTACCACCGCTCGTGTTGTTGGTACCGATGTTTATAGTCTGGGTGCCGCTACTAAGGTTTGCATTGCCCATTTCGATGTAGGATTTATTGAAATTACCGATAAGGATGCTTCCGTCGCTCCCACTACCTGTTCCGTCCCCGCCTTGGATAAATACAGATCCACCGTTGCCGTTTGTCCCCCCGCCGGTACCGCCAAAGATTGAGAAATTACCGCCGTTGGAACCAGAGCCACTGCCGCCGTTGCCGCTTTGCATCAGTAGGTTGTTTCCATTTGTGTCCGGGTCTGCTCCAGCAACGATGATGGAGTGGTCTGAGTTATTGCCGAACTGGAGGTTGCCTGTATTGGTAATTGTCAGTACATCTTCACCGTTTCCTTGGAACTTGGCGAACTCTCCGCCAGTTCCGGTTTTGTTGACGAAGATACTTGCTGAATTGTTAACTGAGTCGTTTTGCACTCCCTGTGACAGCTGGACGAAATTACTTGCAGTTTTGCCTTCGAGCGCTTTTGAGTCCTGGGCTTCTTTTGCATTAAGCGCATAAGGGACAGCGGTGAAGCGCTGCATTGGTACCATCTCACCATCAGCCGTACAGGCGCCCGAGTTGAACGTCGTACACGAGCTTGCGGTCCCTGCGACGTTCATCGATAGCCACAGCGTGTCTTGGTTCCAGTCGACGTTGTTGCCAAATGCATTCTTCGATCCGAGGTTGACGGAGAAGTAGCCATTCTTGACTTCCACGCCAGCGGTACCGTTGTTGTTGACGTAGGATTCAGTCCATTCAAGTGACCCGCCAGGATTGCCCGCAGCCGTTCCCGTGCCATCCTGGTAGATCTTGAATTGGATATTGTAAAAGCCATCAGCAACGGAACCGCCAGTTGCGTACTGCAAGCGGCCTTGGAAACTGATGGTCTGGTTTATGCCCGGTGCCGCGTGTGAAATCATGCTGAAAAAGAGCGTTGTAATAAACGCTATAACCAGCGAAGAAGGTACTGCAAACTGCAGCACGCGACGACGATTAAAACCAGTGGGGAGGTGACACCACATTCTTTTCATATTTTTGTTTCTATATCTGTTTTTTCGATATAAAAATGTTTATTTAGCCTAGACGTGTGGTGCCATCAAAAGCTTGTGCTAATTCTACCACAAGCGTCTTGGGGTGGCAATACTTTAGAAGCAATCATGCAAAACGATAAATATTTCGTTGTGTTTAAGTCTACATACTGTTATTGATCCAGGAAAACTTTTGCACAGGCGCCCGCCATGCATCACGAAAGATCCCGTGCACAAAAAGCACGAGCGTCAATCTGTTAAAATGTATTTATGTAATAATTATGAATATAAAAAACTACCATACCATACATTTTTTTGAATCCCGTGGATAAAAATTTACAGAGGTGAGTGTGTTATTGAAATAGAAAGAAATTATTTCATAATGTATGAATTTTAGTGCCGAGGCAACAGGGTCGATTCCGTAATTGTTATGGTATAATTAAGCCCAAGTGCATAACAGGGGCGTATGGAGCGTACACAAACAGTGAAACCGGCGCGGATTATTCTCGGACTTATGGTGGCTGCAGGCATCGTGCTAGCGGCCGTTTTGCCCGTTGCAGCCGAAACCTATGGTGGTGGTAGTGTGCAAGGGTATGCTGCGGAAGCGTCGCTCGACAACGGAACGATCGTCCAACTTACCAGTAAGGACGCGAAACAGGTGAAGATCGCGACCCAAGCCGAACTACAGAATATGTTCGGTGTGACGGTCGACCGCAACCAGCTTTCGCTCACCTTGACGAACGAAAATCTCAAGAACGAAACGTTCGTCGCTGTGTCGGGTACGTATGACGTGTTAGTTAGTAACCAGGGCGGTCCGATAGCGGTGGGAGATTATGTCACACTTTCATCGGTCAACGGCGTCGCCATGAAAGCAGGTACTGAGGAAAAAACGGTATTCGGCAGGGCGGTCGGCGCGTTCGATGGTAAAGGGGTGACACTTGGGACGACGACTCTTAAGGATTCGAATGGTGGCACTAAAGCGGTGACACTCGGCCAAGTACCTGTAACGATCAATATCCAGCGCAACCCTAACGAAAAGAGCACCAAGGCCGATGTACCGGAGTTCCTCCAGAGGATCGGCCAAGCTATCGCGGAAAAAGAGGTGAGCCCGATACGTATTTACCTCAGTATGGGAATCACGGCCGTCAGCCTGATCGCAGCGATTGCGGTTCTCTACTCCGGGGTTCGCAGCGGTGTCATTTCTATCGGCCGTAATCCGATGTCCAAGAAATCGATCTTCAGGGCGCTACTCGAGATTATTTTGACAAGCATACTGATTTTGGTTATCGGTCTGTTTGCGGTATATTTACTACTGAAACTATGATGCGAAATAGGTGGGTTTAAAAGAAATGGGCATTTTTCAGAAAAAGCAGACGCAAGAAGAGGTCGACGGACCGCTCCACTTTTTTGACGAGTATTTCCGTGACGAGCTACGCAGGCGGGGGCGCGAGTATTTCGAGAAAGTCATCGACGATAACGCGACGCTTTTCAAGAAAGATCTCGATACGACCATCCAGGGTATCAATTCCGAACTGAAGAGTCACATCACTGATCAGTTAGACGGAACGGTCGCGCAGGTCAACGCCAAGATTACTGAGCAGATAAACGAACAGTTCGTCGAATACGGCAAAGAGATCAAGGACGCACAGGACGCCTCACTGAAATCGCTTACCACCAGAGCACAGGCACTCGAAGGACAGTACCAGGAATTCAGCAAACATATAGAGAAAAGCATCACCGACCAAGAGGCAAAACTCGATAAGATTTTCGAGCAGAAATCGGCGCAGCTTGCGACCATGCAACAGGCTCAAGAGGCCGCCGTGCAGTCGCTCCAAAAAAGCGTCGAAGCGATGGAGCAGCAGTACTTGCAGTTGAACGAGGTGTTGCAAAAACGTGTCGTCGAACAGGAAGCAATCATGCTTAATCTGTTCGAGCAGAATATGGCGCAGATCGTCGAACATTACCTGCTCGAAGCACTTGGCGACCAGTACGACCTCAAGGCGCAGCTACCAGCTATCATTAAGCAGATGGAAGCCAACAAGCAAACGATCGTGGATGATATGAAATTATGACCGAAGACACGAAAACGAAGACGTATGCCGAGTATGTACTGCCTCCAACGGTAGTTACAAGGGTAGATATCGCGCGTCTGGTCAGGGAAGTCGAATGGGTCGACAACGAGCTGACGACTGCCATGGTGCGTGCGAAAGCCGGTGTACAACAACCGGCTCAACCGGTCATTACGGGAGCGCTCGAAGATTTCCTGCGCCTTAACAAATTATCACTGGAAGCAGCGCAGAAGCGCAGTAACGTCCTGAAGCAACTCCGCCAACTGAAAGACAGCGCACCGATCATCCATATGACATTCGCGGTCAATGCCGACCGTGAAAGCCTGCAGGAGCTCGCCGCTTGGCTGCGAAGCTCTATTCACCCGCAAGCGGTGGTATCTGTCGGGTTGCAGCCGGCGCTTGTTGCAGGTGTGTATCTGCGTACGCCGAACCACGTGCATGATTTCAGTATGCGGGCTGCGCTTGGCAAAAGCCGCAGCGTACTCGTTAAAGAATTGGAGTCGCTCCGTGG
>CAZGAP010000004.1:0-5386 GCA_964523935.1 uncultured Candidatus Saccharibacteria bacterium
CTGGAGCTGGCGCGGGAGCGGGTACCGGATCCACCGCGGGGGGCGGCGGAGGCGGTGCGGGAGCCGGAGCTGGCTCGGGATTCCCCACTGGGGGACCCGAGGGCGTATCGGAACCCGTGTCAGGAGCAGGCGCTGGAGCCGGCTCTTCTGGCACGACAGTGATCGTTGGGGTTGGCGGAGCATCCGGCTGGGCCGAAGCCACACCCGGAGCAGCAACCGAGAAGAGCATCAGGAGACAGAGTACTGCCGCCCAACTTCCCTTCTTGGTCACCTTCCTGACCACCCCAACAATCCCCGACAGGCGATGGTAAACGCGCATGCGTTTCACCTCTTTCCATATCATTGTTGGTTGTTAAGGAGGCGGGAAATCCGCCACCGCACTTCCACCTCATACAGACAGTGAGAAGCGTATATAAACTATACTATTTTTTGAGCTATTTGTAAATATTATTGGATAACTTTAACAGATAGAAACGCTCACGGTTTCCTTTGCTGCCGGCCACGTCACTGTCGCGCTTGTCGACGATGACGAAGTACTGCTTCGCCCATGTTTCGAAATCTTTCAGAATCTGCCTACGGACTGCATCGTTTTTGATGATGCCTTTGTTCACCTGCTCCCTACCCGCTTCGAACTGCGGCTTCAGCATGGCGACGATCTGCGTGTCTTTGCCACTGAGTTCTCTCGCCACATGAGGTAGGATTTCACGGAGGCTGATAAAGCTGACATCCATGACGGTGATGTCGGGCGTATCGGATATGATCGTATGGCTACCACCGTATTTTTCGTCGCCTTTTATGAATTTGCCGACCACTACATTGCGTATGTCGGTTTTTTCATGCAGCTCTATCTTGTTGTTGCCCCTCAGGCTGGGGTGCAACTGTTCGGTGCCGACGTCAACGGCAAATACTTTTGTCGCACCGTGTTGCAAGGCGTAATCAGTAAATCCGCCGGTACTACTACCGATATCGAGGACTGTCTTGCCTTTGAAATCCACACCGAGCAGCTTCGCGACGCTGGCAAGCTTCAACCCGGCGCGGCTGACGTACTTTTCCTGCGCCATCAGTTTGATATCCGCGTCTTCGCGAACGAATTGCCCCGATTTGGTCGCAGGTTTTCCCTCGACGGTCACCTTACCAAGTCCGATCCAGCTCTCTGCCTGTGAGCGCGAAGAAACCAGGCCGTTTCGTACCATCAATTGGTCAAGCCTGGTCTTCGTCATATTATTTCTTCCGTTCGCGGTATTCGCCAGTCGTCGTATCGACAGAGATGATGTCACCGACCTTGATGAACGCAGGCACCTTGACGACAAGTCCCGTTTCGAGTGTCGCGTCTTTCAGGACACTGCTGGTCGTGTCGCCTTTGACGACATCTTCGGCGTACGTAACCTCAAGAAACAGGTTCTTTGGCAGTTCAACGTTGATGACTTTTTCACCGAAAGACTGCAGGTTCAGCTCGTCTCCTTCTTTGAGGTACGGCGCGGCCGCATCGACGATATCAGCACCCAACTGGAACTGTTCAAAGCTCTCTGGATCCATGAAATGAAAATCGGCGCCGTCCGAGTAAAGGTATTGGACTTTGCGGTTGTTCACTTCGGCACGCTCGATCTTATCCTGGCCCTTGAACGTCTTCGGAATGACGCTGCCGTCGATGAGGTTTTTGAGCTTGACGTTGACGATACTTCCGCCGCGACCCATTACCTTCTGATTGTAGTCAGTCACGCGGTACGGTTTGCCGTCGATCTGGCAGACGACGCCCTTTTTCAAATCGGTTGGTTGATACATGTTACATCTCCAATTAAGTCATTAGTAGGTAGTGAATGGTAGCTAGGTAGCGTGTGCTGATGCCTAACTACCAAATACTACGTACCAACTAGCCCTGCGTTACGAATGGAAGCAGTGCGAGGTGGCGTGCGCGCTTGATCGCGACAGCGAGCTGACGCTGCTGTTTCGCGGAAAGGCCGGTCTTGCTGATCGGTTCGATCTGACCGTACATGTTGATGAATCGCTGGAGTGTCTTGACGTCTTTGTAGTCAAAGTACGCTGGAGCGTCTTTTTTGAATCGTTTCAGTGCCATAAAAAGTTCCTAATTTACTGATTAAAATGGTATTTCAGACAGGTCGATAGGCTTGTCGTCGATATCTTCGATAACGGTGTCTTTCGACTTGCTGTTGTTGCCTGATGGAGTCGATGGGGCGTTCGAACCGCCTCCGTCGCCGTTTGGTCCGTCCAGGAAGGTGACGTCAGTCGCGGTCACTTCGACGCGGCTGCGCTTCTTGCCCGTTTCTTTGTCGTCCCAGCTGTCCTGTCGCAAACGACCCTGCACGAGTACGCGGCGGCCTTTCGCGAGGTACTGCTGTACCAATTCGCCAGTCTTTTCCCATGCCGTGACATCGAAAAAGTCCGCTTGGTCGTCTTGTCCCATACGGTCGACAGCGATACTGAAGCTCGTGACAGACTTACCGCTTGGTGTCGTGCGCGTTTCAGGGTCGCGAGTCAGGCGTCCCATCAGAATTACTTGGTTTATACCCCTTGCCATCTAACCCTACTCCTCTTCTTTGCTTTCTTCGTTCTCGCTCTCGCTGCGTTCGCTGGCTCGCTTCTTGTCTTCGGCCAGAAGGGCGCGGCCCTTTTCGTCGACGGTAACAAGCAGGTAGCGCAGTACTTCGTCGGTGATGTTCAGCGTGTTGCTGATCTTGAGCGGTGCGTCTGCTGGAAGCTTGACGTCCATGTATACGTACACGGCGAAATCTTCTTTGTTGATCTTGTAGGCGAGCTTTTTCTTGCCCCAGTTGTCTTCGCTGATGATTTCACCATCGGCGCTTTTGATGATGTCGCGGACTTTTGTCAGCGCTTTTTCCAGATCTGCTTCCAGATCAGGATGAATCAGAACAGTCAGTTCGTATTCTTTCACTAGTTTCCTCCTTTGGAATCCATGTGGATGCTTATATCGGGTATAAGCTGAGTTGATAACTATGTAATTATACCCTACCTCTGTAGAAATGTCCAGGGGTAGAAATGAATAGAGCCTGGATGACCAGGTCCTATTCATTTCTGATAGATCCCAGCCATTCAGGCTACATAGTTGCGTCAGGCTACGCCTGCCAAAGTGAGGACATACCCGACGAAACGCTTGCCGTCGCGAGCGACTTGCTCGATACGGTCGATCGTCGGTTGCGATAAGACCCGGGCGGCCTCGCTCGATGAAAGTTGCCGGCCGCTCAGAAAGGAGTTGTTGACATCGCAGCCGCTCCGCAGAGGGATCGGTATATCATACCACTTGTCCACCGCACAGGTATCCGACGCGATGATACTGACGATATCCATGTTTGTATACCTCTGGATATCCGAAATGACCGTGTGTTCATAGTCGCGCGCGACGATGCCGGTCATGTCCATCGCGAAGATCCCGTCTTCGGCGGCGTCCGGGAAGATCAGGTACGGCACCGGTCGGCCGAGCACGTCGACCTCCCTTGCCGTCAGGCCTTCCATCATCCCTTCGATCACGAAGGTTTTGCCACACCCGGGATCGGACGCCTGCAGGTCCTCGAACCCGTTGACGGCGCACGCGGGCTGGCGCATGGCCGTGCCTTGGGCTGTCGTCGTGCATCCGGTCACCACCATAAGCGCGAGCGTCACCGCTGCGCCAACAGCAAATCTCATGTTTCCCCTATCGACTCCGAATCGTGTTCGGCTAGTTCGAAAGTAAATCATCTGCTGGCGTTTGTCAATCGAAGAAAACGATGGTACAGTTAGCGTAATTTTGTTGAGCACGACTACTATCGAGCTCCAAAAGGGAGCTTGAAAGACGGATGAGGTGTATATGACTGACGTAAGCTTGGCTGAATGGCGATCGCTCGTCGCCAGAGGCAAAGCCATCATGGACGACTTGACGATCATTCCTGATGTCGCCGCGCAAATCGAAGCACTGCAAGCAGCGAACAAAAAATGCATCGTGCAGATAATAGTCGACCCGAGGAGCTTTACCAAACCGACACCCGAGTTCATGGCAATCGATGCCACCAAGCACCAGAGGACTATCAACAATGCCTCGTTCATCATGATCGATGGCAGTCTGTGTGACCGTCCGAAGTCCAACCAATTCAACATCGTCGGCGCAGATGACAGACCGACACTGTGGCACTTCAGGCAATACGGATACGTCCTCGAGGCACTCAGTTTCGTTCACGGTCTGTACTTGGCTGCACGATAGGCTTTCAAGCTCACACCCCCGCACTGCTGCGGGGGTGTTTGCTTATTAACCGAGATCTTCGTCGTCACTGCCGCCGTTTATCTCGTCCATGCTGCGGACAAGCACGTCACGGGGTTTGGAGTTGCCGGTCGGCGGACCGATGATACCTTGGTCTTCCATGGTATCGATGTAGCGCGCGGCCTTGGCATAGCCGATGCCGAGACGGCGTTGCAATACACTGGCACTGGCTTTGCCACTGTCGACGACGATACGGAGTGCTTCCTGGTACGTCTGGTCGCCGCTGGTATCGGTCGCAAAGTCCATCACCACGCCACCCTTACCGCTCAGCTGGACAGGCTGTGAAATGATCTCGTCGTTGTACTGCGGCGCCGACTGCATGCGCAAATGATCGGTAATTTTCATGACTTCGTCGTCGGTTACCCAGGCACCCTGGATACGTTTCGGCTTGGCCATCGACGGTGTGAGCATCAGCATGTCACCTTTGCCAAGGAGCTTTTCGGCGCCGACTTGGTCGAGGATCGTCCGGGAATCAACCTGGCTTGCCACCGTAAAGGCGATACGCGCAGGAACGTTGGCTTTGATGAGACCAGTGATGACATCGACGGACGGTCGCTGCGTCGCCAGTACCAGGTGAATACCGACGGCACGGGCTTTTTGCGCCAAGCGGACGATGAGTGCTTCGACGTCACGCGCCGCGACCATCATGAGGTCGGCCAACTCGTCGATCACGATGACGATGTACGGCATCGCACCTTCTTCATGCTGCTGGATGTTACCTTCGTCATCTTCGACGGAGATTTTCTTGCCACGCTGCTGGACTTTTTGGTTGTAGCTGCGGATATCGCGGAGTTTTTCGCCCGCAAGCAATTTGTAGCGGCGCTCCATCTCGTTGACGGCCCACTTAAGGGCACTGATGGTCTTTTCGGGTTCGGTGATGACCGGCGTCAGCAGATGCGGGATGTCTTCATATGGCGCCATTTCGACCTGTTTCGGGTCGACAAGGATGAGTTTCATTTCACTCGGGCTGTTACGGTAGAGCAGCGACGAGAGCAACGTGTTGATCATGACGGATTTACCACTGCCCGTCTGACCGGCGATCAAAAGGTGGGGCATGGCATTAAGCTCGCCGACGACCGCTTCACCAGAGATATCACGGCCGATCGCGAATGCCAGTGG
>CAZGAP010000004.1:5396-8845 GCA_964523935.1 uncultured Candidatus Saccharibacteria bacterium
GACGGGCGGTCAGGATGCCGTACATGCGCACGTCGGCCGCTTTGAGGTTCGGCACTTCGATACCGACAGCCTTTTGGCCCGGAATCGGCGCCTCTATACGCAGCGACTGGGCAGCGAGATTCAGCGCAATGTTGGTTTCGAGCGCGGTGATGCGGGTCAGCTTGACGCCACTCGGTGGCCGGAGGGTGTACTGCGTGACCTTCGGCCCGATATTGGCACCTTCCATCTCGACGTCGATATTGAATTCGCTCAGCGTTTCGCGGATGATCTGCGCGTTCTGCTGGACGGCAGGAGACTGCTTCTTCTCGAGCAGGTCGAGGCTCGGCGCCTTCCAGTTCGGGTCGCTCACCGATACGAGCGCAGATCGCTCCTCGGCGACCTTGTCTTGTTTCACGCTGCCGCGAAGTGTCGACAGGCGCGATGATTTTTTGTCGTCCTCGGCATTCGGGTCGAGCGTGTCGACGCCGGCGTTGAGCTTGAACTCTGCCGCAGGTTTCTTGACTTCGACTTCGGCGGCTTTGCGCATGACCTTGACGTTGTTGTCGTTGTCGTCGAATTTCTCCGTCTGCATCATCGCCCAGATACGTTTGATGATCGCGATCGGAGAGGCGCGGAACAGGAACAGGAGTGTTACGAGAATAAGTAGGACGTAAATGAAGCCTGCAATCGGTTTGTCGACAAGGTTGAGTATGGCCATGTTGAGGTTCTCACCTACCCAGCCGCCGTTGTCACCAAGGCCGAATATGCCAGCCCACCAGATGACAAATAGTACGGTGGCGAATTTCATGACGAGTGGCAGCTTGTTCTGCTCGGCGCGGAATATTTCGACGCCGACGTAGACGAACAGGAACGGCACGACGTAGATCGCGTAGCCGATGAACTGCAGCGCGGTCTTCTGGATCCACTCGAGCACAGGGCCGCCAACGCCGAACCACGCGACGATCAGCAGGATTGAGAACGCGATCAGACCGAGCGCGAGAACCTGCTGCCAGAAACCAGCCGGGAGTTTGTGACTAGGTCCGGAAGGAGCGGCTTTCTTTTTTGTTTTGCGTTTTTTTGCCATAACTGTTTTTTATTATATCTGATTGATCTAGAGATATTATAGCAAAATTTACCACATTTTGCAAGTACTATGCTATAGTCTGACAGCTTTTGTTGAAGTAATAATATTGCATATTAGTCATTTTTATGTTAATATATTATTAAATGAGCGATCTGGAGTACGAAAAAACCCGTAAGCGCGAGCTTGAAACATTCTGCACGACGCATTTCTCAAAGAATATACACGTGCGAAAGATCTTGTTTGATGCCCTGCCCGTATCACCAACGGCATCGATGACCGTATTCAGCACCGAAAAACACGGAGTGTTCGCTGCCATCGAACTAGATAGTACTGCAACACTTCGTCTCGGTGACATCGAGCGACTCGTAAAGGAGGCCGGTTTTTCACCTAGTCATTATGTCGCACCTAATGGTCACAGGGGTTATTTCCTGCAGCGTGCCTACAATATATTTACGAGCGTGTATCCATCCCGAACAGTATGGACTCCTGACCAGGAGTCGTACTATCAGCTGCTTGTCCCCTATTCACCTGCTCTCGTGAAGCTTGGTAGCTTGCGCGGACCAGTCCGTCGATACAATGTCTTCAGTAAGTCATGGCAGACCGTGTACGAACCATCGAATCGCGCGTATGCTCCGAGGAGTAGATAATGCAACCATACAGCAAAGATGAATTCAACACCCTCACTACCGTACTCAAGGGTAACGTCGACCGGTTTCGTTACGATGCGATGAAAGCGCACAACGAATACTCGCCGAGTAACCGCAAACTGTTGCGTAAAGTTCACCCGAAAGCTGTATTTTATATTCGCTGCCTTGATACCCATTATCCGGTTCTCGAATCACTCAACCGCAAGAAACCTTATGAGACGATGCGATCTCGGATAGCGAGTGGTCTTGTCATTGGCAACAAAGAAGCGACCGACATAACAGATAAACTCTATTCAGAGCGCTATGAACGACTGATCCAGCAAACGACAACCGCTCTATCGCGGAGCTCTAGGCGTCATGCGACACGTATTTTGCGACTTCCGTCAGCCCAGGCAAAAGAACTACTTGGTCATTACAAGCAGGCGACATTGTACCAGGATGTCGCCCGGGCATACCGTGTCAGTATATATGACCCCCATTCGCCCGCACTGCTACGACTCATCAAACGGTGGCGAATACGCCGCGAACGGCGCACACTACTTCGTCGCGACACAAAACGCATCGACGCAATCAATACCACACTGCAACAAACCGATGACGAACAGGGCGACCTACTGCGGCGCATCGTCAGTCATAATCTTGAAATCGTAACGCTGCTCGGTATTCGCAATGAATTTGTGAAAAAAACCGTCCGCCAACCAAATGCTCGTCGTCAACTGGAGCAGTTCGAAAAAGCAATAAAAAAATTCGTCCACGATCAACTCGATGCATACACGTCTCTAAACCCAGATGCGACTCTTCATCAGCTCGGCAAGAGAAAACAAGCCATCGAACATATCATTCAGGATCTAATACTCCTAGATGCCACAAAACGCAACCAACTAGTATTGCTGTTTTCAGAATACCGTCAGCTATATGTCGAGCGTGAATCGATTCTCGCCGCACAGCGCGACAGAGACGTCTACGCCAGCCGCGAGACGTAACGTTTTCGTACACCATTTATTTTCATTCACTTTTTGTACACCCAGGAGTATACTGAAGGCGCTGCCCACCGTCCCCACCCCACCGAAAGGCGCCGGCATGTCCCTTACAAAGGTTGCAGTGTCGCAATCCGCGTCGTACGAAGAGAGCAGAACTTTCTTCGGCAAAGGCGGTTTCGTCGTTACCCACCCCTACAAGATCAAGGCGAAAAAGAAGCGCCAAGAGGACCTCGAGGTTCTCGTGGTGCTGCTCGACGAGTCGAGTGAGCCCCTGAAGGGCTCGTGCTACAGGGCCGTTTACCGGCTTTTGAACGAAGATGACAGGCTGCGGGAGTGCGTGACGGGATCACGCTCCAGGGTCACCCTCGATCAGGTCATCGACTGTGGCGGCTACGGCATCTTCACGATGACCGAACCGCTCATCGGCAAGCATGTCCTGTTCAGGTACTACCCGCGGGTTGACCGTCATTTCCTGAGACCAGGCATCTCCCTTGCCACCTGTGGTCTCGGATGCGTCGTCCCCACCCCGCTCCACTCCGCCGCGAGCTGACACAACAACCCAAAAGGCTCCGTGACATCAGTCACGGAGCCTTTTTCTCTGCGCCTTACGTATTAGTATGCGCGGGTTTCGGTCTTGGAACGAAGCGCCGGGTCGGATGCTTCGGTGTCGGGAACCTGCTTCGGCGGGAACTTGCGTGGTTGTCGTGGTACGACGCCGCCGACGGCACGAGGCGGTTTGCCTGCGGTGCTCTGCTGCTG
>CAZGAP010000004.1:8855-17343 GCA_964523935.1 uncultured Candidatus Saccharibacteria bacterium
GACGATCGGCGTGCGCCGTGTCTGGTCATACAAGATGTGCGTGATTTCATCGCGAAGTTCCTTCTTGATCTGATCAAGGTCGATCTTCTTGCTACTGAAGCTTCGTGCGACCTTCTGCTTCAGGTACTGACGGATCGTTCCCATCAGCTCTTCGCTGTCGCGCAGGTAGATGAAGCCTCGGCTGATGATGTCTGGGCTGGTCATCAGACGGCCACTGCCGCGTTGGACGGTCAGGACGACTACGAACATACCTTCGGTTGCCATATGGATACGGTCCTTCAAGACCACTTCGCTGACAATCGCGCCGGAATCATCGTACATGATACCGCCGACAGGGATACGGCCGTTCTTTCTCGCACCTTCAGGTGTGATTTCGATGACGTCACCACTGTCGCAGACGAAGATATTGTCGCGAGGGATCGCGGCTTCTTTTTCCGCAAGCTCGGCGTTGTGCACGAGCATGTGGAATTCACCGTGGATCGGCATGTAGTATGTCGGATTGAGCGCGTTGATCAGCTTGACGTGATCGTCGTAGTAACCGTGACCTGACAAGTGGAGCGGGCCGACGCCGGTAAGGTGCGTCTTGCCATTCTGGATGACATCGCTACCTTCTCGCATCAGACCGTCGACAGTACGGACGACGTACTTCTCGTTGCCCGGGATCGGGTTCGATGAAAAGACGACGACGTCAGAGTTCTTGATCTTGATGAATTTGTGAGCGCCCGAAGCCATGCGGTTCAGGACGGCGTTGAATTCACCCTGTGAACCGGTACAGACGATCGTAACCTTACCGTCAGGCAACTTGACGACGTCTTCCATTTTGACGACGACGTCTTTCGGGATCTTGATCGTGCCCGCACGGAGCGCGACTTCGAGGTTCTGAATCATACTGTAACCGGCGAACGCGACTTTGCGGTCGTGCTTCTTGGCCTCTTCGAGGATGACCTGCATACGGTGAATCTGTGATGAGAAACAGCTCAGGATAAGACGGCTGTTCGGGTATTTGTCCATCACCTGGCCCATTGAAACCTGGATATCGAATTCACCATGATGGTGCGTACCCTCTGATTCACAGTTGGTACTTTCGTTCATGAGCATCAAGATGCCTTCGGTGGTTGCGATTTCGGTCAGTCGTTCGAGGTCGAATTTCTTGCCGTCGACGGGATTGTCTTCGAATCGCCAGTCACCCGTGTCGATCAGAACGCCGAGTGGCGTACGGACGACGACGGCGGTCGCATCAGGGATCGAGTGATTCACGCGGACGAGCTCGATGCTGAAGTTGTCACCAAGCTGCACGCGTTCGTGAGCTTCGGGGTTCATTTCGTTGTAATCAGGCGTGAAGCCGCTGGTGGCTTCTTCCATGGTGCGCTGCAACATACCGAGGGTGAACTTGCTGGCGTATACCGGTGCCGGAATCTTGTGCGCCAAATGACGGTAGGCACCGATGTGGTCCAAGTGACCGTGCGTAAAGACGTGGCCGCGGATCTTGTGCTTGTTTTCCTCGAGGTACGTGATGTCGGGGATGATGTAGTTGATACCTGGGTAATCAGCACCTGGGAACAGGAAACCGGAATCAATGACGATGATCTCGTCGTCGTATTCGATGGCCATCATGTTCTTACCGATACCCATTTCGCCAAGGCCGCCGATAGGCATGACCTTGAGGACAGGACCCTTCGTGCGTGGCTGCTTCTTGGCATCAGCCATGCTGAACTGTCGTCCACCATAGCCGTTGTACAAGGATTTGTTTACCGGGATGTTGATCATGTGCTGGCTGGCACGCAGATTGACGTTCTCGGATGTGCGGCGCTGCGCTCGGAACACTTCGCCTTTGCGGGTGTTCGTGTTGTTCAACACGCTATTATTTGATTTTTGTCGCTGCTGGCCCTGTGGACGTTTGTTTTGATCGTCTGGTGCTGCATTAGTGAGTCTTCGTTGACCCATAGGTTGTTGTTTCTCCTTTTTCTTTGTTATGAAAACAATGATTAGTTAGTCAAAATATACGAGATGAGGGTTCAGTACGATACAGAATTTCCCTCTCGATTGGTGAGACTAGTATAGCGCACCCAGTTGCTTTTAGCAAGGACATTTGTTGCGATAGTACTATTTTTATGCTATAAATACCCTAACTGCGAACACCCGTTCACAGAGGTAGATTTAAGGAGTGGCAATGCCATCAGCGAAAAAGGTCGAGATCACCGATGCCGAGCTCGGAAAAGCCCTGCGGAAAAAGGGTCTCAGCCTCGACAAATACGTCGAGACGCGGCAGAGATTCGCCGTCAGCCCGACGAGGGCACGTGCCATCGCGTCGTCTTCCCGGCTATCGATCGATACCTACGCCGACGCGCTCGAGCAGGGTTTTGACCACCGACAGATCATCAGACTGGCCGAGGGCAGGTTTAACCTGCAGATCGTTCTCGAGATCATGAAGCGTGGCAAAGCGACGCTCGAAGAGGCTCTCGAGGCCTGCGAGGCAGGCGTTCCCATGCTCGGGAGCTATTCGTACCCGAACCTTCGGGGCGAACGGTTCAACATCAGCCATCAGGAGATCATCGCCGGCATCAAGAAGGCGACAGCTGTGCAAGCGAACAAAGAGAACTTCCTAGCTTTTCTGTACGACTACAGATTGGACGAAGGGCAAGCGCTCGCAGCCGCCAAGGCCTGGGTACACCCGACCGAGTACGTTTACGCGTTCCGCACGCTTGGCATGAGCCACGAGGAAATCATGGAGCGGTGCAAGAGCTACGGTGACACGCAGGAGTTCGAGCGCGATATTTACGCCGCCTCGATAGCAGCAAGTCGTCGTAAAACCGCGAGCCTGTGCCGCACGTGACACAACCTATCCCTACTACCAAAACCCGGCCGGCGCTCATGCGCTTGGCCGGGTCTTTTCGTTTCACCGTAGACATCTTTAAGTGCTATTGCTTTTTTAACTAATAAATGCTATAATCAAAGAGTAATCTACCGCTTGCGGTGCAAACAAAAACACACCTCCTATGAACATCCGCTCCTTCCCAGTCATACAATTCATCCTCCGCCAAAGCTGGCGGACACTTTTCGTTTTAGCGGTAGCCCTCATCGTCATGCTGCTCGCAGGGTGGCAGCTCGCAAGCGGACTATACAGATCCGCAGAAACGGTACCAAATCACCCCTCGCAAACACTTCCGGATGACCTATCACTACAGGGCATGGAGGCGGCCGGCGGTCAGACGCGGTCATGGTCAGGGATCGATGGTCAGACGGGATCAGACGAAACATCGACAGGCAATCCAGCGGCATCTGGTAACAGCGTGAAATCGTCTGGCAGCAAGGGTTCATCGGGCAGCACTACACCAAGAGGAACCGCGAGCAGTGGCGGTGGATCAGCGGGCTCAGCGTCATCGGTGGCAAGAAATTATCTTGGCATCCCCCTCAAGGCAAGCGTCCTCACGCTGACAGGCCTCAACTACAACATCACGAATTACATGCCGAATTCCTTCGGTGGTATCTTTAACCGGGCGCCGTACACCCTTGCGAAGATCTCCTTCCCTGCCAGTCTGGCCTCGGATTCCATCAGCAAAGGGGTCGTCGCCCTCAACGCTGCCGTCCGATCAACGCCCGGACAAAAAATCATCCTGGCCCACAGCCAGGGCGCCCAAGTCGCGTCGCATTGGATGCGACAGCACGCGAACGATCCGACGGCACCTGGCGCAAGCGAACTGACATTCGTTCTACTGGGCAACCCTCTCCGTTCCACAGGTGGTTACATCATCGGTCGCCCCGAAGTAGGCGGAACAACCGGACAGCCGACACCAACGAACACCAAGTGGCCAATCATCGACGTCGCACGGCGCTACGATGGCTGGGCCGACTGGGTGCAAAATCAGAGCAACCAATGGGCGGTCGACAATGCGAACCAAGGAAAGATCGGGGTGCATTCCCGCTATGATCAAGCCAATCTATACGCGGCAACCAACACCGTCTGGAAATCAGGCAACACGACGTACGTCCTGACCAAGGAAGACAACCTGCCGCTCTGGAAGAAGAATTCCGACTACCCGCTCGGCGTCAGGACCGCCATGCGCGCGCACATCGAAAGCGCCTACCACCGGCCCGCGAACGACCCCCGCGTCATCGTGATGCCAATTGAAACCCAAGCATGGAAAAACACGCTCTCAGACTGGGGTGTGCCGCACTAAGGTAACTACGCTTCGTCGATCCGCTTGATGATGTCCGGCACCGTTAGGAAATCGTCGATGAGCGTTTGGCGCATCGAGCCGTTATAGAGCGCGGCAGCCGGATGATAGAGCGGTACGATGACAAGTTTGTGATCGCCGAACTGGATGCGTTTGGCTTGGCCATGCACCTGGCTGATTTTCATGTCCGGCAAGAAATATTCCATACTGTGACGGCCAAGCGTGATGACAACTTTCGGCTCGATGATCTGCAACTGCTTGAGCAAGTACGGCCAGAAGGCCTTTTTTTCCTCGGGTAACGGGTCGCGGTTGTTCGGTGGCCGGTACTTGACGATGTTGGTAATGAAAACGTCTGAGCGCGCCATGCCTGCTTGCGCCAGCATCTCATTGAGAAATTTTCCAGCCGCGCCGACGAATGGCAATCCCTGCTCGTCTTCGTTCTTACCCGGTGCCTCGCCGATGAACACGATGTCCGCATCGATGTTGCCGTCACCCATCACCAGATTCGTCGCGGCCTCGGCAAGTTCCGGGCATACTTGGTTGTCCATAATCGCCTGGCGGACCTTGTCGAGCTCAGTTTGCTTGTGCATATACACAGTATACCAACGCTTGCACGAACAGGAGTGAGACACTATACTTATGTCTGTATTCGTACGCAGACACACTGCAATGAAACAAACAACAAAAATCATCCTTCATAGTACTTCCCACCTGCTCCTTTTCGGCGGGGTTATTTTGCTTGTTGCCGTGCTATGGCACCAAAATCCTCACTCCAAAGAACCACCAGCCACCCCAAAAGTGACACATGACGAACCGAAAACGGCTCCGAAATACACCGTGGCGACAAAACCGACCGTCACGACCGCCTCGGTGTCAAAAAAATCCTCACCCCAAGCGACCCTCTCGCCGAAACATGACGAAATTAAAAATAGTGTTCAGCATGAATATGAATACCGGATGTTCCAAGGTGCGAACGATCCTCGCTACGCCAGTGACTGGACGCTCGCAAAGACGAATGCGCCCGCTGCGTGGGATGTCTCAACAGGTAACGGCCAGACGGTGATCGCGGTGATCGACGGTGGGTTTGGGCTTGCTCATGAGGACCTGACAAACCGATGGTTCGTGAACAGCGGCGAATCGGGCATGACGCAGTCCGGTGGGGCATGTTGGACCGGTGCCGCCGTTAACAAACAGACCAACGGTTGCGACGACGACGGCAATGGATATACCGACGACTGGCGCGGCGCCAAAACGCTACCGGTGATGGCACGAGTCATGGTACGCAGGTCGCCGGACTTGCCGGAGCGGCCGGCAACAACGCCACGGGTATCGCGGCGATCAACTGGCATACGAAGATCATGCCGCTCCAAGCGCTCGACGACGACGGCATCGGGTATACCAGTGACGTCACGGCCGCAATGTACTATGCCGTCGATAACGGCGCCGACGTCATCAACCTCAGTCTTGGCGCCTATGCCAACGACCCTGCCATGCGGGCGGCAGTCACCTACGCGTCATCCCGCGGTGTCGTGGTCGTGGCGGCATCTGGCAACTGCGGTGATGGCACCGGAGAGGAATGCATCGGCGTGCCCGCCGGAACCATCGCCTACCCCGCGGCGTATCCGGACGTCATCGCTGTCGGCGCAACGACCCAATCAGACCAACGAGCTGGCTTCAGCAGTTACGGCGACAGTCTCGATGTGGTTGCTCCTGGCTACGCTATCCCTTCGTCGACGTCATGGTCTGCGGCGAATCAAACGTCACTCTATTCCGGCACGATCTACGGTACGTCATTCGCGTCGCCGCAAGTCGCCAGCCTCGCGGCGCTTATCAAATCCATCCGGCCATCAACGAACATCACCGACGTGACGGCTGTTATCGCTGCCACCGCTTCGAAACCAGCGTCCATGAGCGGACTGGCGTACACCCCTTATTACGGACACGGTATCATCAATGCGGGCAGCGCGCTGTCGATCGCGTCCGCGCTCAATTCGGTGAACACCACGCCGACGCTTTTACAGGCAGGAAGCTATCAGTCCGAGCATACCGCCCCTCTTAATTCAACGCTCGCCAGTGGTTGCCAAGCGACAAGCGGCAGCCCCTGCAGCATCGAACTGACCGCGGCAAGCGGCCATAAACGATACCTTCCCTACATGCTCACTGCTGCCGGTTCGGCGGGGTGGACATGGTCGGCCAACGTGCTTGATTCCGGAGAATGGGCCGCCCGTGCCCGCGTCGGCGAGCGAGTCTCCTCTACACCCTACTATCTAGGACGGAAGTGATTGTTTACAGGTCCCTTGTCGGACCATCATCGATGAGATCGCTGACCTTGAACTTGCCGTCCGCTTCGATGAAGAAGTCGACTCGGTAGTTTTCCATGAAGACGTCGTTGTTCTTGGTGATCTTGAAGGCGATCTGCGCGTTTCCTTCGTTGTCGTTATCGGGTATCTTGCCGTCGTAGAGTTTGATTTCTTTTGAGTCCCGGGGACCGATGAACTGGTTCTGCGTGTTCTTCTGTTTCAGTAAGTACGTCCATTCGATTCTGATTTCGATGTCGGTATTGTTCTGTATCCAGGCCCGGACGATCAGCTTCTCTTCGCCCATCCTGTCCGATTTCAGATTTTTGACCTCGATGTCAGGTATGATTTTCAGGCCGCGTTCATCGCGAAGACCGTCCTCCTCCTGCGGGGCGCTCGACTGCGCAGGCTGACTTTGGCTGCTTTGAGCATCTTGCCCGAGCGGCTTGCCCATGAATGCTTTTCCTAAATCGCTGAAGAATCCCATATATCCATTATACCAAGGTATGAATGATCCCAGTATCTATACGAGTTATGAGCCTCTGCGACGATCGTATTTGCGTTTATGCTTGGGCTGCCAACCACGGCGACCAGAGCGCTGCTGAGGATGCGCGAAACGGCTATGCGATGCGCCCAGTTTCGCCATAAACTCTTCGCCAAGGTGCGTGCTCAGTTTCGATAAACCTATCAGTTCAGCCCGCTGTTTGGACGTCAGGGCCTCAAGGGACATCACGTCGCCGGCAATCGCACGTGCCTGCTGTCGCAGCTGCGGCAGTGGGACCGACGGTATGCGTTTGGTATGAAAGCGTGCGTAGCTTCGACGCTCACGTTCGATTTGCTCATACGCCCACTCGGCGAACCCGTCGGCGAACAACCGGCGGTTTTCTTTCGTGTCATCGAGTAGGGGTTCGCTCGCACCCTCGATCACCTGGCCACCGAAGCGTACCATTTGCCGGGATGCCAGCGTGCCACTCCTGGGGTCATAAAATGTCTTGCCACGGCGTCCCGCGAACAGATGTGGCGCCAACTCCACCAACCAGTCGACCTTGACCGCGGTGATACCTTGGAGCAGATGCAACGTCTCGAGTCCCCCGGTCTGCGTCGGAACCTGAAGGTCGAACGGCGTACCTGAAACGAGTTTTGGATTGCGTACCACGGTACTGCTTGAGAGTTCGCGGCGCTTACGGGTAAAGACGTGCTCCACCGCACCTTGCTCATCAACGACCCACAGTTCGCCGATCTGTCCCGCCACGATACACCGCATCAACTGGTCCTGCTCGGTATCGGTCAATGGTGACAATGGGATATGCGCGAGCTGGAGGTCGTGCTCCAGTCGTTCCATGACTTCCGTGGCTTTATGCACGTTCTTGCCGATGATGCCTAACTCTTCGTAGAGCTCGTTCGGTATCTCGGGCAACGCCAGATAGACGTCATATTGCGCCAGTAGGTCGGATTTGTACTGCCTGGTGTATTTGTGCCACCCGGTATACCTGGACCCGCCCTTCACGATACCGCCGACTTCCTGGATGCCAATGATCGACGTGAGTTTCGACTGCACTTCTGGCCCGAACCGCATCGCTTCGACCAGCATGCGGCCATAGCTGGACTCGACCGGAAACTCCTCCATTTGCCTGCCAATGCGCGTCACGTCACCCGCTTTCGTCATGGCACCAAGCGCCACGAGCGTACGTTTGGCACGCTGGATGGCCTTGTTGCTTGGATCGTGGTAGAAATCCAACGTCTCGATGTCGATCCCGACGCTCGCGAGTCGAAGCGTTAGACGGTCGATGTGCTTGCGCAGGATTTCCGGTACCGCGTAGTCCGGTCGCTCATCGAACTCCTGGCACGGCATTGTCCCATACGGGGCCAAGATATACTCACCTGGTTTGGTGCGCCCTGCCCGCCCTGCCCGCTGCAGGCAGTCGGCCTGTGAAATCTGTGCGATGAACAGACCCTCGACACCGTTTCTCACTTCGGACCGGCGCTCAAGGCCGCTGTCGATCACTACGTCGATAT
>CAZGAP010000004.1:17353-28256 GCA_964523935.1 uncultured Candidatus Saccharibacteria bacterium
GGTTTGAGCGATATTGGTTGCCAGGATGATCTTGCCGTTCGGATAGCTGGCGAACGCTTGCTGCTGCGAGGTCGCTTCGAGCTGACTGTGCAATGGAATGATCGGGACGCCCGCTGCCTGCGCTTTTGCCTGTACTGCGTCCGTGACATCCTGTATCTCCGACTTACCCGGCAGAAACACCAGCATGTTGCTGGCCGCTGTCGTGACTTGGTTCAGAATTTCACTGATCACATCAGTTCCCCGACGCTTAGTAACCTCAAATCCTCGCCCTGGTACGTTCACGACGGCATTGGTCGTGAAATACTCCGCGAGCGTCTCGGTTTCGATGGTCGCGCTCATGATGACGACTTTGAAACCGGGTTCTTCCTGGCAACGTTTCTTCGCCCAGGCCACAAGGACTTCCATGTTCTCATTCCACTCGTGCACCTCGTCGAGTACGAGCACTTGGCGCTGCTGCGTACCACTCCCGGTAATTTCGCGGACGAGTTGCAACCCGTCCGTGCAGTACAAGATCCTCGTGTCAGGGCTATCGTCGCGCTCGTGCGCGGTGCGGTAGCCGATGATTCCATCGCTGTCCGCCCCGCTCCTGAGCGCCCACTCTTCGCGGACTCGTTTACTGAGATTGCGCGCCGCAAGTATGCGCGGCTGCGTCACGATGACTTTGGCATAGCCCCGCTCGGCCAAGTACTGAGGTATCTGCGTGCTCTTTCCGGCACCGGTTTCCGCCGTAACGATCGTCACCTGATGCGTGTCGATGGCGTCCAGGATCCGGTCTTTGAATCCGAGGACTGGCAGGTCGGCCCATTCATCGCTCGCGTGCGTTTTATCCATGATACTAGCTTACCACTAGCATGACGCGCGACGATAAACGAAAACAGCCCACTCGGGCTGTTTTCGTTTATTTGATTACCTCGATCGTCTATTCTTCGACGTCTTTGATACTGAGGCTCAGGCGTCCACGCTCGTCGATGCCAGTGAGTTTGACCTTCACTACTTGTCCTTCGTGCAGGACGTCCTCGACTTTTTCGACACGCTCATTGCTGAGTTTGCTGATGTGCACCATGCCGTCGGTACCAGGCATGATGTTCACGAACGCACCGAAGTCTTTGATACTGACGACGGTTCCTTCGTAGATCTTGCCGACCTCAGGTTCTTCGGTCAGACCGCGGATCCAATCAAGCGCCCTTTCGATGTTCTTCGTATCGGCCGCTGCGACGGTGATCAGACCATCGTCTTTGATGTCGATTTCAGCACCGGTTTCTTTCGTGATCTTGTTGATGACTTCCCCGCCCTTACCAATGACCGCACCGATCTTATCAGGGTTGATCTTGATCTTTTCGATACGAGGAGCATACGGGCTGAGCGTCGGCTTTGGTGCCGCGAGCGTGGTCAGCATGTGCTTCAAGATGTGCGCACGGCCGGGCTTCGCACCATCGATCGCTTGGCGCAGGATACTGACCGGAAGACCATGGACTTTCATGTCCATCTGGATCGCCGTGATACCCTTTTCGGTACCGGTGACCTTGAAGTCCATGTCACCGGCGAAATCTTCGGCATCGGCGATATCACTGAGGATGTACGGCGTATCACCATCCATCATCAGACCCATCGCGATACCGGAAACGGGCCGTTTGATCGGCACGCCAGCATCCATCAGCGCGAGGCATGAGCTACAGGTTGCCGCCATTGACGTCGAGCCGTTCTGGCTCATGATTTCAGTCACGCTTCGGATTGCGTACGGGAATTCTTCTTCCGTCGGAAGTACCGGTATGAGTGCTCGTTCAGCCAAGTAGCCGTGGCCGATTTCGCGGCGGCCAGGACTACCGAGACGACGGACTTCGCCGACGGTATAACCCGGCGCGTTGTAGTGGTGCATGTAGCGGCGTTCGTAATCGTTCTGCTCCATGGTGTCGACCATCTGCGCGTAGCTGAGCGGTGCGAGCGTCACGATGTTGAGACCCTGGGTCACGCCACGGGTAAAGATCGCTGAGCCGTGCGTCCGTGGTAGTATGCCGACTTCAGATGAAAGCGGTCGGATCTCGTCGAGCTTGCGGCCGTCTGGACGCGTGCCCGATTCGACGATTCCACGGCGAACATCCTCGTGCAGGGCTTTGGTGAACGCCTCGTCGTATTCGTCGCGGACACTGCCGTAATCGTCACCGACCTTTTCCGCCATCGCTTCGTGGTATTCCCAGCGCAGATTGTTGACGAGTTCGTTTCGCTCCGGGTATGGATGATGGAGCGCTTCGCCGAGCTTACCCTCAGCCCATTCATCGGCCTGCTTCTGGATATCTTCGTTTGGCAGAACCAGTTCGAACTCCTGTGCGACCGGCGCGATTTTTTCTGCCAGTTCTTTCTGTAGCGCGATCACGGGCTGGTACTGCTCGAATGCCCATGCCAAACCTTCGGCTATGACATCTTCGGATACTTCGTTGGCACCGGCTTCCACCATCGTGATACCACTCTCGATTCCTGCGACGACGAGGTCGAGATCGCTTTCTTCGCGCTCTTCAGGCGTCAGGAAAGCTTTGAATTCACCACCGACACGGCCGACGCGCAGACCCGCGACAGGTCCGTCAAACGGCGTCCCGGTCAGCATCAGCGCGCTTGACGCGGCAATCATGGCGATACTGTCAGGACGGAAGTTGGGATCCATCGAAAGGACGCTCGCGACGACCTGGACTTCCTGGCGGTAGCCTTTCGGAAACAATGGGCGGATCGGACGGTCGATAAGGCGGCCGATAAGAATCGCTTCGTCGCTTGGGCGACCTTCGCGCTTGATGAAACGGCTCCCGCTGATCTTGCCTGCCGCATAAAATTTTTCTTCATAGTCGATCGATAGCGGGAAATAATCCAGCTGCACTGGGCGGCTGCCGACCATCGCCGTTCCGAGTACGACGGTATCACCGTACGTAACGAGTACGCTTGCGGTCGTACGGAATCCGACGCGGTTCACTTCAAGTGTTAGCGGCTTGCCCGCGAGTTCGGTCGTAACACGGATAATTTCTTTCCCGTGGGGGTTTATTGTAGACATGATGTCTCCTCTCTTGATGCGGAGAGTAACAGGGGTGAAAATTCTCATCAAGAATCCTCGTCTCTATCACTTTCCGCTGCTTATTACCCCTTCATTATAGCATGCGACAGGTGTTAAGCGCACACAATCTCACCCATAAACCAACACCACACTTAACCAGAGATGGTTGAGTATTAACAGGAACGAGAACTTATTTCACGTCGCGTCGGCGGAATACAATCAGTGCGGCCACCAACAAGACTGCCGTCACGCCGCCAAGCACGGCGACATCCGCCAGATTGACGCCATCTTTGGCGACATCGACGGCCGGAAAATAGTGAAGTAGCGAGAATTTCTCAAAATCCCCGAGCCAGTCGACAGCTTTGCCAAACGTCGACAAGATAAAGCTGCCGATGATAACTAGTACACTGATAGCGGTCGCCGGGCCTTTACTGCCTGTGATACTGCCGACACCAAAGGCGATCGTACCGAACGCGACCATCAGCAGCCACGTCATGCCGAGTAGGCTTAGGATACTGCTAGCTTCGATCACCGCGTTCTCGACGAACGGTGCCGTCGCGGCGATCCCTATGAACAAACCAAGCGTGGCAATACCGGTGATGACGACCAGCGCGAACCATTTCTGAAGCAGAAGCTTCGTACGGCTGATTGGCATCGCGAGCAGCGTCCGCAGCTCACCACGTTCTTCCTCGGCGGTGCTGAGTGACTGCCCGAGGATGATCGCCATGATACCGGCGATGAGCGGCAGCCTGATATCGAACAGTTGCGACGCAAGGTACGTTGGGAACTCTTTGAGATCGGCCAGATCACCGATCAGGCCCTGGAATGCCGCCGGCATGTTTGCCACTAGCGCATCAAGGGATCCATCCATCTGCATGGCTGGGAAAAACGTGACCATCAGGGCCGCGAATGCGACCAGGCCGACGCTCCACCCTATCGTGAACCATCGTTTGTCGTAAAGGGTCTTTATAAATACGCTGGTCATTATTTCTTATCCTCATCACTTGTGTAGAGATCCCGGAACGCCGCCTCGAGCGTCCGTTCACTGACTTCGAAATCAATGACACCCGGTAGCCCCATCAGCCATTTCTGCAGTACGGCAACCGGCCCGTCAAATACGAAAGATAACCGCTCCTCGTTGTCGCCCACTTCGCGTTCTATATCCGAAACGTGCGCCACAGGTGGAGAAAGCTTTCGCCGACTGACTACTGAGACCAATTTACCACCGGTCGTTTCCAGCTGTTTGGCAGACAGATCCTCGACGAGCTTGCCGTTTTTCATCAGAAGCACCCTGGTGCAGACCTCAGCGACTTCCTGAAGATAATGGGACGACATGAATATCGTCGTACCCTTTTTCCGCTCCTCGCGGACAAGCTTCAGAAACGCGTCTTGCATGATCGGATCAAGCCCGCTTGTCGGTTCGTCGAGTAGCACCAGCGACGGCTCTGTCACGAACGCCGCGACGAGAGCGATCTTTTGCTTGTTGCCCCGCGACAGGGTGCCGATCTTTTTGTCCAACTGCGGCCCGAATATACCCGTCAGTTGTTCTAAGCGCTCACTATGGTCACCGTCCGATTGATGCATGACGAAATGAATATACTGCCGACCCGTCATCCTCGCGGGCAATTCCATATCTCCAGAGGCATAGCCGATCTTGCCGTGGGAGGTATGAGCGTTCGAAGGTCGAACCGGCTGCTCAAACAGGCTGATACTGCCTTTCGATGGCGACGTGAACCCGAGCAGCATACTGATAGTCGTCGTTTTACCGGCGCCGTTCGACCCGACAAACCCGACTACCTCACCTGCACTGACCTCGAAAGAAACGTCGTCGACAGCACTGAACCGACCGAACTTTTTAGTTGCCGATCGCATTGATATCACGGTGGCGTTCGCTGTCATAGTGGATTCAGTATAGCATAAGCGTCAGCGCCAGGTCGGCAGCCACATGCGCTGCTCTACATCAGACGGGCCGAGCGGCCAGCCATAGCTAAGCGGCACAAAATACAGAAACACCAAGACCGTTACGGCCACGATCATCCAGTAGGTTTGCTGAGCCGCTTTGGGACCGAATTTCCGGCGCTGCCACCCGAATAACATGCTCAGCATAACGCAGGTTATGAGAATGGCGAAAAGAAGCGCGAAAAGGTAGTGATACAGGAACATCGGCCGGTCGATGAACGCGAACGGAACGAAATTGACAGCGTATCCCGCTAGCAGGAAAGTGATCAACCGCCGTCGTTCACCGAGTAGTTTCGGACGAATCAGCCAGATTAGCAGTGCACTTATAACGGCTAGTGTACTCCCCCACCATACTGCAGGGTTGCCGAGCAGATAGATGTTGCCTTGGATGCCGTTCTCTCCCGGCGCTCCTTGCCAGAAATAGACCGGCCGAAGCTCGAGCGGCCAGCTGTACCATCGGGACGCGTACGGATGTTCGGTATCGCTAAGGGTGCTTTGAGCGGTATACATTTCCTCATTCAGTTCGACGAACTTATCCCAAAACGACATGCGCGCCGATTCGTCGTAGACCGGGCTGTCAATGAGCGTCGACTGGAATTTCTGCGACATGAACGCGTCGCCCTCGCCGCTTTTGGTCAGCAGCGAAAAATGAACCATGAAGCTACCGAGATATATCACCGTCACGATAAGCGCCGTCACAAACACCTCACCGAGCACCCGTTGCCAATTCATTTTCACCCTTGAGGCGTCCACTAGCCATGCGAGCGAGATCAGCCCGGCCACGGCAAGCCCCGACCATTTCGTGGTGACAAGCATACCGAGAAGCGTCGCAAGCAGCACAAGCCACGACCAACGCCACCCCGACCGGCTTTTTCGCAGTGCCAAATAACAACTGAGTGCTCCGAGTCCTGACAGTAGCAGCAGGCTGTCCATCAAGATAAACCTGGATTCGACGAGTAGTGCGTTATCGAGCAGCACGAACAGGGCTCCGAGGGCCGCTATGCGACGACCCAGGCCTAACTGGCGGATGACAACGTACACCAGTGGTACGAGAGCGGCGCCGGCCAGGGCAGGAATCACACGCAGCGCGACCGCGGCCGGATCGTCACCAATCAACTGGGCTGAGTCAAGATGGAACACGTTCGCGGCACCCGCGAACAACAGCTTGATCAGTGGCGGATGGATATCGAAAAAGTAATGCCCGTCCAGGTAGTTACCCGCGAACGTGCGGAAATACGTTTCGTCGAACACCACCGCGGGGGGCTGATGCAGCTGGACAAGTCTCGTCAACAGCGCCGCTGCTGTCAGCACCCACAGTTCAGGATATTTGAGCAGTCGACGGTACCAGTTCATGTCACTAGTGTACCAGAGGTGGCATGCCAAATAAAAAATCCCCTCTCGGGGGGATTTTTTATTTGCGCAGACCGAGCTGCGTAATCAGGCCTTTGTACCCGGCGAAATCTTTTCTTTCAAGATAGCTGAGTAATCGTTTGCGGCGACCGACCATTTGGATCAGTCCGCGACGAGCCATATGGTCGTGCTTGTGCACCTTTAGGTGCTCGGTAATCTCTTTGATGCGCGCTGTCAAAACCGACACCTGCACCTGAGCACTACCGACGTCCTTTTTGTTCGTCTGCGTTGCTTCGATAGCCTTTGCTTTATTCTCTGCTGTAATCATCGGTTGTTTATTGTAGCAACTTTTTTACAGATACGCAAGGGGTAGTCTGTTTTCTAATCGGTGACGCCCAGTGACGCCAACGTCTGGGCCTTAGTGACATCCCAATCAGCGATCGAAGTACGGCGCAGTTGCGTGCAGTACGCGCCGGTTCCCAGCGCCTCGCCAATATCCTGCGCGAGGCTGCGGATATACGTGCCGCTGCTAACATGGGTACGGATTTTCAACTCCGGGTACGCATAGCCGATGATTTCCAAATCGTGAATCGTCACTGTGCGCTTGGGCATCTCGACCTCTTCTCCCCTTCGCGCGAGTTTGTAGGCACGCTGCCCACCGATCTTGATCGCGCTGTGCGCGGGTGGCGTCTGCTGTATGTCGCCAACGAATGTTCGCAGTGCTTTTTCGACATCCTCACGCGACGGCTGACGATCACTCACATCCGTCACCTCTCCTTCAGGATCACCCGTCGAGCTGACCTGTCCGAGTCGTACCGTCGCCTCGTACACTTTGTCGCGTTTCATGTATTCACCGGCATTTTTACATTCTTTGCCAACGCAGAGGATCAGAAGTCCCGTCGCGAATGGGTCGAGTGTGCCGCAGTGGCCGACCTTCGTTTTCATGCCGTTCTGCTCGCTCAGTACGCGCCGCACGCGCGCCACGACGCCAAAACTGGTCATATTCGCGGGTTTGTCTATAAGGAGGATACCGTCAGTCATTCTTCCAGTATACTAAGACGTATGAAGAAAATCCTATTCGGTATCTTTGCCCACCCTGACGATGAAGCGTTCGGTCCTGTCGCGACACTCCTCAGAGAAGTGAACGCAGGCACCGAACTCCACCTCATCGTGCTGACCGGCGGCGAGAACGGCACCAATCCGGACAATCTACCAAACCTTGGCGAAGTGCGGATAAAAGAATGGCGAGCCGCCGGAGAGGTTATCGGCGCTACGTCGATGCACCATCTCGGCTACACCGATGGCACACTGAACAACATCGATCATCTTGAAATCGCCACGAAAGTAGCGGAGATCGTCGAGCAAGCCGTTGCAGATCGAGAGGGCATCGAGATTGAATTCATGAGTCTCGACCTGGGCGGCTATACCGGCCACATCGATCACATCGTTGCCGCGAGGAGTGCATGCCTTGCCTTCTACCGTCTGCGCGAAGCCGGAAAACCCATGACACGCGTCCGGTTGGCATGCTTGTCACGCGAAGAAATCCCCAAAACGAACACGGACTTCGTATACATGGAACCAGGAAAATCAGCCGATGAAATCGACGAGACGGTCGATGCGAGCGAGTTTACGGATAAGATCCACGACGTCATGCGTCTTCACCACACACAGCGTGGCGATTACCAGACCGTGACCGCTTACAAGGGCGACAAACTGGGCATTAATTATTTTTTGATCAAAGAGTAACGTTTACTGTCCTGGAATCCGGTACTGTCCCGGCTCTGGTGCCGGTGCGGGAGCGCTTTGCGCCTGTGCGTTCGCAGCATCTCCGAAGATATCACCGAGTTGATCAGCAGGAACGGCACCCGGAGGGAGCGGCGCGGTCGGCTGATTGAATTCAAGTGGTGGCGGAGGTGGAGGCAATGGTGGCAAACTACCGTCCGTCGGCAACGGAGGCAGCGGTGGCAGCGGAGGTATGGATGGCGGAGCCAAAGGCACATCGGGCATCGAAGGCGCCGATTCACCGCTCAGGAAAGCCGCTCCTTCGGCAGTGCCGTACGCAGGCACGGAAGACTCAGGGACCTCAACTGATTCGACGGGGGTATTCTCGACATCTGCCATTGGCTGTTCAGGTACGAATGATTGCGGTGAGATTTCCGGCTCAGGCATCGCAACAGGAGCATAAAGCGGGTCGACGACCGCTTCACTCTCGCCTGATTCGGCCTGGATACTATTAAGTGGTGACGCCTGAGGAGGTTCGTCACTGAAGGTGCCGTGCTCATTGATGATTGGTATCGGAGGTGCGGGTGCGAATGGCGACTCATCAGGCTGTGACGTATCAGAATCGGACGCCTGCGGTGCGATTGACGCCCCTGTGGCTTCGAAACCAGGCATCATGTCGTCGCTGGACGCCGTCAACGGTTCGATACCTTCGTCTGCCATTGGCTCTGGGGTATCCGTGACGCCAGTTGCTTCCTGGAGTTCCTTTTCGATGTCAGCCATCGTTCCTGCAGGTGCAGAGGTGATACCCGCCAACTCCTTCTCGAGTTCGATTTGATCCTGGGTTTCTTGCGATTCCTGTCGAGGAGGCTCAAGATCAGGTCCGACTTCCGGCTGCGCCGGTTCGTCCGCCTGTTTGTCCGAACGATCGATTGTCAGTTCGTTTGACGCGTCCTTTTGAACGTCCGTCACTTCACTCTTCTGGTCGGCCGCATGCGCTGAAGCGGGTCCGATATCGTGCGCTTCCTCGAGTTTGGCTGCGATCAGCTGCTGGTTGGCGCCGGCAGCCATCAGTTGGGCGGCCATCGTCATGACCCTTGATGTCGTTTTGCCGTTACTGAAGCGATCCGTCGCCGACACGATACCCGTCAGAAACGCGCTTGAAATCTGCTCGTCGAGCAGCGGTTTATCCGCTTTCAGTCCATCAACCAGGCTTACCATCATTTCCGACAGGCTACTTGCCGCGGCGTCATGCCAGTCGGTACTGCCGAGCGTACTCGCATCGGCACCCGCAGTCATCGTCACGACGGTCGCGTCGTGCAGAATCTTGCCGTGCGCCGCGAGTGACTTGTCCAGATGATCTTGGTCCTTGACCCCAATGCCGATCACGAGTTCAACGTTGTAATCCCCTTGGCTGAATTCGAGATCTGTCTGGGATAGCGTTGTCCTGTACGGCGTAATAAAGATTTTTACCAAATCACCGTCGACTTTGTAGCGCAGATGATCTGCCTTTTCCTTATCGAGCGCAATGATGAAATCACGCAGGCTATCGGTCGTATTCTCAAACGTTTTGTTCGGTTCAAGGAAATTGATGGCTGGCGGTATAGCACCGCTGACTACCGCCGTCGCCCGCTTGTCCATGTTGTTGAGCAGGATCGTCAGTCCGAGAGCCGCAGACAATTCATCCACGCTCGGGCTATCGCTAACAGTCACCAGGATGTTGTTGTGGTTCCGTATGCTATCGACAATCTGTTGTCTGGCGTTATCCATGTTTTTCTTCTTTTTGTTTCAACTGAGTTTGTGGTCACTATACCATGAGCTTTATACCGGCGTCAACAAAATCACCCACCTCTTTACATTTCTCTGTTTTTACTCTATAATTTCTCCTTGATTGTAATACTAACCCAAAGAGGAAGAATCAATGCCAATCATCAAAAGCGCTATCAAGCGTATGAAGCAAACTATCGTTCGTCGCGAGCGAAACGTCGGTATCAAGAAAGATATCAAGTCAGCAACCAAAGCTTTCGTAGCTAAGCCAAGCGCGACTGCCCTATCCAAGGCGCAGAGCGAGCTCGACAAAGCCGTCAAAAAAGGCCTGATCAAGAAAAGTACGGCCGCTCGTCGCAAAGCCAACCTCTCGAAGGCAGCGAAGGCAGCGAACGTCAAACTGACTGCAACCGCAAAACCTGCAGCCAAGAAGCCAGCAGCGAAAGCCGCTCCAGCGAAAAAAGCTCCAGCGACAAAGACCGCAGCCGCAAAGAAACCTGCAGCGAAAAAGCCAGCAGCGAAAAAAACGGCGAAATAATCGAATCAATCGGTATGAAATAAGCTCCTGAACGGAGCTTATTTTATATCGTCGCGATTTTCATGAGTGCCCGCTCGATGAGTAACCAGGTGTCGGTCGCCGTCGATTTGCTGTCGGTGTCAGCCTCGGCGAGCGCGGCTATCACTTTTTTGGCACCGCGCCGACCAAGCCGTGCGGCATGAGACGACATTCTCGACAACGCGAACGCATGCGCGCCGATATCCTTGGCGACCGGGGCTGGCGGCTCGTCAGCCACGGCGAGCGCCGCGAACTGGAATCCTTGGCTGGAAAGGAGCGCCAGCACGCGGTACGGGTCTTCCGACAACTGAAGGCCACGAATGGTCTTTGCTATTTTTGCTGCGTCCCCGCGCAGCGCCGCGTCGAGCAATTCGAAAACGTTTTCACTCGGCTGAGCCTCGATGACTGATTCGATAACTTCGGGGTTCACCACATCAAGCACACCGAGCTTTTCGAGAGCATGGTACAACTGCCACTGGTCGGTGCCAACGCGCCGCACGAGCAGCTGCGCACTTTTT
>CAZGAP010000004.1:28266-29406 GCA_964523935.1 uncultured Candidatus Saccharibacteria bacterium
CGCCTGTTCAATAGCCCATGTCTCAGCCTTGCCCGTGTCCCGATCGGTCCAAGCGGCAAACGTGCGAACGTCAGCTACCTTTTGCAGTTTCTTATACGTCCCCGTGCGCTTGTCGACGCCCGGTTCTACCAGTACTACCTGCGTGTCCTCGCTCACGCGGTCCAACCGTTCTCCGAATGTCGCCCATACCGTTTTGTTCGATGACAGGTCACGGATGACAACCATGCGCTTTTCAGCGAGCAGCGATAACGAGCTCGTCAGTTCGACCAGCCGTTCGTACGCGATGTCACTGCCATCCACGCGCGTCAGGTCGCCAGCAAAATCCTGCGCCAGCTTTTCGAGCGCCCGGTTCATTTCGAAACTATTGTCACCTGTCAGTACGATTATCACTGTTACAAGTATACGCTATGCTGGCTCGTCACCATGCTCGTCGGCAGGAAAGAGATGTCTGTATTTCACCATCCGTGGATGCCATTTCAGCTCCATGGCTATCTTTGTCACCGATCGGCGCACCACTGCTTTGTGCTCCTTTTTCGTGAGGTCGTCACCTATCAGATTCCTGACTTCCTTTTTGTGCTCAGGATGCAACCATGCGAGCGCGATTTCCTTTTGGATATTATCGTCGCAATACGCCTCGATGCTCGTATAGGCCGCCGCGACGCCGAGTTCACCGAAGTGTCTTTTAATCAGTTCGGCCCTGGAAGGTTTTTGGTCGTGATTGGGCTGCCGTTCCATCAGTCAATTACCTGGCAGTTCGGACAGATGTGCGTCCCACGGCCCGCCGCTTTGAATTTCACGATGGTCGTTCCACAGCGAGGACATGGGTTGCCTTCTTGTCGAAAAACGCGGGCAAAGTCGATATAACTGCCCTTTTTACCTTCCGCATTCACATAATTGCGATCAGTACTGCCGCCCTTTTCGATCGAAAGGTTCATGACGTCACGAAGTTCCGTATAGAGCGTGTCGAAGTCGGCATCGCTGAGTGAGCCGACAGGCCGGAGCGGATGGATTTTTGCACCCCAGAGCGATTCGTCGGCATAAATGTTACCGACGCCAGCGACGACAGTCTGGTCGAGTAGCGCCGCCTTGATCGGCGAGCGCGCGCGGCGCGTAAACCGTCCGGCGAACTCGCTGGCAGTA
>CAZGAP010000004.1:29416-29766 GCA_964523935.1 uncultured Candidatus Saccharibacteria bacterium
CGAGCGGCTCGGGGCCGACCTTTTTCATGAAATCAATGTTCGGCACTTCGATGGTCGGCATCAGCCTCACCCAGCCGAACTTGCGCTGATCATTGAAATACAGGTGTGAACCGTCCGCGAACGTAAACGTCACGCGCGTTGAGCGGTCGGGCAATTCACCGATCAGCGAATCGTTCGGATGCCCTGCCCCGAACGCCACATCAGCCGTCCGAAATACCAGCTGCCCCGTCATCTTGAGATGAATAACAAGCGTGTGATCGGTCGACAGATCGATTAGCAGCACTTTCGCCCGACGGCGGATACCGGTCACTGTCGCACCGATCAGAAACGCCTCAACGTCGTTTGCTGCG
>CAZGAP010000004.1:29776-41783 GCA_964523935.1 uncultured Candidatus Saccharibacteria bacterium
ACTCTTCTGTGTATCGTGAACTACTTTTTTAATTTCTCGGCCGACAATGAGCGTCTGCAGTCCGCGGCGGACCGTTTCGACTTCTGGCAGTTCAGGCATCTTTGGCCTCGCTCGCAAGTAAGGCCTCAAGTTCTGTGACCGTCTGATTCGTTGATACGTGCCTGATGCCATACATGCCGGTGTTTCGTGCCCCTTCGACGTTTCGCTCGACATCATCGATCATGACCGCTTCGCCTGGCTCGACGCCTAAGCGATCTGCTGCTAGCAGATAGATGTCAGCCGAGGGCTTTATCAACCCGACCTGGCTTGATAGGACGACAGTATCAAATAACGCCGATCGATCGGCCACACTAAACAGATCGCTGAAGAACTCCTCGCTGACGTTACTTAACAAGCCGATTTTATACTGCTTTCTATACTGCTTGATGCGTTCAATGAGCGGTTCGTTTCGCATGTACACGCTTTCGCTCATCGCAAGCAACTCAGACACGTCAATACCAAGTAACGCGGCGGCTTGTGTCGAAAATCCATCACCGGAAATGTATCCATAGTCCGCCTGCATAAAGAGATCACTGAGGTCCTGCTTGCTTTCACTCGGACACTTATCTATGATCACGCTTTTTCCGTCGGTATAGAGTACTCCGAAGCAGTCAAAAATAACGGCCTTTATCATACCCTTAGTATATCAAGTCCGAAGACACCTGTTATGAGAGTCTGATCTTCGATGCCAGTTTGGTAAAGTCAGGGATCTGAGCCTTGAAAAGGTTCTGCAGTTGCTGCCGGTTCGCTTTCAGCGATCCAGCCGATCCTTTGCAGGTGGTGGTCCAGAGCGACCGCACCACGTTCGTCGCCTGCAATACTTCGAACATATACAAGTTGCCCGTCGCACAGACGCCCGCCGTGTCGTTGGCGTCACCAGTCAGCGGGGTGCCTTCCATCATGTTGGCCCGGTCGAGGGCGTTGACGAACTGTTCGTAGGCCTGGACGTTATTGTCCAGCTGTGAGGTATCGATTTGTTCGCCCAAGTACCCCTCATACGTCGTCATGGTTCGGGAGTCAGGGCTCACTGAGATGCTATAGCTGTGAAAGTTTTCCTGCGCGACGATCGGTCCGCGGACCGACAAGCGTACGCTACGGTCTGCCGTCGTGGTGGTCAGTGCCTGTTTACCGCTGTTGACAGGGCTCGGTGATGGCGACGAATCACCTTCTCCACCAAAAAATGCCCGCCCAAGCGAAATTAACGCCCATGCTATACCAGCAATGACGATGATCGCGATAATGATAGGAACAACCCTTTGCAGACCACTTCTATCCATAACTTAATTGTATCATTTTTAAGCATAAATGTCAATGTTTCGTGCTGCCGAACCCGCCAGCGCCGCGATCGGTTTCGTCAAGCGCGTTTTCCTCTTGCCATGAGACTGTTTCGTATTTGGCGATGACCATCTGGGCGATGCGCATGCCTGGCTCGATAGTAAAGCTTTTCGTGCCAAGATTTATCACCAGAACGCCTATTTCACCCCTGTAATCAGCATCTACCGTCCCGACACCGTTCACCATCGTGATACCGTGCTTGATACTCATGCCGCTCCGAGCACGGATCTGCGCCTCGTAGCCGTCCGGCAGCGCGATAGCCAGGCCCGTCGGGATCATGCGGCGCTCCATCGGTTCGAGCGTCACGGATTCGTCCAAACAAGCGTGCAGGTCCATCCCCGCTGCCTGAGCCGTTTGGTATTCCGGCAGGATCGCTTGGTCTTTGAGTTTCTTTATCGCGACATTCACGCGCGCTCCTCCTTACTCATTACTTTTTCAAGATACACCCAGTCTTCGAATCCGCCCCGCTCCGACTGTTTCTGGCGCTTGACCTCCTCGACTTGGTCCATCGTGTAGCCGGCCGCTTTTACCGCCGTTTCGAATATGGCAGCTACGTCGGCGAATTCGGACAGGTCACCGCGTGATTCGTGTAGCTCACGTGCTTCCTCGACGACTTTGTCGAGGGCAGCAGGCAGCCGCTCCTGATCACCCAGCAGCCGCACGACCGGGACATGGCCGTCGTTCCTGATGATTTCAGGTATGTCGTCTCGGACAAGTTTGTTGTAGACGGTTTCACCCACCTAGAGCTCACCCCAGTTCTTACCGATACCGACATCAACCTTCAGTTTGACGGGCAATTCCGGTGCGATGGACTCCATCGTCTCCCTGAGGATTTCAGCGATCTTGTCGGCGTTTTCCTTCGGTGCTTCCACGAGAACACTGTCGTGGATCTGGAGGATCTGTTCGCCCAGACCGTCCAGCCGTTCTTCGATTTTTATCATCGCCAGTTTCACCAGGTCGGCTTCAGTTCCCTGAATAGGCATGTTCGCGGCCTGGCGGTTCGCGGCTTCTCGGACCATGAAATTGCTACTGTTCACATCGGGCGTTGGGCGGCGGCGGCCGTGGAACCTTTCGACGTAACCGTCGGTCTTCGCTTTGAGAAGCGTCGCGTCGATGTATGCACGGATCGGGGCGCGCAGCTCGAAATACTGGTCGATGTATTTTTTGGCCTCGGCTAGGTTCATGCCCGTCGCGACCGAAAGACCATGCGGGCTCATGCCGTAGAGCACGCCGAAATTGATGACCTTCGCGTCTCGTCGCTGACCCTTCGTGACGTCGTCCATCGGAATACCGTACACTTGGGCCGCCGTCTTGGTATGGATATCGACATCGCCGTTGAAATCGTTAATAAGTTCTTTGTCGTCGGCGAGTACTGCAGCCAGACGCAGTTCGAACTGGCTGTAATCAGCGCCGATGAGAACCTTACCCTCTTCCGGCACAAAGGCTTCGCGGATGCGACGGCCGAGGTCACTTCTGACAGGAATATTTTGCAGATTCGGATCAGTACTTGAAAGACGACCGGTCGCTGCGACGTCTTGGTTGAACGTCGTATGGATACGATCATGCTCATCGGTCTGGAGCGGCAGAGTATCGACGTACGTATTCTTCAGTTTCGCGAGCTCGCGCGTGCGCTCGATCAGCTCGATGATCGGGTGCTGACCCTTTAATTTATCCAAGGTTTTCTGGTCCGTACTGTGGCCGGTCTTACCCTTTTTCACACCCGTTGTCGGCAGTTGCAACTTAGTAAAGAGCACTTCCGAAAGCTGTGACGGGCTACCTATGTTGAACTCATAGCCGGCCATCGTATACATTTCTTGTTCCAGTTTTTTGTGCTCGTCACCTAGCTCCTTGCTCATTGTCGCAAGGAGCGCTTTGTCAATTTTGATGCCGCGGTGTTCGACGAGGAACAGCGGATGGATCAGCGGAAAATCAAACTGATGCGCGATGTCCGCAACGCGTGGCAACTCTTTAAAGCCTTCCAATTGCCAATCATATACTTGCCACAAAGCTTCGAGCGTCTCGATCGGTTCCGTCAATTCACTGCCCACAAGCGCGCCGAGGCTTCTGTCGCGCCGTAGCGGATCGATCAGAAACGCTGCTTGCCGCACGTCATGTATCTGTCCGAAGTGCACGTCTTCGATACCCCGATCAGCCAGATCGTGATACAGCCGCTTTACGTCGTACGCGACGACGGTTGCCATCTCGAGTATCTTCCATACGTTTTGATCGACTTCAGTCACCGGCATATGATAAGCCGTGTCGCGGTCGGTCGACAGCCATAATTCATCGTCGTCAAGCTGCACGACGACGGGTCCGTCTATCATAAGCTGGGCAGGCCATGGCTTTTCCGACATATCGGCCGTCGAGAGCTTGTTGACGGTGAGGGCATGGGCCGAGCCACTGACGTCCTGCATATGTTTCGGCAGACGTTTAGTGAGCGAGTGGAACTCGAACTTTTCCAAAATGGCGGCGACCTTACCCAGGTCCGCGTTGTTCACATCCGCAACGTCCCAGTCCAGTTTGACCGGTGCGTCCGTCCAAATGCGTCCGACTTCTTTGCTCATGTACGCCAGCTCTTTGCCGGCTTCAAGTTTCTTGGCAACGGTCGGTTTGATGTCGTCGATATGGTCGTAGATGTTATCAAGTGTCTGCCATTCCTGCAGCAGCTGTATGGCGGTCTTTTCACCGATACCGGGGACGCCAGGCAGATTGTCCGACGAATCGCCCTTTAGCGATTTAAGGTCGAGGAATTGATGAACACTGATCCCGTATTTGTTTTCGAAGTATTCCACGTCGAACTCTTCGATATTACTGAGGCCGTTTTTCAACGCGTAGACCTTGGTATGAGGCGCGATCAACTGCAACGCATCGAGGTCGCTGGTCAACAGACACGTTTCGATGCCCTTTTGTTCCGCTTCGAGCGCGAACGTTCCTAAGATGTCGTCCGCCTCATAATCGTCACACTCATAGAACGGCCAGTCAAATGCCTCGAGCAGCTCCATGAGCAGCGGTATTTGTTCATAAAAATCAGGCGGCGCGGGCTTGCGGCCGGCCTTGTACTCCGGATAAATCTCACGCCGTTTCCTGATGTTCGTTTTCTGTTTATCCCAAGCGACAGCCACATAGTCCGGCTCGAGTTTCTTGATGAGCTCAATGGCAAGGCTCGCGAACCCGAACACCCCTCCGGTTGGCGTGCCGTCTTTCATACTGAGACCCGGCATCGCGTAATAGCCGCGATAAAATACGGATTTTCCGTCGATGACAGCCAACTTCTTCATACCTTTAGTATAGCCTACTATCCGGCGTAATCACGGAGCTTCTCACGGCGTGAACCGCTACGCAGCTTCTCCATGACTTCACGTTCGATCTGACGCACACGTTCGCGCGAAAGACCCATCGGTTTGGCGATTTGATCGAGGGTCTTCGGTGTCCCATCGATGAGACCGAACCTTTCAAGTACGACCCGTTGTTCTTTTCCAGTCAATGTTTCAATCACCTCTTTTATCCGATCGGACATCTCCGTTTGGACCACCACGTCTTCCGGGCCGGGCATCTGTGCGTCATTAATGAAATCGCCAAGCGGCGCCTCTTCATCGCTACCAACTGGCATGTCGAGACTTATGGTATCTTTTGCGTGAGTGAGCAGCTCACTGATCTTATCTGCCGGGATACCGGATTCGATAGCCAGCTCTTCATCCGTCGCCTCGCGGCCGAGCTGCTGATGCAACTCTCTTTTTAAACGGGAGAGTTTATTCACCTTTTCAACCATATGCACAGGCAGCCGAATCGTACGGGCTTGATCCGCCATACTACGGGTGATCGATTGACGAATCCACCATGTCGCATAGGTGCTGAACTTGAAACCTTTCGCATAATCGAACATCTCCACCGCGTGAATCAAGCCGAGGTTTCCTTCTTGGATCAAGTCCAAAAGCGGCATACCGCGACCAGTGTATCGCTTCGCCAGCGACACGACCAGTCGCAAGTTCGCTTCCAGCATATGACTACGCGCTTTGTCTCCGTCTCTCGCAACCAACGCAAGGTCACGTTTGCGCTCATCTCCGAACCGTTTGTTGGTATCGAGAAGATGGCGCGCGTACACTCCTGCCTCGATGCGTTTTGCAAGCTCAACTTCCTGAGCGGCACTGAGCAACTCCACTTTGCCGATTTGGTTCAGATAATCCCGAACGAGATCCCTGTCAGCAACGCCCCTTTGTACTTTTCCACCTTCGGCCGTCTCGACTGTAGCACCCTTGCTCGCTCTCGCCCCACGTCGCTCCATCTGCACCTCAGATATGACCGCGCTACGACCGAGACCTCGAACTGGTGCCGTATCAAATATAAGCTCTTCTTCGCGAGGTCCCTCAGCACCGATCGGCAGTCTGCTAATCTCGTCGAACGCACTCGCAATCCTGTCTTTATGAGGAAGATAAATAATTGGTAGTTTACTATTGAACGCCAAGTAAACCGTCTGGTCCCTTAACCTGTCATCGCGGGCGATTTGGCTCGCTGACTCACCGCGCATCATGCGCCGCAGGTGCGACACGTGCCTATTGATGAGCAGCTGTGATTGGGCATTTTCGCGATAGATTTTACCCATCTCCAGAGCGAAGGTATCGATTTGCGCATCACGAAACCTTGCCGCGGCCACCATCTGGTCTTCATCGAGAAAGTTCCCCAGGAATCGGACGATGGTCGATGGCATTTCCCTGACAGTCTCTTGGACGTCCTTGTTGTCATGCTGATCAATCGTCGTTTGCGCGAAAGATGGATTGATATCCAGGGCAAGCTGCATCTCATCGTCGGATACGTCCTGATTCGATCGCCACCCTGCGACGACTTGCTCGATCCGCTCGAGAGGGACGTTATCGACGAGCAGCGCCATGTCTTGCCTGGAGTAGCCGCACATATACAGATACACCGCTTCCTTCGTCTGCTCGTCATCAATACCGAGCAGGTTTGTCATCGCGTTCATGAAACCGAACTCGTGGCCGTCGCCGAGTAGGCCATCGAGACGCTGTAGCGCCAATGGGGAAAGCGGGGGCATCGTCGTCGACGCCACCTTGTCAGGGTCAGAAAACCACGCGACGAGTTCATGTGTCTCTTCCGCGGTTTCTAAAGCCTCAAAAGAGGAGTTGCCCGCCTTTTCGAATGATAGACTCACCCGTCTCTCCGCTGTACGACTATCTTATCGAAAGCACGTAGAAGTTTGCTTGAAACATATCCGTTCTCGAGTTGCTTGACTGAAACACCGAGCTTATTGTCCTTCTTAAGCACCTCACGAATCTCAGCGACGCTTCTCGGGGTACTGCCAGGACGGGGAATGACGAACAGGCGCATGATGGCATGCTCGGTTTCACTAAGACCCACTCCAGCTGCGATGCTATATACCTGAAGCAACGCCTTACCCATATCTGCCGTGAACTCGATTTCCTCTTCTAGCGCCCGATCGATGATCTTACGGGTGATTTCCGCTGGCAGATCGACATATTTATGTAGTTCGCTCCTGAGCACGCTGACCTGCTTTTCTCTAGGGTCCTCTTTGACGAGGGATGGGCGATCAAGTTGGCGGATAATCTTATTGAGCGCATTACTCACGGAGCGCTGCTTGCCCGCACGAAGCCCCTCGGGTGTTTCGTCGAGGATTTCACTCAGCGTAAACCATTTCCTGTCCTCGCCGGACCCGACACCCTCGAGCAAGCGCTCGACCGCCGACCGAGCCGTCGGGTTATCGATCGACATACTCAGGGACACGCCACTACGCTGTATAATTCCCCTGAAGTACCGTGCCGCTTCGATGCTTTGTTCAGAAGATCCGATGACTCCTTTTTCGGTTGAAAACAAGTCGGTTATACCGGCAAGTGCTTCCGGGTCGTCAGTATTGTATACGCCCTTTACGAGTGATACCAATGGCTCTTCAGGATATGTCTCATTTTTTTGTTCAGACGGTGTTTTTTGCGCCTGAACTGAGGCCATGGTTCCCGGAGCAGAGCCATTTGCCTGCATGTCCATGTTAGCGACCTCGACAGTAGACCCCTCAATGAGCTCATTTATGCCCGTCTGCTCCGAAGCTAGAGGTTGCATTGACCTGATGGCATCGTACGCAAGCGCGAATTCCTGCGGGTAACGCCTCGGAATGGACGCGAGGAACACATTGAAACCTTGTACGATAGCCATCTTGTGCACACCTTCGCTTTCGGCAATATCACGTATGGTTGCGCCGCCCAGTAACTTTTCGAAGCGATCGATATAAACGGCTTTCATGTCCGGCTTCTTGCCTGCCTTTTCATAGATTCGATCCATAAGCTCGACGAGTGCCGCCTTTTGATCTTGTCTGAAATCAAGCAGCGCAGCCCGTTCTTCCAAGCTGAGCGCATCTGCCAAGATATTGTTCAATGAGCCGTCCAACCCTTCAGGACACTCGGCTTTCGGTTTGACCTGCTTCTCACGTTTTGCTAGCGCCACCTCTTCTGTCGTTCCACTTTCTAGCGCATCTTCTCTGCCATCGACTTCAACGCTGGTTTCATCAGGAAGTGACTCACCTGCAAGGTAGCGTTCGTATGCATCAATAAGTTCGGTCCTATGCCCGCTCAAAACTTGCGGAAGATAAGATGAAAACGCAGAGCTGATCGTGCTAACCCCGACACCTTCGGCCGCAGCGGCCTCTGTAGCGTTCATACCATCAAGCATTCTTTGCAGCCGCTTTGCATGTATAGGCGCGTGCTTGGGTAAACGGTTGTATTTTTTGATGACGTCCTCGAAAGCAGCGACAAACGCCTCTTTCTCCGCATCGTCCATCATCAATAATTCTGTACGTTCTTCATATGACAACACCCCGACAAAAACGTTATTCAGCGGCGCGGTCATACCTTTTGGTTGTCTATCGTCCGTCTCAAGCACCAGTTCGCGGTTAAATCGAGGTCCGGGCGCTGACTTGTCGATCTCATTCTCAGTCACATCCGAAAATTGCACGACAGCCTCATCAGCTGCTTTCTCTTCAATGGCCACAGGCTCAGCTAAAGTCTCGGGCACTTCTTGCACCGTGCGCTCAAGTGAAACGGTCGTCGGAGCAGTTACGGCAATGGGCTGGATGCCAGCCAAAGCCAACGTGTGATCAGATATCGATTTTTGAACCTTTACTATCGATTCGGTCGGCAGTTGATCGAAAGCGACGCGCATATGAGCGACATTATCACGAATATGCTCATCAGTAGCGCCATATATCACGAGAAGATTCGCCTGAGACGCCAGTGTCCGAGCAACCGTAATCCTTCTGTCGGCCTCTATGAGTGTTCGCTCATCATCAGTTAAAAATTGGTTTAGGTCTCGTTCGATCATGGATTACCTCTCGCCACCCGCGTTGTTTTGTGACAGTATGCCAATAATCCCTTCATTTTACAAGTACCTCAATTGACCCCTTATGACATTGCACGTACAATAGGAGAAATGTCAGAGACTTTTCACCTCGCTATCATCCCTGATGGCAATCGCCGATGGGCAAAACAGAACGGATTAATTGGCTATAAGAAGCTGTATGACAAAGGCTTCCAAGGGCTTGCGGACATCACCGAAACCGCATTTGCCGAAGGCGTCACCCATTTGTCGCTCTGGGGGAGCTCGCATGCGAACATCGCCGACCGGTCATCGGATTTTTTCAGCAGCATCGACCGAGCGTTCCGCGATAACGTATTGAAACTGTCCGACAATCCTGCCATCGAGAAATATGACGTCCATATCACGATCATTGGTGAGTGGCGCGATAGCCTGACGCCGAAAACTGTCGACGTATTCGAGGACGCGATGGCCAAAACGGCGCACCGCACAGGTCGTGAACTCACGATACTCATCGATTACAGCGGCACCCGCGAGCGAGCCGCGGCCGTACAGTCTATCCTAGAGAACCCCAAAGACGATCTGCCAGCCGAGCAGCTCCTTCGTTCGCGTTCATGGACGGGTCACCTTCCGGATGTCGATCTCATCATCCGTACCGGCGCCTGGCAAGATCCGCATAATAGTGCCGGGTTCCTGAGTCTCCTCACCGACGAAGCACAGCTTTCCTTTCCGGAGCTCCTATGGCCCGACTTCACCCCGGACGTACTGACCAGTATCGTCACCGACTTCAAAGCCCGCGAACGACGCCACGGTAAATAACCGTTATAGCTTTGGGCCTCGGTATCCCGCAGCCTTTCTCCATGTCTGCCGATCCTGTTCGGACATGCCGCCCCACACCCCGTATATTTCGCTTGTCAGAGCGTATTCCTTGCAGTCATAAAGGATTTGGCACTGCCGGCATAGGTCTTTCGCCCGCTGCTCACGCTCCGCGTAGTGCTTGCTCTGCTCGCGGTCTTCTTTGTAAAACACGTCGTGGCCGTCGGCATCGATCGCCTTGCCCGCGCACTCCGCACGTCGCCAATCAACGGCCTCATAGCCAACGGGGACGACTTCGGTACGCGATATGCTCATATACTCATGATACGGATATATTCCCCAGGAAAAAGTGGTCATGGTAGTATCTGGTACAATAGATACTAATGTCTGAACGCAAACACGTAAAAATAGTCGCCTTCGTCGGGCTCGCTGGCAGTGGCAAAACGTCTGCCGTTGAGTACCTGACAGACAAAGGATACCCGAAAGTTTACTTCGGAGGCATCATCTATAAAGCGATGAATGAAGCCGGTATCGAGATCACCTGGGACAGCCAGCAGGTCTTCCGCGAGGAAATCCGCGCTCGCGAAGGCAAGGACTTCGTCGTCAAACGTGTCATCAAGGAAATCCATGATCTCATCGGCGCAGGACAGCGACATATCGTCCTGGACGGACTCTACACGTGGAGCGAATACAAAATCCTCAAGCATGAATTTCCCGGTGAAATGACCGTCGTCGCCATCGTCACGGCGAAACATCTGCGTAAGCAGCGCATGGCAAAACGCCCCGAACGACCGATGACCTCAGCCGAAGTCGACGAGCGTGACTGGACCGAAATCGAAAACCTCGAAAAAGGTGGTCCGATCGCTATCGCTGATTATTACATCCATAACGATGGCGATCTCGATTTCCTGCATAAGCAAATGGACGACGTGCTCGAACACGTGGACTTCTACCAATAAAAAACTCCCGGTACCGGGAGTTTTTTATTGTAGCCATTCTAGCCGAGGTATTCGTGCAACTTCTTGGCATCTTTGTGCTTTCGCAGTTTCGCGAGCGCTTTCGCCTCGATCTGGCGGATACGCTCTCTGGTAACGGCGAACTCCTGCCCTACTTCTTCAAGGGTATGGGACTTACCATTTTCGAGACCGAAACGCATCTTGATGATCTTCTGCTCACGGTCGGAGAGTGTCGATAGCACTGACTGCACCTGTTCCTTGAGCAGCTGGTTGGTCGCGGACTCTTCAGGAGTGACGGTATCTTCGTCTTCGATGAAGTCGGCCAGCACGCTGTCTTCGTCTTCGCCGTCACGACCGACACCCGCATCGAGGGACGTAATATCTTGTTTGATCTTGATGACGTATTCAACCTTCTCCGGCTCCATTTCGAGTTCTTTTGCGAGCTCCTCGATAGTCGGTTCACGGTTGAGTTCCTGAGTCATGCGGCGCTGCGTACGAAGCAGCTTGTTGATCGTCTCGACCATGTGCACAGGAATACGGATCGTACGCGCTTGGTCAGCGATTGCACGGGTGATCGCCTGGCGGATCCACCATGTCGCGTACGTACTGAACTTGAATCCCTTGTCCGGGGCGACTTTTTCGACGGCACGCAGCAGTCCGGTGTTGCCTTCCTGGATAAGGTCGAGGAAATCGAGGCCGCGGCCACTATAACGCTTCGCGATCGACACCACAAGACGCATGTTGGCTTCAGCCATCTTATCCTTGGCCTTTTTGTCGCCGGCAACGACCTTCTGCGCCAGCGCAAGCTCTTCCTCTGAATTCAACAGTGGGATCTTGCCGATCTCACGCAGGTACAGTCGCACGCTGTCATCGCTGATATCGTCGAAATACTGGTTGTTGTTGAGTTCTTCTTCGCCGAGTTCTTCTTCGTCGACCAGGTCGTCGATGACCGGTTCTTCGATGTCAGTGATGTCGGCGACGAGCGTATCGTCGGTCGTATCTTCGGTTGCTGCTGTATTTTCTTTTACTTGCAAATCATCGTCTGCCACTATTTCGCTCCTTTGATTAATTGACTGAGGCGTTGCAAAATCTCATTTGCCGCATCGTCATCGCCGCGCTCACGCGCAGCCGCCTCTTGTCTTAATAATTCTTCTTTTGTGTCTGTCTTTTGATAGTTTGCTTGCAATGATCGTAGCACCTCGGTCGCGGTCGCCATGCGATTTTCCGCGCTCCAATTCACGTTGTCTACGTCAGGATGTAGTAATAACATTGTCACATACTTCTCTTGTTCCTGCAACCCAGCCGGCACCGCCTCCACCCGCTTCCCGACATGATTCGTCAGGTAGCGCGCCGTTTCTTGCCGGTGTGTGCCGGTGAAAAGGTCCGGGGACACGTCCCTGAACAAATCCTGCACCTGAACGTCACTGAGCGCGACGGCGAGCAACGCGTCCTGGTTGCGCACGTTCTTTTCGTCTAGTTTTTCGGATGTCTGCGCGGATTGCTTCACATGTTTTTTCACTGATTCGACT
>CAZGAP010000004.1:41793-46987 GCA_964523935.1 uncultured Candidatus Saccharibacteria bacterium
CCGTCATGTGTGCGATCTGCGACAAATAATGGTCCTGTTCTACCGGGTCCCGCAGCTGCCGTATGACCGTTGTCGCGGCCGTCGTGAAGTTACGCTTGCCAGCTGCCGTTCCCAGGTCTTCCCTGGCCGCGAACTGCTTGATAACCCAATCCACGACCGGCTCGGCGGTGTCGATGGCATGTTGCCATAATTTCGGGTCATGCTGGATGAGTTCGTCAGGGTCTTTGGCGTCACTTGGCAGACTGATGATGCTCAGCTCGACACCGACGGTCTGCGCGATCGGAATGGCCCGTTCGGTCGCAGCGATACCCGCTTTGTCACCGTCAAATGCCAGGCGTATCTGCGAAGACAAGCGAGACAACGCGCGCAGATGGCTTTCGGTCAAAGCTGTTCCCGCCGTCGCGACGACCTGGTTGATGTCCGCCTGGTGGCTGCTGACCACGTCCAAATTCCCCTCGACAATGACCGAGTACTCACTTTTACGGATCGCTTCTTTCGCCTGCGACAACCCGAACACGTGGCGGCTTTTGTCGTAGAGCAGCGTCTGCGGCGTATTGAGATATTTCGGCGCGCTCGGATCGTCAACGATGATACGTCCCGTGAACCCGATCACCTGTCCGCTGCCGTCCATAAGCGGTACCATCATGCGTCCCCTGAACAGATCACCGCCGAATCGGTTTGTCAGCCCCGCCGCCTTCAGCTCCTCGGCGTTGAAGCCTTTTTTCGCAAGGAAGGTCGTCAACGCACCTTGGCTGTCAGGTGCGTAGCCAATACGAAAATCTTGAACCACTTTCTTGTTCAGTACACGCTTTTTGAAAACGTAATCGAGTGCGTGCTGGTTGCTCAGGAGGCTTTTCTGGTAATACGTCGCAGCCAGTTCGTTCGCCTCTAGCAGGCGCTTCTTACGTTTTGCTAGTTCCTGCGACCCGCTGTTCTGGTACATCGACAAATCAACCCCTGCCCTGCGCGCGAGCAGCTCCAATGCCTGTCGGAAATCGAGTCCTTCGACTTCCATGATGAAACTGAACACGTCGCCGCCTTTGTTCGAGCTAAAGTCATGCCAGATATGCTTCTCGGGGCTGACGAAAAAGCTCGGCGTTTTTTCACCACTGAAGGGGCTAAGGCCCTTGAAATTCCGGCCCGCCCGCTTCAACTGCACGTACTCGCCGATAACATCTTCGATGTTCAGCCTCGCGCGGACTTCCTCCTTAGCGTCTTGCATACTTGTAGTATACCTTGTTACACCTCTGGAAGCGAAGCACGAGAACTACGCTCTGGCATCAGAGGAACCAAAGAGGTATACCGCTTCTATGATAGTTATGGTTAAATGGAAGCAAATGGATCCGAACCAGCCAACTCAACCGCAGCCACAAGCTCAACCGCAACCTACCCTGCCGCCGCAACCGCAGCAGCCCGGTTATCCGCAGCCACCGTCCACGTATGCTCCAGCCCAGCAGCCTGGGTACGATCCGAATTATCTTGATTCCATCGCCCCACCACCCCCTCGGCCGAATTTCTTCAGTGGCTCGTTCGGCAAGATTTTTTTCATCTGTATCGGTATCTTCGTTCTGGCAGTCAGCTTGATCATCGCCTTCAGCGGCCAAGACCAGACGGCCGACCTGCAGCAGATCACCGTCCGCATGGACAACATGTCAAAAACGGCTAAAGACGTTCAAAAGAATCTTAAGAGCAGTAACCTTTCCAACACCAATACCAATTTCCAGTTATGGCTGTCCGGTAACCTCACTACCGCTGAGGATCTGCTCGGCAAAGGTGGCGTGAAAAAGACCGACTACAGCAAAGAAATGACCGCGAGGGAAAACAAACTCATCAAAGATCTGGACGCGAAGTTCGAAGACGCGCGCCTCAACGCCAAATTAAACCGTGTCTACGCCGGCACGATGGCAGCTGAGACCGAAAAACTCGTCAATCTCCTGAACGCCATGGGCAAAAAGAGCAAATCGGCGCAAATTCGCGACTTCGCCAAAAACGCCAGCAAAAATCTCCAGCCGCTCCAAAAGGAATTCAGCGAATTCGTCGACGACGGCAACTAGAGCCAGTGATCGAGCACGAGCTTCCGGTAGTTCGGCTCGATGGTAATCTTTTCGAACTCTTCGCGACTAAGCCACTTCGGCTTACCTTCTTTGTTGTCTTGTTTGGATACAATCTCGTCACTCATTAGATTACCGGTGTACGCGAGAACAATTTTACCGTTCGAGTGAGTAAAGAAATCGACTCTTTTTAAAGATGCCGGTTCAACGCCGCACTCCTCGTACAGTTCGCGCTTCATTGCCATATCGATATCTTCACCTTCTTCGAGATGACCACCGGGCAATCCGTAGTCGTCATTGAAGTCCATACGTATCACGAGCACTTTCGAATTATCCTGGTTAAACATCGCCGCTTTGGCAACAACCTTGAATAGTTTGTGCATTATCAATCTCTCACTAGTTCGTAGCTATGCCGCGTAAGATCGATGATCTCTTCATCGGGAAGTTGTCCGCTACATATGATCGTGTTCCAATGCTTTTTGTTCAGGTGATACCCTGGCAAAACCGTTTCGTACTTCTCGCGCAGCAGCTCCGCCAGTTTCGGTTCGCATTTCAGGCTGATGCGTAGCGGGTTGCTATCTTCTGCCACGATCGCCATGATCTTGCCGTCCGGCTTGTCACCGTACTTATACACCGCCGTGTCTTCACCAAATGGATAATCAAGCCACACTTTCGGCAACGCCAGTACGAATTCCTCGAACTCTTTGTGTGTCATACCCGTACCTTTCCGAGGTAGTACTTCAACTCGTCGATACTCCCCCGTATGTCGGACAGGGCGCGGTGCGTTTCGGGTTTGGCGAACCTCTTGCCGTATTTACCATCAAATACCACTTTCCAGGCGCTGACGTCCAGCATGCGGTAGTGCAGCTTCGCATCCAATCGTGGCCACTCGTTGACGATGAATTTGCGGTCCTGGTGGATGGAATTACCCGCTAGCAGCACTGGCTTGTCCGCTTCGAAATGAGCGTCCAGGAACTCGATCAGCTCATTCTCGACGGTCCGTCCCGATGTGCCTGTCAGGTTCTGTGCGACAAGCGCGTCTCTCACTTCAGGGTACTTGTCCCAGAATTCCTTCCCGACTTCCATGCGTTGTTCGACCAGCCGCGGACCGACTTTGACGATACCTTCGAAGGTCGCGATTTCAGTGAAATCCCAATCCGTCGCGATGGCCGCCACTTCCATGATCCTGTCCTCGATCGGGTCAAGTCCGGTCATCTCAAGGTCGACCCACAATAATTTCGCTTTTTTTACCATACGACCATTATACAGAGTCTCTAGGCAGAAGGGTCGAATTGCAGGCTTAATGAGTTGATGCAGTAGTGCTGACCGTTCGGTGAACTGTCGTCAGGAAAGAGGTGGCCGAGGTGACTGCCGCAGTTACTACACACGACTTCCGTCCGTTTCATGCCGTGGCTATCGTCATCACGCAGCTCCACAGCGCCTTTGTCAGCAGCATCGCTGAATGCCGGCCAACCAACAAGTCCGGGCATGGTCGATTCATACTTCGTATCGCTCATGAAAAGCGTCTGGCCGCACGCCGCACAGTGGTACGAGCCGTCTTCATAGAAGTCGACGTATTCACCGGTTCCGGCCGGTTCGGTGCCTTTTTCACGCAGCACGTAGTACTGCTCAGGCGTCAGCTCTTCCTCCCATTCGGATTCCATCTTATCTATCTTCATACTTCTATTATAGTTACTTTGTCTTGAATTTTCCTTATATCAAAAGAGCCCTTTCGGGCCCTTCATTATTCTTTCTTCTTATCCAGTTTATCCAGTTTTGCGAAATGGATGATCAAGTAAATGACAAACGCCGTCGCGATCAGCGTGATGAGCGATGACACGACCGCCCCCCACTTGAAATCAGCAGTTCTGCCCCATAACTCCACGTGCCAGATATTCGCTTCAAGGCTACTCCGTGTACCGACGAGGAACTGTACGATAGGCGTGATGAATCCCTCGACGATCGTCTTGACGGTCGCACCCGCCGCGGTACCGATCGCGAGACCGACCGCCAAACCGACGACTCCCTGGTTACGGAGGAAATCGATGAAACCGCTTGCCTGCTTCGTGACGGCGACAACCGAAACTTTTTCTTTCGCTACTTTCGCTTTTTCAGTCGCGCGGCTTTTCGCTGCCGCTACCTTCGTTCGTTTGCTGGTCGTTTTTTTCGTCTTTTCTGCCATAAAAACTCCTTACTCGCTTCGTGGGTGTATCAATTGTCTATTCAGTATATAGGGGGGAATGTCCGTGGACAACCCGGTGCGGATGTTTGCCGACCGGGTTGTCCACGTGTAGCTCCGCCTCTTGGTTACGAGACGAAGTACGGTTGAGGTTGCGCGCTCCGTGATGCGAGCACTTTGTCGGCCGCGGGGCCGGGTGTGAGGGTAACAGGCCGATGATCGTCGTACAGGCCTGTCGCCGGCGGACGTCGCCGAATGACCATGTCATCCTTGATCGCGCTGCCGAGCGCCCGTTTGAACACGTTGTTCGACGTCTCAAATCCGAGCTGCTGCCGCAGGTCGCGGTTCGATGCCGACTCCGAGCATACGCTGCCAAGAGCACAGAGCCGCTCGACGATCTGCTGCTTTACTGCTTCGTTGCACATAACCTCTCCTAAGGTACGCCGTGAATGAAAAGACCCCGCCGGTTCTGGCGAGGTAGTTCGTTGCGGATGAAACAGGAACTAGCTCGCCTACGCGTCAAAAAACACGAGTGCTACGAGATGTAGACCCTTGAGTTCGACGTACTGACGACACATAGTTACCATGCGTATAATTTACTACAATTTGCGTGAATTAGTCAAATTCGAGCACATTGCATTACATTTTGTTGGGTGCCGAAATACCAAGGATCATGAGACCCGCCCTCAGCGTGTCCGCGTACACCGATACGATACCGGCCCGGTGCGCTTCCGATTCATTGCCGATAACCTGATTTTTTTCGTAGTAGCGGTTGAATTCCTGGGCCAACTCGAACAGATAATTGCATATGTGATGCGGTTCGAGCGTCTTGGTCGCCACTTCGACGACCTCCCGGTACTCACCGAGTTTTCGCACCAGCAACCTGTCTTCCTCGCGGACTTCCGTCGGCAGAGCGACAGAACCGATCTTTTCCAGGATACGCCTCGCCCTGGCATGCGCGTAC
>CAZGAP010000005.1:0-8146 GCA_964523935.1 uncultured Candidatus Saccharibacteria bacterium
GTATCAGCCTGTGTCGGCGCCATCACCGGTAGGCAAGCCGCTCTATGTTTCTCCGGCCAACGCTCAAGCGGGACGGCCGGCTCAGATTGCCAGCCAACCCGTCGGTACGTGGTTCGGTGGGTGGACGCCTAACGTAACCGGTGCGGCGCACTCACTTGTCACTGGTGCGACCAGCAAAGGTTCGCTCGCGGTCATCGTCGCATACAACATACCCGCGCGTGACTGCGGCAGTTACTCGGCGGGCGGTGCTGGAAGTAGTGCAGTCTACCGTGCATGGATCCGAGCTCTTGCGGCCGGTATCGGTAAGCGGCAGGCGATCGTCATTCTCGAACCGGATGCACTTGCTCAGATAACTTGCCTGAATGCATCTGATCAGGCAAACCGCTACGCCGACCTGGCGGATGCCGTGAGCGTTCTCGCCTCACAGACAAAAGCTTCCGTGTACCTTGATGCCGGTCATAGCGCCTGGGTAGATGCCGGTACGATGGCTTCGAGGCTGCAAAAAGCGAACGTGGCCCAAGCCCGCGGATTCGCGTTGAACGTATCAAACTTCCAAACGACTGCCAGCAATGTCGCCTATGGCAACGGTCTTGCCGCCAGGATAGGTAAACACTTCGTGATCGATACGAGCCGTAACGGCCTTGGACCGAACGGCGAGTGGTGCAACCCGCGCGGCCGTGCGCTCGGCGCGGCGCCAACCACCAGCGTGGGCGGTTCGACGGATGCCTATTTATGGGTCAAGCAACCAGGCGAGTCAGACGGCACGTGTGGCGGCGGCCCTGCAGCCGGCGAGTGGTGGGACGAGTACGCCCGCGAACTCATCCGCAATGCTGGCTCTTAACCTATCTGTTACAATGAGACAAAGATATAACGGAAAGGAGTGGATATGCTCTCATATCTGCGCTCTACTCATTATCGTCCCTCGATAAAACAGCGGGATGCACTGCAGCCCGGCAGCTGGATTCGATCCGAGCGGCCCAATGAAGACGAAAAACGGCAACTCGTCAACCTCGGTGTCAATGAGGATCAGATGACGGACGCGCTCGACCCGCACGAGGTCCCCCGTGTCGAAATGGACGGCGGCTGGACGTATTTCATTACGCGCCTGCCAGATACTGACGATGATTTTAATGATTACACGACACCGATATTGTTCGCGCTCGGTGATCAGCACTTGGTGACGGTCAGCCGCGACAGCCTAGGGCGCTTGTGGCAACCGTTCATCGATAACGTCCAGGCACCGACGACCCAGAAAACGAAGCTGTTCATGCTGATGCTCGAAGCGGTCGTCAAACAGTATCAGACGCGCGTAGCATCGATCAATCGCCAGATGCGGGCGACGACCAGCGATGTCCGCTCGCTGAACTCAAAAGACATCATGACGCTCACCGAATACGAGCGCAAACTCAACGATTATCTGGATGCATTGCAGCCCACCAATACGGCGCTCGAGAAGATGCTTGGCGGCAGGATCCTGCGTCTCTATGAGGATGACAAGGATTTGGTCGAGGATCTCTCGATTGAATTCGAACAGCTGATCGCGCGCTGCAAAAGCCTGCTGCGTACGATCACGAACGTGCGTGATTCGTACCGGGCGGTCATGGACACGAGACTGAACGAGACGATCCGCTTGCTTACGGTCGTGACCCTGGCGTTTACCGTGCCGACGATGTTTGCCGGTCTGTACGGTATGAACGTCGACCTGCCCGGCGAGCATTCGCCGTACATGTTCTGGGTCGTTGTCGCAGCGAGCTTCTTGGTCGCTGGATCACTCGGTTTCTATTTCCTCCGCAAAAAGTAACAATAGCTACGTCTATGTGGCTACGTAGTGGGCGCTATCAGTAGCTACCCCTTGAGTATGGTACACTTGCCTGTATGCTGTTTTACGAAAACGTGGATGAGCTGGCACTGCTGAATGATGCCATGGACGCGGCTGGTATGGCCTGGTGGATGATGGAATACCCGAGCGGGGCGGTGTTTTTTCACCCTAAGAAAATCAAAATGCTAGGCTACCGCGACAAGGATATCGCGAAATTCGTCCACTTCTCATCGTTCACCGATTTGCTCCATCCCGACGATTATCCCATCGCTATGCAAGCGATGACCGATCATATGACCGGTAAAACTCCTCTTTATGAAACGGAATACCGCATCAAAGCCAAAGATGGCACCTACCGGAAATTCTTTGACCGGGGCAAGATCGTCGCGCGCAACGACAACGGAGAACTAGCAATTGCCGGTATGGTCCTTGATGTGACCGCCAAGTAGTTGACGTCTTTTTCGCATTTTGTAAGTTATCTTACCGATAATATGGCCGTCATTTCCCATACTAAGGTTGGAAAGGAGGCTGTTATACATGGCCCAAACCACTATAACTGCCGATGACCTGGGAATGAAGGTCGAAAGAAAAGAGCGGGAATTGTTCAAATGGTTCCTCGCTTCTTATTTGTTCGGCAAACGTATCCAGCAAAGTGTCGCTCATCGGACATGGGAAGTATTCATGAAGCACGGTATCGATTCGCCGAAAAAAATAGCGGGGCACTCGCGTGAACAGATCGTCCAGCTACTAGGCGAAGGCGATTACAGACGCTATGATGAATCGACCGCGCACAATATGATCGAAATGGCGCGGACGCTCGTGCGTGACTATCACGGGAATCTGCTTAACATGTACGACGCATGCAAAAGCGACGAAGAATTCATAAACAGACTACAAAAACTAAAAGGAGTCGGACCGAAAACGGCGGAGATTTTCATGCGTGAAGCCCAGCCTGTTCTAGTAACGATAAAAAACGATAATCGATGAAGGAACAAACTATGAAACCAGGTGATCATGTGGCATGGAAGTGGGGAAACGGCGTTGCTCAAGGCCGTGTGGTATCGGTACATCTAGAGCCGACGATGCTGTCGACCAACGGCAAAAGCGTCCGGCGATACGGCAGTAAAAACAATCCGGCTATCATCATCGAGCATAAATCAGGCAATGATGTCTTGAAACTCATGAGCGAGGTCCAAAAGACTTCGTGAGCACGGTCATCGTCTGGTTCAGGAACGATCTGCGCGTTCATGACCATCCCGCCCTCGCCAAAGCAGCCGAATCGGCCAATCATGTGGTCCCGGTCTTCATTTTTGACCCGTCGATAGTGAAGGGTCGTCATAGAGGATCGAACCGTAATCGATTTCTGCTCGAGTGCCTTGTGGACCTGAGACACGGGCTGCGCGAGCGTGGCGCTGATTTGGTGGTGCGATCAGGCGACCCTATCGAAGTCTTGGTAGAACTTGCCATGCAGACGGGCGCTGATGCACTATACTACACTGCCGACTATTCCCCGCTTGCTCTTCGCAGGGACGAGTCCGTTGAAATGACGCTCACTGAAAAGGTTAGAGGCCTTGAAGTCCGTGGATTCCCCGGCAGGTTGATCGTCAGCGGGCTAGACAAGATCACTACGAAAAGCGGCTCGTGGCACAAGGTCTTTACGCCGTTTTGGCGGGTATGGTCGGACGTCGGTCGGCGAGACATCGCGAAGACGCCGCGCTCGCTTGCGCTGCCGGACGGCATGCATGCGGGAGATATACCAAGTGTCGCGGACATGACTGATGCCGTCGATCTGTCCTCGAATGTTATCAAAGGCGGGGAGACGGAAGCCCGCAGACGTTTGCAACGTTTTCTTGATGGTGATATCGAGGACTATCATATTTCGAACAATGACATGGGCAAAGACGGGACTTCGCGGCTCAGCGCGTATTTTCATTTCGGCTGTTTGAGCCCTCTCGAAGTGGAATCGATGCTACCGGACGGTGAAGGTGCGAGGGCATGGCACCGGCAGCTCGCGTGGCGGGAATTTTATCATTACATCCTTTACCACAACCCGTCGAACTCCCGGTACGAGTTCCAAGACAAATACCGTGCGCTCAAATGGAATAACGACACCGAACACCTTACGGCTTGGCAGCAAGGTAGAACGGGATACCCAGCAGTCGATGCTGCCATGAGGCAGCTGAACACAGAAGGCTGGATGCATAACCGTGCCCGCTTGATCGTCGGATCGTTCCTGGTGAAAGACTTATGGCTGGACTGGCGGCTTGGCGAAGGGTATTTTATGCACATGCTAATCGATGGGGACCAGGCTAACAACAATGGCAATTGGCAGTGGATCGCCAGCGTGGGTGTTGACCCTGCGCCCGTTTACCGACGGCTGTATAATCCTTCGTCGCAGCGTGACAAGTACGATCCGGACGGTGCATACGTGCGTCGCTATGTGCCAGAGCTCAAGAACGTACCCGACAAGTATTTGTCGGAACCGTGGACGATGCCTGATGACGTGCAGGAACAGGCAGGGTGTATCATCGGCAAGGACTATCCGGCGCCGATAGTCAGCCATAAAGAGGCCCGTGAAGCGGCGCTCGAGCACTACCGCGCTGTTGGTTAAATGTAACGGCCTGTATAATGAAGTGACATGAAACCACGACTTATCATCGAACAGAAAATCACGGCATTCGTAAACAGGTATGAGATCTTCGAAGTAAACGAAAATGGCGACAAAGGTAAAACCGTCGCGTTTGCCGAACAGAAACGACTGGCGTTCAAGGAAAAGGTCAGTTTTTTCAACGACTCATCCAAGGATACGGTCGTTTTTACGTTTCGTGCCGAAAAGGTCATGGACGTGCATGGCAAGTACTTCGTCGAGGATGCCGACGGCAACCTGCTTGGATCATTTAAAAAGCAGTTCGGCAAATCGCTACTCAATAGCACGTGGGATATGCTGGACACGAAGGACAATACGCTGCTGACGGTCAGCGAAAGCAATCAGCTTCTGGCGATTGCCCGTCGCTTTGTCGGTTGGATCCCGTTCGTTGGTGAACTTCTTGATCTGCTGACCGGCTTTATCCGCTACCACTTCTCGTTCCGTACGCCAGACGGCGAAGAGGTGGGCATGTACCGCAAGACGACGCTGTTTCGCGACCACTACCAACTGGACGTGAGCGATCAAGCATATACGGCGCAGGATTGGCGAGTTTTCGCCGCGATGGCGGTCGCGCTGGACGCACTGCAATCACGCTAATGTTCCTTATGGTTGCGCCTGCTGCGCGCTTTGCTCATACTGGAAGACAGTATGTCAGATAGAGTCAGATCACTGGGAGCAAGAATTGATTTAGAGAAAGTCGACGTCGTCGGCAGCGTTGAACGCGCGCTTGCGATCGGGCATGCGGTCCTCAGCGAAACCATGTGGCACACTACCCGCGAGCAACGGGTAGCCGGACTTTTGAAAATGCCCATTTTTGATGACATGACGCTCCGTGTCGGGTATGGCCGGGGCAACACCGCCGACCAGGCACTGCTACGGTGTGTCTATACGTACCAGATGGAAAAATCCCGTGAATTCGTCGACCCCGATGAGCTTCCTGAATCGTCCGTCTCTCCCCTCAGTATTACCGGTGCGCCAACCCAGCTTGATTTCATTGTGGGCCAGGGTGACCTGAGGATTCATCAAGGCGCCGATTCGGTCATTGCCAGTTCTCTGCGCGATTACGACGTGGGAGGCGGAGTCTTCCAGGGAGAAGGCGCGGGGCTTCGTGAAGCGGTTCGAAACCTGGCGGACAGCTATCCATTTCCGCAGCGACAGATGAAACGGCTTCCGGTGACGCTCCTGTGGGATGACGTACACTAATTGACATTTTATTACACTTATGCTATAATGACACCAACTGACGCTTGTCATGGTCAGACCACGCATCCATCAGTCGTACATCCCGGAAGGGGATAAAATGTCATTCATCGAAAACCTGCCGCGCCGCCAGATCATCGCGATCCGTGTGGCCGTGGCGGTGACCTGCATCCTGGTCGGTGTCCTGTTTGTCGCCAACAGCGCCAACAACGACACCATGCTTGGAATCGGCGCGATGATCGCACTCTTCGGAACCATGCTGTCATGGGTCATCGGAGAGCCGAATCGCAACAAGCGCCGCAAGCGCACCCGCACCCGCTGAACGCCATCACCCCGACCGACACCCTCGTCTGCTACCGCGGACGGGGGTGTTCTCTTTATTGCTCTTCAATCTATTTGCCGTAAGCGCTAAAATAGTAAGTATGTTTGAGAGACCTGCGGTGTTCGTGGACATCGAAACGAATGGAGGGAATGGTGAGCGGGGACGCATCACCGAGATTGCCGTTATCCGCGTGGAGGGCGGCGAAGTAGTCGACGAGTACACGTCGCTGGTAAACCCAGGGTCACCGATTCCACACTGGATTACCCGACTGACGGGTATCACTAACAACGACCTGGTCAGTGCGCCGTATTTCGACGACATCGCCGCCGATCTGCACCGCATCATGGAGGGGGCGATTTTCGTCGCGCATAACGTCCGGTTCGACTACTCCTTCGTGAAGCGGCAATTGGAAGCGAACGGTTACTCGTTCCGTCCGAAACTGTTCTGTACCGTGCGTATGTCACGTGCGATGTATCCGGAGCACCGCGGTCATTCACTGGAGAAAATCATCCGTCGGCACGGTATCGCGGTGAACGGCCGTCACCGGGCATACGATGATGCCAAAGCGATTTATGATTTCACCAAACTAGCTATCGACGACAAAGGTATTGAGTCGTTTCATGCGACCATGGCCGTGCAATTCAAAACGAAAACGTTGCCACCGAACCTCAAAGAAGAGACGTTCGCCACTATCCCGCAGACGCCAGGCGTGTATATATTCGAGGACGAACAGGGACTACCGCTCTATGTTGGCAAGTCGGTCAATCTGCGCCAGCGTGTCATGAGTCATTTCAGTAGCGATACGCGCATCGCCAAAGAAATGAAACTGTCTCAGGGCAGTCATAACGTATCATTCATCCAGACCGAGACGGAAATCGAAGCGTTGCTGCTCGAATCCGCCAAGGTGAAGGAGCTACAGCCGGTCCATAACCGCCTGCTACGACGACAGACAAAGCAAACGGTGCTTGTCAGGCGGTACGACGACAGTGGCTACCTTAAGATGGCGCTGGAAAACAAAGACTTGTCCGACGAAACCGACCTGGAGAGCATATACGGCGTCTATACGACCAAAACGCAGGCAAAGGCACGCTTGGAGTCGCTCGTCAAAACGTTCGACCTGTGCCCGAAGCTGATGGATCTTGAGAAATCAAAGGGCGCGTGTTTCCGCTACCACTTAGGTATCTGCAAGGGGGCGTGCGTCGGCGAAGAGCCGGTCGACAAATACAATAGGCGTGTCGAGTATGCGCTTGAGCGCAGTAAGATAGAGACATGGCCGTTCAAGGGCGAGCTGGCGGTAAAGATTTCGGAGACGAAAGCGCTGATCATCGACCAGTGGGTAATCAAGGGGTACATGACGGCTATTGAGGATGGTAGTACGTATGTCGAACGGCTCAAGAACGGCTTTGACATCGATACGTACAAGATACTGCGCAGTTACATACGCAGCAACAAAAGCAATGTGACGTTGCTGTCGAATCTCAGCACATCATAGGCCGGTCTATCAGTAAGAATTATTACAGCCCTCTATCATTCCTACGTGAAAGGACTATAATAGAGCTAAGCGAAGTCACTCGAAAGAAGCAACTGCCTTGGCAAAGTAGCGACTCCCAAAAAAACAGCGATACGCTTGTAATCAGATGAGGAGTACATCATGAGTCAAAGTGATAATATAGAATTATCAAACATAGATCTGGACGAAATGGACAGGCAGAACGCCGAAGAAGAAGCCAGCCTGCGAGCGGAAATCAACGCGATCAAACAGGAATACGTGGAGAAGTTCGGTGAGCCGGCGCAGCTAAGCGAGGCGCCAGTGGAAAAAGCCGCCTAAACGTCGCCTAGGGGCGTGATGCGTGACCCGGACGACCATGTGTCCGGGTTTTTTCTTTGAGTTCTGATTCGAAGACATGCTTTTTGCCCTCGAGCAGTTCGTCGCGCACGGATTTTTCGGCGGATTTCACCGTTTGGTAGTACAGCTCGTCGAATTCGTCCATGATTTGGAATGTCCAGCGACCATCCAGAACGTTACGCCCGGCAACTTCCGTCATGATCTTGCGGGCAAGTTCATCGTGCCCGGCTTTTTTCAGTTTGTCAGCCGCTTCGGCGAACATCTCATCGGCATGACCGATTTTTTGGTGGAATTCATAAAGGTCGCCGCGGG
>CAZGAP010000005.1:8156-12802 GCA_964523935.1 uncultured Candidatus Saccharibacteria bacterium
TATTTGTCGTTTGTCATATATCCATTATACCGTTATGCGATGAATGGCGCCTGTTGCGACAGATGTTCGCTACTGAGCTGCGCGATCATGGCGCTGGCGACGGCATTCCGGCTGATCCTGACCCACGGCAGGGGGCGTCGATCGGACAGGTTGTAAACCTCATGATTGGAAGACGTCATAACGGGGGAGCGGAGAACGGTCCAGTCGAGACCGCTTCTCGAGAGCAGTTCGATATGCTTTTCGCCGTCACGCAATACGCCACCGGAAATCAGACTGAGTGCTGCATGGGCGAAACGGTGGATGAGCGATAACGAATCACCGCCGACTCGCGCCTCGGCGCCAGTCAGTGAAATGATACGGCTGACATCATGTTTTTGCATCGCGGGAACGATGCGTTCCATTGCGACCGATAATACGTCATGGCGTTTCGATTTCCAGCTACTCAGGACTGAGAGCACCGCGTCTACGCCTTCCATGGCGACACTGACGTCATCGGCATTGGACACGTCGCCGCTTATGATGCGCAATCGGGGATGCTCGGGTAGATCATTGTGCTGATGAACGAACGCTTTGACATCAAAGCCTTGCTCGAGGGCATGCGCCACGAGCAGTTTGCCTACGTTGCCGTTCGCGCCAAAAATGAGGATAGTCATATGCCCTATTATAGCTCCCAAGCTGCTAAAATAATTGCATGACAACGAACAAAACCGTCGCCAACGACAGTAGCGTCATCGATTTTCTTTCAACGCTCGATGAAGAGCAGCAGCGGGACAGCCAGGTGCTGGCGACTATCATGTCTGACGTATCCGGCGAACCGCCGGTGATGTGGGGCGCAAGCATCATAGGTTTCGGCGTGAGGCGGTATACCTACGCTTCGGGCAGGACAGGAGACTGGATGAGAATCGGTTTCAGCCCTCGAAAGGGTAAGCTATCGCTCTATATCACCGTCACGGCCGAGAAATACGAGTCCGACCTTGAAAAGGTTGGCAAACATAAAATCGGAAAAGGCTGCATCTACATCAACAAGCTTGCCGATATTGACCAAGAGGCTCTAACGGCCGTTATTCGCAAAGCGTACCAAGATAGCTTTGAAGCCTAGCCGGCTGGCGTATTCTCGAGCGACTGCCACAAGTGCCAGCTCGCGACCGTCCGGTACGGTGACCATTTGGTCGCGATCGTGACCAGTTCCGAACGAGGAGGCACTTCCTGGAGGTCGTACAGTTTCTGGACGGCGAGCTGTAAGCCGCGGTCATCAGGTGCGAAGACATCCATGCGTACCAACGTGAACATGAGGAACATCTGTGCGGTCCAGGTACCGATGCCTTTGATGCGCGTCAATTCCGAGATTACCTCGTCATCGCTCAGCGTATCAAGATGATTGAACACCATACTGTCCTGGACGAAGTGCTCCGCAAGGTCACGGATATAATTGTATTTCTGGCCCGATAACCCGATCGCCTTCGATTCCTCTTCGGTAAGTGAGGCTGCGGCTTCGGGATTCATATCAGTCGTAGCGGTGAAACGTTCGAGGATTTTCGCGGCTGCTTTGACCGAAATCTGCTGCCCGATGATCGAGCTGGCAAGTGATGCGAAGTAGTCGTCGCGGGCGGGGTGGCTCAGCGTACCATTACTTTTGATCAATCGCGCCATGTCGGCGTCTAGTGCCATTAGTTGTTTCTCGTGTTCGCTGAACTGCATATACCTAGTATAAAGACATGCGGCACCTGCGACCATACCCGATGAATAAGGTGGTAACTCGTAAACCTAGAGCATTGGCCATGCGTGCAAAATTAGCACCATGGTAATGATGAAACCGGTAAAAAGATTCAGCCAAATGAAGCGGCGCCAGCCCTTGTTGGCATCACCTGAAGTCTGGTCGGTACTGTGTAGATACGGAAAGACGATCGCGGCGTACGCCAATCCCGCGGCACCGACGATCGCAGCCGGAAGCCCTTGAAAAAACAAGATGATCCTAGCCAGCACATATAGCAGGAACACCAGCCGTGTCGTCGTGCGTGCGCCAAGGAACGTCGCGATGGACGCAAGTCCACCTTCGCGATCGGGAATGATATCCTGTACGGCGCCGAACGCGTGGCTGGCGGCACCCCATAAAAAGAATGATAGGACATACGGCAGGAACGCCGGTTCGAATCCGGTGATGACCATCGCGTAGACCATAGGCCCGACGAAATGAATACTACTTGTCATCGAATCCAGTACGGGGATTTCCTTGAACCTGAGTCCGGCGACGGAATACGCCAGGACGAAGAAGACCAGGGCGACGAGCGTCACGTTCGCAGCGAGCGACCCCGTCGCCAATAGCCAGACGATGAACGGTACGTTGCTGATGATGGCCGCCCAAAGGATGACCGGGTGGAAGGCTTTTTGTTCCTTCGCGCCTTCGATGCCACCTTTGCGTGGGTTGCGGATATCCGATTCGTAATCGAACACGTCGTTGACCCCGTACATCAACAGGTTGTAAGGGATGAGGAAGTAGAGTGTCGCCACCCAGAATGTCGGGTTGAGCGTTCCGCCCGTCACAAGGAACGCGGCCGCGAACGGATAGGCGGTGTTCGGCCACGAAACCGGGCGGGATATAAGCAGGAGTTTCATGATGTTACTTCGCATGTGTGCCTCCTAGCTTATGCCAGACGATCGGCACCAGCAAGACGGCAAGAACCGCATACATGAAATCCTCGATCGGAGCGACACCAACCTTTATGCCAAGTATTTTGGCGGGGTCATAACCAACGATCGACAGACCGACGATAATGTTATCGAAGACCGCCGTCAGTACGATCAGCGCGGTGAATGTCACGATGAACGCCCTGCCTGGCTTGCGAGGTTTCGTCCATGCCAGTAGACAGACTGCGGCGATGAACAGCACGTTCAAGATAAGATACGTCGCTACCATTTCTGAGCTCCCCGGTATATGACTAGCGTGCAGTAGCAAAGCAGGACGAGGAAAAACAGCTCTTCGACAGGAAATTCAGGCAGGAGCCGGTATGGTAGAGTGAACTGACTGCCGCCATGGAAAAATATACCGAGCGCTATACCGAGAATATCCCAGATGATAAAAACGGCGACGGCGATACCTAGCGTCAGAAGTGTCCTGCGGCGATCATGCCAATACGCCAGCTTGTATCGCCGGTCGATGATCGCCATGCCTGCGATCGATACGCTCAGCGCGGCAAGATACAGCCATTCCATTACCGTTTACCTCCTGTGAGGCGATGGATTTTTTGTATCGGACCACCCCGCTTGTCACCGGCCAGTCGTTTGTATACCAGCTCCGCTCCGATGAGGCACATAGGTAGGCCGATGCCAGGTGTCGTCGATCCGCCGACGTAGTACAGGTTCTTGATTTTGCGACTTTTGTTGGGAGTGCGAAAAAAGGCGCTCTGGCGGAGGATGTGCGAAGGACCGAGAGCCGTCCCTTGCCAGGCATTGAACTTATCTGTGAAATCGCCAGGTCCGAAGACCTCCTTCACGACGACACGCTTACGCAAGTCCTTTATATGCAGCTTGTTTTCGATCAGCGACAAATACTTGTCGGCAACCTTCGGCAGTTTGGCCGCATCAATCGGTGCGCCGGCAGGCAGCGGCACGAGCACGAAGACGTTCTCGTGACCTTTCGGTGCCACCGTCGAGTCTGTCGCGCTTGGTTTACATATGTAGAGCGATGCTGGCCAGGGGAGCTTTTTATCATGGAATATATCATCGAAATTCTGCTTCCATTCATCGACAAAAAACAGATTATGATGCTCGAGTTCAGGCACCGCTCCTTTGACGCCGAGATACATCAGTAGCGCGCTCGGTCCGGCTTCACGCTTATCCCAGTACTGCGCAGGGTATGACCTGTCTTCGGCGCTGAGCAGTTTCGTTTCGGTGAAGTGCAGATCGGCGTTGGAAATGACGATGTCGGCACTAATGTGTTGGCCGCTCGCAAGCGTTACGCCAGTCGTCTCACGCCCGTCCGTCACGATGCGTGCCACAGGTGCGTCGTACTGGTACGTGACACCGAGGCCGGTACCAATCTCGACCAGTTTTTCGATGATAGTGTAGATGCCGCCCTTCGGATAGTACACGCCTTCGCGGAAATCCAGGGCGCTCATGAGGCTGTAAATGGCGGGAGCTGAAAACGGCGAAGAACCGAGAAAGACCATGGGGGATTCCAGTATCTGCTTGAGTCGCTTGTCGCTAACGAAACGGCTGACGTATTTGTCGATAGGCGTGAAGGCGAGGCGCGTCATGACGTGGCCGCGGCGCAGGACATCTTTTTTAGTGAGGTCACGCACAGAGGTGAAATTGGTGTACAGAAAATGTTTGAGTGCCAGCTGGTATATCTCATCACCTTTTTGGATGTAATCCTTCAGCCTCATGCCAGATCCCGGTTCGATCGATTCGAACGTTGCCGCATCGGTGTCCGGGTCGCTTGTGATCGTGACGGGTTCGTAACGTTCGAAGAACACTTTATATGCGGGTGATAATTGGACGAGATCTATTTCGCGCTCGATCGATTTGCCGAACAGTGAGAAATAATGGGTAAACACGTCCGGCATAAGATACCACGACGGGCCGGTATCAAACGTGAAGCCCTTCGTTTTGAGCAGACCGGCTCGTCCACCCGGATCCGAGTTCTTCTC
>CAZGAP010000005.1:12853-15323 GCA_964523935.1 uncultured Candidatus Saccharibacteria bacterium
GATCACGACCTTCTGACTCACGACTGCTGCCCTTTCAGAACCGCCGTGCGAATCATTAACGTGAACTTGCGCCGTGACGGCACGCGGATGCGTCGCTGCTTGATCGTTTCAGCCGGTGTACGCTCGAGGCGGTTGAGCAGTTCAGTGTAATACGTATAGCTCATCATCGTGGCTTTGCGGCTGGATACCGGTAGTTTGCGCAGCGATGCGAGAGCATGTTTGAAGTCATTCCTGATGTTCAAGATGATGGCGTTCTTCGCGGCCTCGTCGAACGTTTCGAACGATACGCCGGGAAAGTATAAGCGTCCGAGCTCTTTGTAATCGGCGGCCATGTCGCGGAGGAAATTCACTTTCTGATAGGCCGCGCCAAGCGATGAGGCTCCCGGCGAAAGCTCGTCGTAGACTTTCTTGTCACCAGCAACGAAGACTTTCAGGCACATGAGACCGACGACTTCGGCGGATCCATGGATGTACCGCTCGTAATCCTTCGTCCGATATGTTTGCGGGCTGAGGTCCATCCGCATGCTTTCGAAGAACGGCGCGATAAGCGTCTTCGTGATGTCGTATTTCCGTGCGGACTGCGCGAATGCGTGGATGATGAGGTTGGTGCTATAGCCACTGGCGAGCGAAGCGTATGTCTGGCGTTCGAAATCGTCCAGCTGTGCACGCGCGTCGGTGCCTTTGTACGTATCGACGATTTCATCGGCGATACGTACCAGTCCGTAGATCGCGTATATGTCGGAGCGGATATCTTTGCCGAAGAACCTGCTGCTGATGCCGAATGATGTCGAGTAACGGAGGGTCAGGTGTCGACTGTTTTCGTAGGCGACACGCGTGTATAAATCCATTAAAAAACCCGTTCCGTAACGTTGGTGATGAACGCTTTGAATGCATCATGATGCTTGGCCGGCAGTGCCAGATCGTCGAGAGCTCGTTCGGCTTCAGCGGCGTACTCATGGATTTTGCGTTCGGTCTCTTCCTTCGCACCCGATTTTTCGATCAGCTGTTTCACTGTTTCAACCTCCATGGCAGATGCCTGCGGGTTGCCGAATGACGTAAGGAACATGCCTTTGTCGCCATCCGAGAGACGCTCCATCGCCGCTTCGATGGTATATGTCCGCTTGCCTTCGACGATGTCGCTTGAAGTTGATTTACCCGTCTGCTCCTCATCGCCGAAAATACCAAGCAGATCGTCGACCAGTTGGTACGCGATGCCCAGTGATGAAGCGTACGAATGCAGTGTGATTTTCTGGTCGTCGCTTATGTTTGCCAGGGATGCGCCCGTCATCAGTGGCGAGACGAAGGAATAGCTTGCTGTTTTATATTTCGCGACTTTCAGGGCGTCGCCGTTATCGTAGGGGGCGAAGCTGAGTTCTGTATCCAGCAGCTCACCTCCGGCGACTTCGAACGTGCTCTGCGCCAGGTAGCCTTGTGCGAGCATCTTATCTTCGTCGGTCAGGTTACTTGATGCGATCAGCTGGTGTGCGCCGGAGAGCATGAGGTCCCCGCCGAGGATCGCGGCGCTATGGGCGTAGTGCGTCTGATCGTCGGGTGATGCCACGTACTGCGAGTACGCGATTTTGTAGACACCGGCGATATTCGCGACGCCATAGCGCACATAGTCGCGGTCTATGACATCGTCATGAATCAGGAGGCAGAAGTGCAGCAGTTCGTGCGCCGCGGCGACGGGCACGATTTTTTTGACGTCATCACCACCGAACGCTTCGTACGCCATGATGACCATTTTTGGTCTGAGCTTTTTGCCGCCTGAACGGATCAGGCCGTACAGTGATTCCCAGAGGTAACGGTATGACGGATCGATTTTGGTCGCATAGTCTATGGACCGTTCGAAAAAACCGTTGATCACTTCATTGAGAAGGGTAACATGATCTGTTTCGGTTGCCGGTCGGTGCATGTGTCTCCTTATTATAATCCGAGAGGCGATTTTTCCCTAGAGCGGGTAGGTGTGCACCGAGCAAGGTGCTATACTAAGTATATGAAAGCTATATGGAACGGTGTCGTCGTCGCGGAAGCACCAAAGGACGATCTCATTCGTATCGAAGGAAACTGGTACTTCCCACCGGAGTCCTTGAAAAAAGAGTTTTACCAAGACAGCAACCACCACACGGTGTGTCATTGGAAAGGTGAGGCTAGTTATTACGACGTTACGGTTGATGGTCAGAAAAACGACTTCGGTGCCTGGTATTATCCGGAGCCGAAAGAAGGCTCCATCGACATCGTCAAAAAAGACTTCACTGATTTCGTTGCATTTTGGAACGGCATCACCGTTACGGAATAAGTTCTAAAGAGTAGGGATATAGCCGCCGGTCAGGGCGAGTATGATACCGATGACAGCGAATACCTGGCCGATAACCCAGAACCTCATGGTGACTTTCGTCTCCGGCCACCCGACCGCCTCAAGATGGTGATGAATTGGTGCCGATATGAAGATTTTGCGATGGAATACACG
>CAZGAP010000005.1:15375-22214 GCA_964523935.1 uncultured Candidatus Saccharibacteria bacterium
CTTGCTGGCTATCTGAATGAGGCTTGAGCCGGCCTCGACGACGAACAAAATACCGATGACGGGCAATAGGAAGAACGAATTGGTTAACATCGCCACGACGCCCAGGCTAGTACCGAGCGCGAAACTACCGACATCACCCATGAAGAACCGGGCAGGGTAGATGTTAAACCATAGGTATGCGAGTAGCGCGCCGACGACGGTGAAGCAAAAGCCAGCGAGCATAAACTGTCCCTGAAGGAGAGCGATGGCACCGAATGCGCTGAATGCCGAAGACAGAAGTCCGCCCGCAAGGCCGTCCAGACCGTCGCTGATGTTAACGGCATTGCCTGTCGCAACGACCGCGAAGGCGAAGACGGGTACCATGAGCCAGCCGAGGGCGATGTCACCAATGAAAGGCACGAATACGGTGTCGAATCCTAGCTTGTATGCGAAGAACCAGCCCAATACCAGTCCCAGGACGGTAATGAGAATGAATTTCAAACTTGAACGGAGCCCGGCGACACCGGTACCAGCACCGCGCAGGTTGATGATGTCATCGAGCAGTCCGACTGCTCCGCCTCCGACGAGGGCGGCCAACGGCAGCCATGTCTGGGCGCGATCAAGGTTAAACCCAAGCGTGACTGCGGTTACCGCGATGACGGCAATGATACCGGCCATGGTTGGGATGTTGCGTTTGAATTTCTCTTTGTGCAATTTGGTAAACACGAGTAATTTCTCGCCCGTCGTGCTCGTCTGACGCTGTTTCTTCCAGAACTTGAAACGGTAGGCGACGTACGTGTAGAGCGGGGTTAGTAACATCGCGAAAAAGAAGGACGCGCCGCTCAGTAGGAGCGTAGCGACGAGTTCGTCGGTGATCATAGTGAAGTTCAGTGGTGATGACATATATGCCTTTCGTCGGGCGGTTCGTTAACGGATGTCTATGTGAATGGGGCTATGCCCTGGAATACACACTCATTATGACACACAAAAGCAGTGGTCCCTAGTCTGAAATGCGAAGGGATTAAAAAGGTTTCATGACAAGGAAAAGAACGACAAGGACGGCGCCGGCACTCACGATTGCCACCGAAGCGATCTGTGCGACGTCATGTGCCTGCGCGAACTGTGACAGGCGTCCGTTGCCACTATGTATGATAGTGGTGTGATCGATGATATATACGGCACCGAACAGTGCGGCCAGGGTCGCGACGAAAATGATCAGACTGATAATGATGGGCGTGAAGTTGACGGGACGGTCATTACTGACGTCGATAAGCGTTTGAACACCGCCCGGAATACCGTTGCCGAAGAAATTGGCAACGCCGAGGATGACGGGCGACAGTGGCATGGGCGTGTTTTTTGCTGTGGTGCTACTCGCGGCAGGGCGGCTTTCATCAGTGGTGCTTGCCGTGCTAATCCCTTCTTGCGGCGAAGTCTGGTCGGTGTCATCCTGCACGGGGGCGACAGGAGCGACGTTCTGAAGCGGTGACGTACGAAGCGACGGACTGCGGGATTGTCCTGTCGGACTGCTTGCGAGGGGTGTGATGGCATCTGTTGCGGCGTTGACTACTTGCGGGACGATGGGGATATCCAAGCCAGCGCTCACGGATGCGGGCTGATCGGAAGCGCCAAGAACAGGAAGGGTTACCTGGGCGCCAAGCGTTGAGGGTGTCGAAGTGATATCGACAGGCAGAATCTTATTGGTTGTATCGGTGAGAGGGCTGACGACCGAATCAAGAGCTGTCTCGCCGACTGGCAGGTCGACCCGGAGGACATCTGGGAGACCGAGCGCGCCCGCTACGGGCGAATGAGCTGCCGCGGCGATAATGACGGATATGAGCATTGCGGCGGTCACATAGCCTACTCGTAAGTTCTTACCTATATGTCTCGCATTCATGATAGGTTGTGCGGTTACTCCTTGTGGCTCCAGTATATAATATTTATGCTATTTGCGCGAGGACATTGAGGCGAGGTACTATAGGCGCATGCGTAACATTTTCCTATTTATGATGGTGTCCCTTGACGGTTATTTCGAGGGTGCCGACCACGACATCAGCTGGCACAATGCCGACAATATCGAGTTCAATGATTTTGCTATCAAGCAACTGGACGAAGTCGACACGCTTCTGTTTGGCAGAAGGACATACGACCTCATGGCTCAGTACTGGCCAAGTGCCGAAGCGACCGGCTCCGATCCGGAAACCGCACGGCGTATGAATGAGCTCTACAAGGTCGTCTTTACGAACAGTGAAGTGGCCAATGAATGGCAAAACGTGGAAATCAGCCAAGACGTCGTCGGAAGAATCATGCAACTCAAGCAGGCACCCGGTAAGGATATCGCGGTGCTCGGAAGTTCGAACCTCTGTGTCACGCTGCTCCGGGAAAATCTTCTGGATGAAATAAGGATAATGGTCAATCCTACCGTACTCGGCGAGGGAACACCTTTGTTCCAGGGTATCAAGCATCCGTACGAGTTCATGCTGACGGACACGACAGCCCATGCGTCTGGTAATGTACTGCTGACGTATAAAGCTAATTAAACCTTGTTGGTAAGGTTGAACCTTGTAACAATTTTCACATTTTCTGTCCGCGGTTAACGTTATAGTAGTGTTGTCATTACTTAACAAGGAGGAACAGTAAGATGGTAATTGATTTGGTATTATGGATTTTATTCGGTGCGCTTGCCGGATGGATTGCTTCAATGATCATGGGTACGAATGCCCAGATGGGTGCCGTAGCTAATATCGTCGTCGGTATTATCGGTGCGTTCATCGGAGGCTTTATCATGCGCATGCTTACCGGCATGGAGATGGAAGGCTTTACTCTTGGTAGTCTCATCGTCGCTATTCTCGGCGCCATCATTCTCCTTGCGATCGTACGAGCATTCCGTGGCGGCAGCCCGCATCACGCGTAATTTTCCTACTAGCAACGGGGTCGCATCACGCGACCCCTTTTGTTGGTCGGTTGACCCGCTCCAGTCACGCAACTATAGTGGAGAGCAGGAATATACTTTGTGAAACGCCCCCATCCTAAACGTTCAATCAAAAACCTTCAATCAACGACGGTCATGCGATGGCCGACTTTGTCGTATGCGACCCTGCCGCTCGTCATCGTCGCACTTTCGATTATCGTCGCGCTGATCGGGTACAGCTTGGCAAGCGTCAACATAGAAGGGTCGCGCGGCAAGGCGATCACGAACAGGCTCCGGGAAAACAATCTCCGGGTAAATGGCATATTTGATTCATACTCTCATCTGCTATGGGGGAGTACAGGTAGATTGCAGTCGGCGAGGATCGAACCGGGTACTATCGACGATAGCTCCTGGCAGTCGTTCCTCGGAGTTTATGACCTAGAGAAGAATTTTCCCGGTATGGAAGCGCTTGGTCTTAGTTTCGGCAGTAGCCCACAAGATCAGAGGATTGCTTATGTTAGCCCAAAGACGGTCGCTACCGAACGCGCGATTGGCGTGAATGCTGGCGACATTCCTCAAATCAAGTCCTCTTTGAGGCAGGCGGCTCAAAATGGCGCGATGGGAATAAGCGACCCGGTCCCAGACTCGTTCTCGACCAAAGAAGGTGTACACGACACTAAAACAGGGTTCCTGATGTTTTCGCCATTTTATGATCAAACGTTCCCTCGCACCACTCCCGAAGAACGATTGTTGGCTCTCAAGGGATATACGATAGCCCTTTTCCGAGGTGACATTTTCTTTGGTGAGGCGTTTCGCAATGTCGACATGTCACACACCAAGGTTGCCGTCTATCTTGGTGACGCCTCGCCGCAAAACCTGCTTTACCAAGGTGGCACGAACACCGACTCGATGACGCATGTCGCTAGGCAGGAAATCGATTACTACGGCAAGAAACTGGTCTTCGTCTTCACTTTCGATTCCGCGTACATCCTCTCGTGGTCGCTGACATACATGCCGCATATCATTCTGCTGAGCGTTCTCATCCTTGGCATGATTTTCGCCGGTATCGCAGGGTATATGCTACGCAGCCGCTACAAACGCCTGACATACGAGAAAGAGCGCGACGTTAACTTCGCGAAGGACGAACTGTTATCTCTTGCGTCGCATCAGCTGAGAACACCGGCGACCGGTGTCAAGCAGTACCTAGGAATGGTGTTGCAAGGATTCGCCGGAGACGTACCCGACAAACAGCGCGATTACTTGGAGCGCGCGTATGCCAGCAACAACCGGCAACTGCACGTGATCAATGACATCCTGCATATGGCGAAGCTGGAAACGGGCCGTATCGTCCTGAGTGAGCGCAAATTCGATATCGCCAAGATGCTACGTGAAGTCATTGACGAGCAACGTGACCAAGCACGGCGCGGAGAAGTAGCGCTACAAGTCAGCGCGCCGCCGCAAGGATGGATTGTCGGAGACAGCCATATGCTATGGATGGTGGTCGAGAATCTTGTTAGTAACGCCATCAAATACACGCCCCCCGGAGGCGTGGTAACGATCAAGCTGGTTCGTCGCGGTACCAGGTGGGTCCTAACGGTCAAAGATACCGGCGTTGGTATCGCGAAGGGTGATTTCTCAAAACTGTTCAAACAGTTCAGTCGTATCGCCAACGACCGCAGCGATTTCGTGACCGGTACTGGGGTTGGCCTCTACCTTGCCCATCATCTGACAATCCTTCACGGCGGCTCGATCGGCGTCACTTCCACGAAAGGGAAGGGCTCAACGTTTACCGTCCGATTGCCTCGGAAAATGTAAGTCACCGTTCGAAGATTGTAAGATTTTTCATACCTAAGCCTAAAACATACGGTATACTTGTACAGTATTGGAGAAAAGTGTGACATCAAATCAGAAAAATTCAATCCTCATAGTTGAAGATGAGCCGGAGCTGGCTGAAATTTATCAAACTCTGCTGACGCAGGCTGAGTATGACGTCAGGGTGGCCCACAATGGCAAGGACGCGTTGAAGATGGCGAGCGAACGTCCGCCTCAAATGATACTCCTCGATCTTCGGATGCCCGTCATGGACGGCGTCGCTTTTTTGGAAGAGTTCGATTTGAAGAACAAACACCCGGATATCAAGGTGGTCGTGTTTAGTAACTACGACATGCAGGATGAGATCGATGATGCGTACCGCCTAGGTGCGGACCGTTACGTACTGAAGGCGTGGGCATCACCACGTGAATTGCTACAAATCGTCAAAGACAGTCTTAACTAAGCCGAATGCTGCAGGCGGATGCTGCTGAAACTCTCGTCGCCTAAGCGGCGCTCTAGTTCGTTGCGATAAATAACGAATCCCTTCGTGTCATAATTGATGACCTTCTTGCGCTTGAGCTTGCCCAGTTCCATCGTCGTGGTTTCACGGGTCAGTCCCATCAGGCTGCCTAGGGTGGTATGAGTCAGGCGCAAATCGACACGGTAGACGCCTGCGGTCGTCTGTTTGCCGTAGCGGAACATCAGATAATACATCATCAGGAGAAGCTTCTCGGCTGCGCGTGATTGCTCGAGCGCCGTGATCTGCATCAATAGGCCGGTGTAACCGGTCGCGAGGTAGTCGAATACCCGTTCTTTGATATCCGCATGCTCCTCGATGAGGGCGAGTAGGACGGGTTTTTCAACGGTAAGGACTTCTGAGTCTTCGAGGGCTTCGTAGTAGTAGAGCGCGCTCGAGGTTTTGCCAAACAGCCATGTTTCCGGGAACACGTCACCTTTGGTGCGGAACCCAACGACCTGCTCTTCGCCGTAGTTGCCGAGTCGGTACGCTTTGAAGACGCCAGAAAGCACGATGTAAGCCTGGCGCGGGATTTCACCTTGATAAATCAAAATAGAACGTTTCTTAATAGAACGTCTGGTAGACTTGGTCGGAATCAGTTTGGCTATGTCTTCCACACCTCTATAGTAACACCATATGTACCGTATGAATATTATTACGGGGCCATAGTGAGATAGTTAACAGTCGGTAGTCATATTGCTTAGTAGACTAGGTACTAACTGGCTGAAATGTGTCAGGAGGAAACCAAGGAGGATAAGGTACATGCACACACCCATAGACCCAAACACCACCGACGTTGATAAAAAGATCCGTGATTTTCAGGATCGTAAAGCATCGCCGCTGCGTGCGCTAAGCGACAAAATCGCCGAACGGCTGGCACCTTCCGTTCGAGGCAACGCGACAGCACGCGACATCAAGTACGAACCACTCAGGTGGACCAACGTTTTGCCGAATCACTAGACCACTATTCATTCACTATCTCACTCAATTCAATCTCTTTACTCATTCACTCACATGCAAATACTTTACAGGGGAGCTCTCTCCCCTGTTTTTTAGTATGTCTTGACACACTTTTCATACTTGGTATACAATAAATACAAAAGGAAACTGAATTATGGGAATGCCAGGTAACAAAAAACTCTACGGTACGGCGACGGTCGGAAGCAAAGGACAGGTCGTCATACCTGCTGATGCCCGAGAAGAGCTGAATATCGAACCCGGTGATCGTCTCTACGTTCTTGGTTCCATGCACGGTAGCGGTATCGTCCTCCTGAAAGAGGATATGCTCGAACATCTCGTCGAACAGATGTCGGCGCAAATCGAAGGCTTCCGTGAGTTCAAGCAGAAAAACGAACAGTTCGAAGATTGATTCGAAGAAAAGGATAGGCTAGTCATGCACCATCACTTAGAGTTGCGCTCAAAAGTAATCATCATGCTGTCGGTCATGGCCAGCCTGTTTTTGGTAGCGCTGGACCAGACGATCATCGCGACCGCGCTCGGTAGGATCGTCGAGGAATTCAACGCCTTCGACTCACTCAGCTGGATTGTCACCGCCTACCTTTTGACGACCACTATCACCGTGCCGATCGCCGGTAAGTTGTCTGACTTGTTCGGCCGACGCAC
>CAZGAP010000005.1:22224-24281 GCA_964523935.1 uncultured Candidatus Saccharibacteria bacterium
GCTTATCGGCGTAGCCATATTTGGCGTAGGCTCGCTTTTGTCTGGTCTTTCGGGAAGCGTCGATCAGCTAGTTGCCTGGAGGGCGGTTCAGGGAATCGGCGGCGGTATTATCACAGCGAACGCCTTCACGATCATCGGTGATCTTTTCGCCGCGCGGGAACGAGGTCGCTGGCAAGGGTTGTTCGGGGCCGTGTTCGGATTATCTTCAGTCATCGGACCGCTTCTGGGGGGCTGGCTGACCGACGGCCATACCTTCTTCGGTGTCGTCACGGACTGGCGCTGGACGTTCTTCATTAATGTTCCAGTCGGTATCATCACGTTCATCCTTATCACGATCTATTGTCCGTCGCTGCGCCACGATAGGAAGCCGGTACTGGACTACGCAGGTGCCGGACTGCTGGCACTGGCGCTGGGTACGCTTGTCCTTGCGGTGGATAACACGGAGCAGATATTCAAGGATGTCATGGATGTGACAGGCCTGAACATTACCGGACTCCGGGTAATCATGTTCGCCGTCGTTGCTATCGCTATCGCCGCATTCATACGGACCGAACGGCGCGCGAAGGAACCGATCATTCCTCTCAGTTTCTTCAAGAATCGCAACTTCGTACTGATTATGGGTATCGCGACATTATTCGGTGCGGCTTTCATGGGCTCGATCCTGTACCTGACGCAGTTCAACCAACAGGTGTTCCAGGTAACGCCAACCGAATCCGGGCTGATGCTTCTGCCGATGATCGGCGGTCTGATGCTGACATCGATCACGTCGGGTCAGATCATCTCCCGCACAGGACGATACAAGATATTCATGCAGGTCGGTATTGTCGTTGCGACCGTCATGGTATTCCTACTCTCGACCTTGACGCCTGACAGTAGCTACCTATACGAAGCGATCATCATGGCATTCCTTGGCGCGGGACTCGGCGTCGTGATGCCGGTGATGAACCTTGCGGTACAGAACGAGTTCGCCCAACATGAGCTCGGCGTCGCCACCAGCTCCAGCCAGTTGTTCCGAAGTCTCGGGTCGACGATCGGCATCGCGGTGTTCGGAGCCATGCTGACGGCTGGGCTGACGAGCGGACTCTCGACGATCCAGAGCGATGCCTACCTGCAAAACCTCAAGCAGAACCCCGACGTGAGTGCGATCGGTAGTCTGGATGATTCCAATACGCTGCTTAATCTGAATATGCCTGACACGAAACAGAAGGTTACCGACGGTTTCGAGCAAGGCGTGGTGAATCTGCCCGAGGCGACCAAAGAGAAGGTCGTAGATGATTTCAGTAAAGAGCAAACGGCGTATTCCGACAAGGTAGTAATCGCCTTCAGCGACAGCCTACAGCGCATATTCATCGTGTCATCAGTACTGATGCTCGCCGCCGCCGTCCTGGTCTTCATGATCAAAGAGCGCCCGCTCAAAGCCGCGAAGAGCGACGACACCCCCGGAATGGCATAGTCGTCCGAAACGCGCTATACTGCTTATGAATAATGCTCAAGTACTACGTCAGACACACGCCTGAAGAGGCATTCAGACAACTATCCGGATACAACGATCAGGATACGTTATGGGTGCACGGCGAGCAGCCTCAGGTAACCGAGCTCGACAAGTTAAGCCAGCAGTTCGGACTTGACCGCAATATCCTGCGGGATGTGATGGACAAAGACGAGCTACCACGGCTCGAGACGAGTGACGGTGGTCTATATGTTTTCTTCCGATCGATCATCAGGACCAAGCACGGGGAGATCGAATCGGCGCCGCTTCTCGCCGCGGTGACACCTTCGGCCTTCGTGTCGCTTTCGCTGACCAATGCCATCAGTGATCAGAAAATCGCCGCTGCCGCCCAGAACGTCACGACCGACGATAGGAGCGGGCTGCTACTTGCCACCTTTACGGCCATCGTTACCGATTATGAGGCGAGCATCCAGCGCACAGGGCGGTACATCAAGGATATCGGTCACCGCCTCCGGACACACGAGGTCGACAACGGTGACTTCATCCATTTCGTCACTATCGAAGACAACCTGGGTATCTATTCGATGAATCTCACCAGTATGCTGAC
>CAZGAP010000005.1:24291-40931 GCA_964523935.1 uncultured Candidatus Saccharibacteria bacterium
GCCTCAAGGACAACAAAGCGGATCACTTGAATGAAGAGCATATCGAATCGATCGATGACATCGTGCTCCATATGAAACAGCTGCTCGCAAGCGTCCAATCACTGACGCAGACACTGACGAGTATCCGCAATGCCTACAGTACGATCGCCGACACGAATCTCAACCTGCGTATCAAGAAGCTGACCGCGTTCACGGTCATAATCACGTTGCCAAACGTGTTCTTCGGCATGTACGGCATGAACGTGCTACTGCCGTTCCAGGACACTCCATGGGCATACGGTGCCATCGTCGCATCGACGGCAGTTTTGATTTTGCTTGTGTATGTACTTGCCAAACGATTCCGCTTGTTCTAATATGGAGTAAACACGCCGGAATGGCGTACTCTTGACGTGCGACGCATGAATTGATACTATTATCTATGTGTTTCGCGCCGGAACACTAACAGAATCGGGCAAAAGGTCGAATAAGGCGCGAATACAAGTGATCTTAGAAATTTAAGGAGTGTAATAAAACCTCATGCCAATAGCCATCGAGTTTGTGCCTTCCCGGCGCAAAAAGGTAGCAGTGGATGTGGTGCCTGCCGCATGGCAAGAATATATCGCTCAATAACTTGTACGTCTTAACGGGGTATAAGAAAAAACCGCTCCATGGCACCGGAGCGGTTTTTGTTTTGTGGTTGGTTATTTCAGAGCTTCTTCGATTGCTGCTTTGAACTTGGCCTGGTCGCTCCAAATATCCGATTCGATCTTTTTGCCGTCGAGCAGAAGGGTTGGCGTCGCGTTCGCACCGACCTTCTTGGCAAGAGCCATGTCGAAGTTGATCTTATCGCCGACGTTTTTGCTGCTCATGTCGGCCTTGAACTTATCCATGTCCTTGATGCCGATCTGGCTCGCGTAGCCTTCGAATCGCGTCAAGCGCTGTTCTGACGAACTGTTGCCCCAGGTCTGTTGGTTTTCGTAGAGTATGTCGTGCATTTCCCAGTACTTACCTTGCAGGCCGGCGGCTTCCGCAGCAGCGGCACCCGCGCGTGCATTCGGATGCAGGCTGGTTAGTGGTAGGTTGCGGAAGATGAACGTCAACTGGTCTTTGAACTCGGTCTTCACTTCTTTGATGATCGGGTATGCGCTACCGCAGGCAGGGCATTGGAAATCACCGTATTCGATCAGTGTCGCTTTGCCGTCTTTCGCGCCGAAGACGTGATCCGCGATAGTGCCGTTCAGGTCACTGGCAGCGACGATCTTCGTCTCATCGACCTTACTGACGTCTACCTGATTGCCACGGGATAAGTACACTAGTGATCCAAGTACGACCACACACACCACTACAAAAATAATCCAAGCTTTCTTACTCACACGTTCCTCCGTTTTTCTCGAGATGATTTAGCACTTACCATTATATAGTATAGTTATCTTATGACAACGCTTCTGTTATTTCTGTGGGTGCTCGTTGCCGCTACGTTTATCGCTGCGATGTCGGTTCACCCGGAGCGCTCACGACGAAGCTGGTTTGAACTGAAGCGCCAGGGCGACGAGGTAGCGATGCTCCGGGAGCGCCATTTCGAAGCAGTTGACCGGATTCGTACTGAACTGGCACTGGTGAAGATAACCATCCTGACGCTACTGGGACTGCTGTTATGGCAGGGGTGGGGTGTTATCGCCGTCATCGGATTGATCATTGCCTCCGGCCCGATAGCGAAACTGAGTATCGTGAGGAGCGCATCGCTCAAAGCATACGTCCATATCGAAAGATTGATGCTCGATGCCGTCGAAAAGTCATCGATGCTTCATTGGCTGGTATCCGTCAGACGGGTCTCGCCGAAAAGCGAAAGACTCGAATCGGAGGAGCAGTTGCGGCATCTCGTCGAAACGTCGGGAAATATGCTCGGTGACGATCAGAAAGCTATCGTCTTGAACGGTCTTCAGTGGCACCAGACCTCGGTTGCATCCGTCATGACAAAGCGAAGCGGCATCGTGACTATCAAACACTCGGAGCTGCTTGGTCCGCTTGTGCTCGATGACCTGCACAAGACCGGTCACAGCAGATTCCCGGTTATCAAAGGCGACCTCGATACGGTCGTCGGCATCCTCGATATCAGCGAGCTTCTTGAAATCGACGCGGGTAAGAAATCAACCACCGCCGAAAAATCAATGCAGCCGCGAGCTCTCAGGATAGAAGCGGATGAACCGCTCCCTGCCGCACTTGCCATGCTACAAAAAAGCAGACAGCATCTTCTTATCGTCATCAACGGCGAAGGCAAGACGGTCGGTCTGTTGACACTCTCCGATATCACCGGCTCTCTCCTCGGCAAATAACACCGCTGCGAAACCGCACACAACTGGTGAAATAAGAGGCGAAGTGATAAAATAACAGATATGAACCGAACACTTGCAACAGAATCGACTGACAAAATCGGAGAATCAGTAACGCTCCAAGGCTGGGTAAACAGCCGTCGTGACCATGGCGGACTTATTTTCATAGACCTTCGTGACCACACCGGTGTCATCCAATTAGTCATCAACCCTGACGCCACAGATGCTTTTTCGCTCGCTGAAAGCGTGCGTGACGAATACGTGCTCTCCGTGACAGGTGTCATCAAGGAACGGGATGATGCCCTTAAGAATCCGCACATACCAACGGGAAGTATCGAAGTGGTCGTATCGGAACTGTTACTGTTGAACAAGTCGGAACCCCTGCCAGTCGCCGTGCAAGATGACGGACAGCAATCGAACGAAGAGCTGCGCCTTAAGTATCGCTATCTTGATCTTCGCCGTCCGAAGATGCAGCAGCGACTACGCCAGCGCGCGGAAATGTATCGCCGGATGCACGACTACATGGACGGCAATGACTTCATAGAAGTGACCACACCTATACTGGCGAACTCAAGTCCTGAAGGAGCCCGGGATTTCTTGGTGCCATCACGACTTCATCCAGGCAAATTCTACGCCCTCCCGCAAGCGCCTCAGCAGTTCAAGCAGCTACTGATGGTCGGCGGCGTGCCGCGTTACTATCAGCTTGCAGCGGCCTTCCGTGACGAAGATGCCCGTGCTGACCGTTTGTACGGAGAATTTTATCAACTTGATATGGAGATGGCATTCGTCGATGACGGGGAAACCGTTCGCAAGACGATCGAGCCGCTCATCAAGCAATTGTCGACGGAGTTCGCCGGTAAAGAACTTCTGAGCGAAGACGTCCCCCGTATTCCTTACCGGCAAGCCATGGAAGAGTACGGGTCAGACAAGCCCGATCTGCGCTTCGATATGAAACTTGTCGATCTGGGCGAGGTACTTTCTGGCACGGAATTCGGCGTGTTCAAGAATGCCCTTGGCAGTGGTGGTGCAGTCAAAGCGATCCGCGTACAAAACGGCGCTAGCCTCAGTAGGTCACAGATAGACAAATTCACCGAGATCGCCAAAAGCGAAGGCGCAGGTGGACTAGCCTATATCACGTACGAGGCCGGCGAAGCCAAATCTCCTATCGCGAAGTTCCTGAGTACCGATGAGCTGAGTGCTATCAAGGATAGGACTGGCGCAGTGGACGGCGACGCGTTGTTTTTCGGTGCCGATAGTCGCGCGACGGTCAACAAAGTCCTCGGACGTCTGCGCAGTGAATTCGCCGATCATTTCCAGCTGAAAGACCCGAACAAGATCGCACTGGCTTGGATCATTGATTTTCCATTCTATGAATACGACGAAAAAGCCAAGAAGCTTGATTTCGGTCATAACCCGTTCAGTATGCCACGCGGAGGCGCTGAAACCATCGATACGACGGAAGACAAGCTGCAGATCGTTGCTGACCAGTACGACATGGTGATGAATGGTTATGAAATATGCTCCGGCGGCGTGCGTAACCACAATCCGGAGACGCTCTACAAAGTCTTCGGTGTGCTCGGGTATGACGAGGCGTATGTCGAAGAGAAGTTCGGCGCTATGATCAACGCTTTCAAGTTCGGTGCACCGCCGCATGCCGGCTGTGCGTTCGGTATCGACCGCATGTTCATGGAGCTTGTCGGCGAAGATAATATACGCGAAGTCGTCGCATTTCCAAAGAACGGTTCAGGCGTCGACGCGATGATGAGCTCACCGAGTGCTGTCGAAGCATCTCAGCTCGATGATCTGTCACTCAAGATCATCGAGCAATAATATTGTTATATTAACATCAAATGATGTTTTTATAACAATGACACAACAAATGCCTCGGAGTATAATGAGAATATGGATGATTCATCAACAATTGTCATTTTACTGACCATCACGGTCATCATACTTTCAGTAGTCATCGTCGCATTGCTCGGTATCGTTACCGTACTGATGTTCAGGCTGAACAAAATCGCCAAGAATATCGAAGCGGTCAGCACGAATATCGCCGAAGCGACGTCATGGTTCAGTCCCGCAAAACTAATCTCTACGGTCATCGGTGCATTCCGTAGGTAAGGAGGAATTCATAATGTCGAAACTTATCAAACTCATTATCGCCGCGGCTGGCGGTTTTCTCGCAGGTATCCTGGTCGCACCAAAAAGCGGCAAAGAGACACGAGCTGACATCAAAGCGAAGGCCGAAGAAGCGAAGGTGAAAGCGAGCAAAAAGGCCGAAGATATCAAAGCGGTCGCCGATGAAAGCAAAGAAACGCTGAGGCGCGGCGCTGACGCAGCCAGCAAGGAAGCTGTCGCATTTGGTCGTAGCGCCAAAGCCACCGCAGAGAAAATCGCAGCCGAAGCGGCAGAGCTAGGCGGAGAAGCCCGTACTCGCGCAAGCCGGGTCGCTGCCGACGCTAAAAAGACGGCAGCTGAAGTTCAAAAAGATGCCGAAAAACACCTGAAGTAACAGGTCTTACGTCTTCATTGTTTCCAGCGGCTCAACCAGCCGCTGGTATTGTATAGTGGTATTTTCAAGAAGGGCTGGAATCAATCTGTCTACGAGCGCCTTGCCTGTGTCTGACAGAATCGCATCGTGTGTCGGAAAAATGGTCTTTGGAGCGATTGATTTTGCAAAAGCGACCCCTTCGCTGATTTTCATCCACGGTGCAGAAACCGGCAGTGCAAGGATGTCGACGTGACGACCGGGCTGAGTGAACGAATCGCCGGGGTAATATAGTGAGTCGTTTACCATGACACCCAAGTTTGCAATGATGGGTATGCTGGGATCGATGACAGCATGATCGCCTCCGTAAAACTCAAGTTCAAACACGCCCGCTCTGATGCCTTCGTTCGCAACGACCGCCTGGACGTTTCCGGTGATGTCAGCGACCGCATCCTTGTGGCCGTAAATGATAGCATCGGGATTGAGTGTTGTTATTTCATTCAGATGCCGCGCCGCCACATGGTCGGCATGGCTGTGCGTGATGACGACCGCGACCACGCCTTCTGGCACGACGAGATCGTTCGTATACTCACCGGGATCGATGATAAGCGTCTGACCGTTTTCCTCAATGACGATGCATGCGTGCTCGTATTTGGTGATTTTCATCAGGATTCTTCCTTGAACCACTGCGTATACGCGGAGCGGGCCTTGATTATTTTCGGTGCGATGACGACTGAACAGTAGCCATTGACAGGGTTCTTATTAAAGTAATCCTGATGATAGTCCTCTGCAGGATAAAACGTATCGAGCGGTTCGATTTCGGTAACGATGTCGTCGTCCCAGTGCGTTTTGGCGCGCTCGAGTGCACCCTCAAAGCGAGTCTTCTGTTCGGTATTTTCATAGTACATACCAGATCGGTACTGTGTGCCGACATCATTACCTTGGCGGTTAAGCGTCGTCGGATCGTGAATCAGAAAGAAAATGTCCAGGACGGTGTCTTCGGGTATGACGGACTCGTCGGAGGTAATCTGCACCGCTTCGGTATGTCCTGTCGACCCTGTCGATACTTGATCATACGAAGGATTCTCGGTAGTTCCGGCCGTATAGCCGCTGATAACCGATTCCACTCCCTTCAGGCGCCGATACACGGCGTCCAAGCACCAGAAACATCCACCTGCGAGTACATAAGTTGTCATATATCTATTATAATCCATTGAATGAATACGGAGGAGTTTCAACGATTGTTGCGCCAGCAGGGCGAAGAATTGTATCGTGACATGCCATGGCGCCAGGATACGCGGCCGTACTATGTATTAGTCAGTGAGTTGATGCTGCAGCAAACGCAGGTCGACCGGGTGATACCGAAGTTCACGGCGTTCATCGGGGCGTTTCCGGATGAGCAGGCGCTTGCCGAGGCGTCACTTGCCGACGTGATCAAGCTGTGGCAAGGCCTGGGTTATAACCGACGAGCGAAGTTCCTGCACCAGGCCGCCAAACGAATCGCAGAGTTGGGCTACTTTCCCGATAACGAGACGGAGCTTATCTCGCTGCCGGGTGTCGGCAAAAACACCGCAGGTGCGATCCTTGCGTATGCGTTCAACGCGCCGTCGCTGTACATCGAAACGAACGTACGTGCAGTGTATATCCATCACTTTTTCGCCACACGCGACCAAGTGGACGACAAGGAGATTTACGAGGTACTACGGCAGACCATCGACAGCGATGACCCGAGGCATTTCTACTGGGCACTCATGGATTACGGCAGCTGGCTCAAGAAACAAGGGGTCCAACCAGGCAGAAGCCGTCACTATAAGAAACAATCTCCGCTGCGGGGAAGTGTGAGGGAGGTGCGCGGTAGTATCGTGGCGGCGCTTTCTCGGTCCGATTTGACGGAGAGTGAACTGCGACTCCAGGTTGCTGCAGATGAGCGCTTTATGCCTGCGCTCGTGGGTCTCGCCCAGGACGGTTTGGTTACCGAGTCAAACGGTACGTTTCATTTGACCAAATAGGGAACAGACGCGATAATAGATGACAATGAAACCGGTACTCTTAGCTTTGGCCGCACTGATGACCTTGACCATAGTCATGGCCGTAGCCCCTGCACGTGCGCAGGAGCAACCGACCGTCATGACCGAGGAGCATATCTCACGCATCAAGAACGCGTGCCCGTCTGTCGTCGCGACCCTTGGTCAGATCCATGCCAATGACGCCCCCGTTTACGTCAATCGGAACCAAGCGTACTTTTCGATCAGCGACAAACTGATCGCGAGGCTCAACAGTAGGTTGGCGCTCAACCGTTTCGATACGACGGCGCTGGTAAAGATAGCAAATGAATATACAAGTGCACTGACGAACTTCCGTACGACGTACAAACTCTATGACGATACGATGGCGGATCTCGTGCGTCTCAACTGTGTCAGGCAGCCGGTCGGATTCTACGATAAGGTGGCAGAGACACGGAAACTGCGCGGAGATGTCCAGGCTGCCGTCGTACGATTGCACGGTCTGATCGACCAGTACCAAAAGGAAGTCGAAGCGTTCAAGGATCAACTAAAGCCAGGGGTTAAGAATGACTGAAGATCATAATCTGACTGCCGAACACAACATTGCGTGGTATCGCACGCGTCTTGCTCTATTTATCGGCGGCAGCATCGTTATCGCGACTATCCTGGTAATGATCAGCTTGGCGCTCTACGTCTCAAGCGGCGCGGCGCAGCTTGATCTCAGTAGGCCCGGCTATAAATCCGTGCAGAGCAAGGTCGACCCGAACGACTCGTTCAAGAGTTTCCCGTCGACTGGAGACGTCGACAGCGCGACGATCGAGCAGTTCCAGAAGCTGTTCAATGAGCAGGTAAAACAAGTGACGAGCGTAGACGCGTTCAACCCTGGTGTATTGGAAGACCAGGCGCTTGGTATCGATGCACCTGCTGTTACTGAGTAGATGCTGGCGCCAGTTTGATATCTGATTTTTCCAGCGATTCGAGCAGACGACGTCTCATTTCCGCGACCACCGACCATTGATCTGACGGTTGCGTTTTACCTGCTACGATGATTTCAAGCATGGTCGCATTGAATTCGCCAACCGAAACGAACGCGGGCGGATCGATGATTTTGTTTTTCCACTTTTCTTCCTCGGACAATTCCTTGCCGATCTTGTTGATGATCGTCGTGACGCGCTGAATGTCTGACGTCGGCTCGATCGTGATGACGAAACGCGCCATGCTATACCCCATGGTTTTGTTGATGACATGTGTTATCGAGCCATTCGGCAAGTAATGAACATTACCCTCGATATCCCGGATGACCGTGCTTCGGCTGCCGATACGTTCGACGGTACCGCTTGCGTTATCGGTGAACTCGACGATATCCCCGACGCGGTACTGATTCTCGCCGATAATAAACAGGCCGGTAATAAAATCGCGGATGATCGCTTGCGCTCCGAAGCCTATAGTGACACCGATCAGACCGGCGCTCGCGATGAGTGGCCCCAGTATTGCATCTGCGTTGTCGACGCCTTCTCTGAAAAGCGCGATAATGATAGTAAATACGACAAGCAAATGCCAGATGTTGCGAGCGACGCCCGCGAGTGTATCCTGGCGCTTCTCGACGTCCTTCCGGTGCCATTCGCGGTGCCGTGCGGTTTTGACGAGGCGCCTGACGATGCTTGAGAGTATGCGCCCGCCGACATAGTAAAAGATCATCCCTGTTATAATAATGATGATCATCGCCACCGCGTGGTCTTTGAACCAACTGGCTGACGGACTCCATAAATCGGCGTTTGTTTTCAGCCAGACCTGCAACGATTCCATAAAACCAAGTATAGCATGAGCACTTTAGAGGTAGACCCCAAAGATTTTATTATCACTCGCAAACGCAAGCTGTATAAGTTCGCGTTGTTTGCGAACTCTCCGATCTGTTTTGAGTTGGAGCAGTGGAAGAAGCGGCCCGCGGATATGCTGGAAGTAGGTGCGGGCACTGGGTTGTTCAGCGTCGAACTTGCGCAGCGGTACCCCGACAAGACCTTCGTCGCTGTCGACGTCAAAGCCGATCGCCTGCAAAAAGGCGCTTCCGAAGCGCAAGCAAGAGGTCTCTCGAACGTATTTTTCGTTCGTGCACGTGCCGACCAGCTGGATCAGGTCGCCGCAGAGCGCTCACTGGAATCGCTCTGGGTGACGTTTCCTGACCCGTTTCCAAAAAAGCGCGCAGCCCGCAGGCGTATGACGCATCCCCTCTACCTCGAAAAGTACGCTGAGCTTTTGAGAGACGGCGGCTCGTTCTACCTGAAACATGATAATCGGGACTTTTTCAACTGGAGTCTCGAACAGCTGGTGTCGGAGAAATGGCATATCGATGAACTGTCTTTCGATCTGCATGAGTCTGGACTTTCTGATGACTATAAAATCCAGACGACGTATGAGCAGCGGTGGCTTAGCGAGGGGCTGGTCACGAATTTCGTAAAAGCATCACTGAAGTAGGCTCTGTCGCACAGAGAAATGTTCAGTATGACATGATTTTGAGTATGTTATAATTTGACTCAAATACTATGTCAATAACAGTAGCAAAACATCCAATACAGCAGTATATTTTGACTAAACTGACACAATCGAAGACACTTCGTTTCAGTGATTTGAAACCACCGAAGGTGCGGACGAACCTGGTGAGCTACCATCTGAAATTGTTGGTTGAAAGCGACATGGTTGAACATACCGGTGATGGCTATACGCTCGGTCTTTTGGGTCTGGCATATATCGACCGGCTCAATGATGACGGGATTTTCGCGTACCAGCAGCCAAAGATGGCGACCATGTTCGTTATCCAGAACGGTGACGGAGAGCTGCTGCTCGAATGGCGGGCTAAGCAGCCGTATGTCGATACATGGACGTTACCGATGACCAAATTGTCAATCGATGACGAATCGCTTCACGAAGCAGCCGTTAATGAAATCGAGAAAAAGTTCGCCGTGAGATACAACAACATCCGCCATGCTGGCGATTGCTATATCAGGGTGTATCAGCAGGACGCACCCCTGACCGTCACGTTCGTGCATGTCTTCGCGTTCGAGAGCGATAACCTACGAATCACCAGCGACTACAAATGGACCAAGCCGCACAAACTTCACCAAGAACCGCTCGCTCCGGCCGTCGACCAGATCGTCGCCCGGACTTTCTTCCGTGACCCGTTTTACTTCGAAGAGTTCAGGCACGACTGGTAATCAGCGGGCGATTCGCTGGCGGACCCAGTCATCGATCGGTCCCGCGCCCATCATGAGTACGAGCGCACCGTTTTGTCGGGCTTCTTGGATGTTTCGCCATAGGTCATCATCGAGCTCCGCAACGCGTACGGCTTGCTTGTTGGTGACGTGTTCCGACAGCTGCTCAGGAGTCAGTATCTCAAGTGAGGGGTCTTCGCGGGTGAGATAGGTCGGCACCCAATACACCTCACTTGCTCGCTCGAAACAGTCAACGTAGAGATGCTTGATAGTATGCTGGCGGACGTTTTGGTGGGGCTGGTAGACGACGACCACCCTATCGTTCAATTCTCGTGCCATATCGATGGTCGCGGCGATTTCTTTCGGATGGACGGCATAATCGGTGTAGAGATTGTCCGCAAGTTTTTCGAAACGCCGATCAACGCCGGGGAAGCCATTGACCGCAGCAAGCACATCCTCTTCGATGCCAAGCCGTTCGAACGCTTTGACGACAAGACTGGCATTGCGGCGGATGTGGCTGCCTGCAAGCGTGACCGCTGCGATGTCATCATCATTCAATATCCATGCGTGCGGCGCGTCACCGAGCCGATCTTTTTCCTGCTCCCAGAATATGCTGGCTTCACTCTGCGCGACGAACTGACGAAAGGCGGCATCGTACTCGTCCTGCGTAGGGTAGGTATCGGGATGGTCGTAACTGAGCGCTGGTATGAGTGCCAGGTAGGGATGGAACTGCAGGAGGTTCCGGTCGTACTCGTCACACTCGTACACAAAGTATTCGCTCGCCGGATCGAACTGCCCGCTCGGACCGAACGACATGGTCGTACCAATGGAGTAACTGACAGGGATGCCAAGCTGCTTGAACGTCCATACTAGCAGGGAGGTCGTCGTCGTTTTGCCGTGCGTACCCGCCACGGCGATGAGCTTCAGGCCTTTTTCGCGGATGATGTGATCGAGCAGCTCGTCGCGCTTCGACGTCTTGATGCCGAGTGCCGCCGCAGCCAGGAGTTCCGGGTGGTCGGCGGGCAGGGCGGACGTATAGACGAACCAGTCGATGGGTGTTTCTTCATGCGTCTGCTGCAAAAACGCACCAGATTGGTCGTGGCTGATCCTGACGCCGCGTTCTTGCATCTGACGAGTCATTAGGCTGTCCTTGGGGTCAGAACCGAGGATGGCGTTTCCGGCATCGAGAGCGATTTCTGCAAGCGGTCCGAGACCGACGCCGCCGATACCTGAAAAATATATGTTCATACGCTCAGTATACGTGAATCACGCGACACTTTCTATTACTGTAAGCGTGTTGCCAAAACTGGTGTAACTATGGTGTAATGTAAGCAAAAGGGGCATCAACACAAACATGATCCAATCATTCATCTATCGTTTGCTGAAACGGCGTCATTTCTGGCGCTATGCCACGTTCGATGAAGTCTCCGAACTCTACGCTTCCAGGGTGATGCGATCGATGGCGCTCTACATGATCAACATGTTCGTCGCCGTCTATCTGTACCAGCAAGGGTACAGCTTGGTGTTTATCGCCGCGTTTTACGCGGTATCTTTCCTGTTCCGTGCGCTGATCGTCTATTTCGCCGCGAGGTTCGTGGCGAAGTTCGGTCCCAAGCACGGCATCCTGTTCGCGAATCTCATTTATATACCGGCATTGTTCGCGTTTCCGCTCGTGCCGGTGTTCGGACTGCCGGTCATCATCATTTTCGGCATCCTCCAGTCTATTTCGATGGTGCTGTTCGACCTTTCGTACGTCGTTGATTTCTCGAAGGTGAAGCATGTCGAACATGCGGGCAAGGAAATCGGCTATATGCAGATTCTGGAACGCCTGACCGCGAGTCTCAGTCCGCTGCTCGGTGGACTCGTGGCATTTCTCGTATTCCCCGAGGCGACCATGCTCCTTTCGGCGATATTGTTCGTGTTCGCCAGCGCGCCGCTGTTTCATACCAAAGAACCGGTCCGGCTCAACCAGAAGCTTGAATTCAAGCGGTTCCCTTGGCGTAAGACATGGACGACAATCCGTGCCGAAACCGCAATCGGGTTCGATATCGTCGCCAGCAATTTCGTCTGGGTGATGTTCATCGCGACGGTCATACTCTCGAGCACGGGCAACGACCTCTATTTCACTATCGGAGCGTTCGCATCCGTGACGATCATCACATCGTTCTTCTCGGCATACGCGTTCGGCCGTATCATCGATTGGCGCCACGGCGGCGACCTGCTTAAGGTTGCAACGATTGCCAACTCACTGACACACCTATTCCGGGCGTTCGTGACTACGCCAGCCGGCATAGTGGCGGCGAACGTTACCAACGAAGTGGCGACAACGGGCTATTCGATGGCGTACCTCAGGGGCATACTCGATACGGCCGATAACGTTCCCGGTCATCGGATCGTCTATCTTATGTTCATTTCCATAGCGATGAATGTGAGCTCTCTTCTGGCGGCGCTCGTATTGCTCACCCTCCTGCTGGTCATGCCGTCGACGGCACTGGCGTTCCAGTTGTTCTTCGTCGTCGCGGCGGTCGTGGTACTGATGGCGATGACGGCCCGGTTCAGGGTCTACCGCTAATCACCATGCTATACTTTATTCAGATAATCGAAAGGTGAAAGGGTGGCAGATAAGCGTCAGGTAAGGCGGAGTATCCGGCAGCTGCAACGGGTGAAAACCTGGCAGCTGGTCGTTTTGTTGATCATTGTCGGCTTTATCGCAGCCACCTTCCTGCGGCTCAACAACATCGGCATGATCGAACGACGCAATGCCGTCATGGCAGCCGACAAAGAGGGAGATCCCCTGATGATCCAAAACCGGTTGTATGATCTACAACGCTACGTTTCGTCACATATGAACGCCGACATGGGGTCGATCTATTTAGAGAACCAGTACAAGCGTGACAGCCAGCGTCTGATCGACGAGGCAGGAAGCGACAACAATCCCAACGGCAATATCTATAAAAAAGCCCAGGACACCTGTGCGCCGCGCTTCAGTGGGTACTCACAGTGTACGGTGAACTATCTGGCGCAGTATTCGCCGGCAGGCAATCCGGCCTCGACGGTCACGTTGCCCAAGGCCGATACCTACCGTCATAGCTTCGCGTCGCCGCTATGGTCGGCTGATTTTGCCGGCTGGAGTGTGCTCGGATGCCTTCTGATCTTGCTCATGATTGTTGGCCGGTTGGTAGGACTAGGGGTGCTTAGGCTGATGCTGAAATCGCGCTACAGGGGCGCATAGGTGTTGACACCTGTCGCCAGAGGCGGTAATCTTACGAATGTACAGCAATTAAGGAGGTATAAGACCAATGGCTTACAGTCACACAAACTCAAAGGGTGTTACATATTACTTGCACAAGACTACTGTTACCTTGCGCGGTGGCAAACCACAAACGATTTTCTTCTTCGCGAAGGTAGAAAAGAACGAAAAGGGTGAACCTACCGATCTTCCAGAAGACCGCGTCGTGAAAGAAAACCCACGCAACGGTTTCCTGACTATTTCTAAGAAGAAATAATCCAAAGAACGAAAACACACGTTGGCCGCCTCCATTCCGGGGGCGGCCTTCTTGTTGTCATTTTTATACGAATATTATGTGGAAAAACTATTGCACCATGAGCGGAATGAGTGCTACACTCATATCAAACAAACAGGTGCCAAGTCCGTCGGGTAGCGCAAATCGCCCGGCGGATTTTTTGGTATATAATCACTGTATGATATCTGAGAACGCACCTGTCGTGAGACTGATGGACTACGCGCTGTCGCACCTCGACAAATCGACCAGCGACCAGCGAGCGGCGCTCATTCTTCACCACCGCCAGCACATGCTCGGCAGACAGGCGGAGCTGAGTACGCAGCTACTGAACATACCCCGTGCTGTCCACGAAGCGGACCGTGACTACGAGTACGACGAGCTCATCGGCGAAGAGCTATAGCTTGCAAATTTATAACGCTTGTGTTATAATACTAATATGAGCGCTGAAGCGTATCCCCAGCCCGATTTTGAAAGCACTCCCTATAACGTTCAGATGAACGAAGACGGAGATGTCATTGCTCCGAGCGCGCATGACGCTTTCGATGGTAACGGCCCCGATCCGATGTTCGATTTTACTCATTCGACTACCCGAAACGACACAGGAGAATTGTCGCCATCCCGCGCAGAAGTGGCCGATGAGCCAGAAATACCCCTCGCCGTGTCTCTAGCCGACCGAGCCCTTGCGCTTGAATCCATCATGACGTTCCTTAGCAAAAACAACATGACAAAGGGTAGCCGCTCTCAGGTGGCAGACACACAGAGCGACTTTAGCCAGCGCTACCGTGAGCGTGCTGACGACATACAAGCGGGCGCCGAAAGAAAAAGACATGAACTGTTCGCCGGTTTTGTGCGTGGCATCCAGGTATTGAACGCAAGCGAGGCAAAGCACCGTTTAGGCCATGACCCAGAAGAGGTAAGGCTTGAAGAAATCGCACTCAAGAAAAGTATCAACGATGAGTTTCTGAGTCCCGGCATGAGTCGTGAACGCAAAGCGGCTGTCGCAAGAGCCAAAAGAGCTGCCGGCATAGAAGAGTAACTATAAAAAGAACCCCGCAGCAAAACGCGGGGTTCTCTTTATGAGACGGTTCAGCTGTCGGGGTTGTCATAGAAAAGAGCTTCGACTTTCGCTTTTGCGGCGTCGAACATGGCTTGCCGGGCTGGCAACTCCGCATCATCCGAGTCCGCGGGTGCGACCAGCGACTCATGAAGCCGATCGAGATCGAACCCATGCCCACCGGCGGTCGATGCACACTCCAGTATGCGGAAATAGAACCAATCTTCGTCGTTGTATCTGGACGTATCGATCTTGGCGCGTTGTTTCACGAGCTCTTTGTTGATCGCCGGCCCGTAGAGCGTCCAGATGCCGTAGTAACCTGTCATAAGGTAACCGTTCTTCCTTGGTTGTCGTAAAAGCCAGTAGTTACCATATCATCTTACGTTCAAAAAGCAAAACACCTTCGCCGAGGCAAAGATGTTTTGCTATGTCGTTCAGCCGTCTTTGGTGGGGCTGGTAGGAATCGAACCTACTACCAAGTGGTTATGAGCCGCCTGCTCTAACCGATGAGCTACAGCCCCATCAAAGACATCCGATAGATGTTACTTTGTCCATTTTATCACTAGTTGAGGGTATTACTATATAATAAAGAAAACAATGCAAAACAGACAGCTAAAACGCTTCATATACCACGCGAAACATCAGTACCTGACGATGAACAACATCGTCCTGGCTGTTGCTGCTGTCATCGCGATCAGCTGGGCGTGGGCGTCCGTACAGGCCGTACAACGCAATTACCAGTTGCAGCGCGAAGTAGACGACAAGCGCCGCCAGCAATCACTGATGGAGCTGCAGACGGATACGCTGGCATATGAGCAGCGTTACTACAAAAGCCGCGAATACCTGACGCTTGAGGCCAAACGACGCTTAGGGTTGGCAGAACCGGGCGAAAAGGTGCTGGTGCTACCGCCGAACAGTGCGACAGCCAAAGCAGCCGATGCGAACGCATTGCCTCCGACGACCGCTGCGCCCGCCGATGCTCCCGCACCGCCTCCATTCCAGCAGTGGATGAACTTTCTCTTTGGCGGCAATCGCCAAGGCTTGCAAAATAAGGGGTAGAGCAGTATACTAGTTCAAGTATGCCGCGGGGTGGAGCAGCCCGGTCAGCTCGTGTGGCTCATAACCACAAGGTCGCAGGTTCGAATCCTGCCCCCGCAACCATGGAAATCGCCTCTACGAAAGTAGGGGCGTTTTTCATGGTCTCAGTGTTGATAAATTCGATTCGTATCAAATTTGTTGAGCCCCGACCACCGGAGCCGGGGCTCAACGGGTGTCGGGGCTAGTAGTAGGTGGGTGTGAGATCGCGGAACGGTGCACGGAGGAAGAAACCTGGGATCCCCGATGAGCGCAAATCTTCCCTGACCCTGAGGAGGCGGTCATGGCCTTCGCGGTGAAACTGCAGTAGGTTACGCATGCAAGCGTCGCGCCCCAGCAATCGCACACGGAGCGGCTGGCTCATGGCCTTGCCTTGCAGCATGACCCCGCGCGTGGCGTGTTCGCAGTAGTACCACAGGTAGTTCGCCTTCAACATCATGATCCGATCCAGATGCTCCGGTTTGATCGGTCCGTTCAGGTCGAGCACGGCGAGCCGTTCGATATCGGACCAGTTCTCCTCGGCGGCGACCGCTGCCTGCTTGTACTCTTCGTCGAACCTGATGCCGAACGCATTCAGGCGGCGGCGCTGGAGCTTGTCCGCGATATGCGCGCAGACCGCTGCCGCTACCAGCACGAGCATCATAAGGTGCTCCCATCTCTCGAGCGCCGCGGATGCGGCACATTGGGAATACTATACCATACTGGCATAAGGACGGTTATTGCTCGTCGCGGCCAGAAGTTACTTTTTCAGCTTGGTAAAACCGATACTGATCAACCCTATAATGACCCCGAGCACCAGTGTCACGAATCGCATGACGAGCGTGAGGAAGACCGCCGCTGGCAGCGGAGCACCGAGAAGCACCAGGATACCAACCGAACCTTGTTCGTTCACACCGATACCAGCGGGTAGGAAACTGACGTTCTGCAATACGGCTGGTAGCACGAACGCGATGATCGCCTG
>CAZGAP010000005.1:41014-43459 GCA_964523935.1 uncultured Candidatus Saccharibacteria bacterium
CAGTAGCGTCTGGTTCTTATGGACGAACGAGTGAAACTTCGACCTGGCGAAGTTGACGAACGGCAGCTTGTTGATGAACCGATGACTACGCTCGACGGTCCGTTTGGTGCGCACGGCGACAAGGATGACGAGGTAGAGCAGTAGAAGACCTACGATGATAAAGACATACTGGTTCAACACGAGCGCACTGACGAGCGCCAGCAGGACCATCGCGATGTTTTCGGTGAAAGCCTGGATGAAGACGACTGAAAGACCTTTTGATTTTGAGACGTTTGCGTGCTCGTTCAGTGTGACGACTCTGTATGCTTCGCCGGCCGGCAGTAGTGCAACAGGCTGAGCGACGAAATAGGCGAGAACCGTCTGGAGTAGTGGACGCGGTGAACCGAGAACCCCTAGCATGTAGTGATAGCGGATGATCCTCGCTACGTAATAGGCGATACCAAGTCCCAAGATCGAGACATAGCTGACCATGTTGAGCTGAGAGAAATACGGCACGACGTCATGCCATGGCACGAAGAAGGCGCCGATACCGAGAATGGCGAGACCTATGCACAGCGGCAGATACTTCAAAGCGGCAAGAGGGGATAGTTTGGGCATTATGTATATATACAATCAAAAAATATTTATGTCAATTGAGTATGTGGGGGTTTGCTAGGGTTACATCGCCTTATGTACGTCGTGGCGATCGGCTGCGAAGTTCCTTGCCGATTGGCGGAGATACAAATTGATCATCGCCATGGCGGAACGTTTGATCGTGCCGCGGCTGTACCTGCGTAGTAGTAATGTGCGTCGCAGCGATCTCGCAATTCGCTGCAGGTCCGCAAGGGAGAGAACGGGTATATTTGACGCGGCGGTAGGGTGTTGGATCGTTGCTGTGCTCATAAAAGCCTCCTAACTTACTCGAACCACTATAGGCAGTTTTATGGAAAATTTCAGCGAATTTTTTTACAACGAAGTCACCTCCGACGACATTGCTTCCGACGTTGGTGCTTCAATGGAAAACCCGCCGTCCGCAAGGTGCGGTACGGCGGGTTGAGGAGGAGCCTGGTCGGATACATCAGCGAGCGCGGAAGCGCTGGATCGATCGCCTTGTCCATGGCTGCCGGCGGACGGGTGCCGCGAAGTTCGGCGCTTCGACCGGTTCGCCCCGCAGTGCCGCTTGGACGTAGTAGCTCAGCTGCTCGAGTGTCGACGGATCGGAATAGGTGCTGCTGTCGATGTACAGCGTCCCATTGTCGCCCCAGTGGTAACTGAATACCTTGGGTTCGACGTCTCCGGCGCCGAGTTGTTTCATGCGGAACTCTTCGAGTTTTTCGGCTGTCCGTCGGCGGACTACCTGGATGTCCTGATCGCCAGCCAGTGGGACGTCCAGCAACCGGACACCACCGACGCCTTGGCGATGATAGATTTCTACATGCACGTTCATGGCTCTCCTAGGGTAAGGTGCGCTGATAGGGTCAGAGGTGAGCCATTATGACGCATTAACCCTTTGAAATCAATAAAATGCGAAAGCCGCTGGTTCATGCATAGGCTGCATGAACCAGCGGCTATTTCCGTCAGCGCACGGTTTCGGTTTTTTGGGCCGCCGCCATGGCGTGGACCAGCAGTGCTGCCGCGTCGACCTCATCGGTCACTTCCGCGAAGATCACATGGATCCGGTTCGTCGCCGTGGCGTCGACCTGCAGCTTTGCGCCGCCCAGCTCGTCGGGGTACGACTTGCGGAGGGAATCCATGCGGCAGACGATGCGCTCCTTCGTGAACGCGATACTACGGAGGTCGGTGACCTCGTAGTCTTGCTCGGCGTAGAAGCGTCGGTCGTCCTTGCGGCCTTCCGATACGTCGAACAGGCTGACGATGACTTTGAGGTTCATGCGGCTCCTTAAGTGCCTCTCGTTCCTCGGATACTCCAGGCGGACATGCCTAGTAATTATATTATATCAATTAATTGTACATTAGTCAAGTTAGAGTAGGGGGATAACGAGGGAGATATGCAGTGTCGGAAGCCTCGCTGCTTCCGTATCCATTTCCTTGCATTGGTGGCACGAGTGTCTCGTCGGCGATGCCGCATACTGGTCGCCATCAGGAAATCAGATGATGTTCGTTCCGGCCGTTTGCCGCCAATGTACCGCTTCGGGGCATGAGCGTGACAGGTATGGACACTGTCATTACTATCGCATATGCTCCCTCGTTGGCGCTGCCATGCAGCATAATGTACGACCGGCTATGCACCAGCACCCAATCATTTAACCGCGAAACGACGGATGGTTCAGTGAGAAAGCATACAAAAGATGAACTGCCAGTGGCCCTTAGGCGAGTTTGCTGGCAGCCACGCGGACGGCTTCGCTCCAGCTCAGGAAGGCGTGCGGTGTGGCGGCGACTTGAGTGGCGGTCAGGCCGTATTTGGGGAGGAGTGCCAATTCGTGGATGATCTCGCTCGCACCTGGT
>CAZGAP010000005.1:43469-43877 GCA_964523935.1 uncultured Candidatus Saccharibacteria bacterium
GTGCCATGACGGTCGCGCCGATCAGGACGCCCTTTTTGTCGGTGATGAGTTTGACGAACCCGTCACGGAAATCGCTGGTATTGCTGCGGGCAATGATATTGAGTGGTGCGACGCTTTTTTTGATCTGCAGGTCACGGCGCAGGCAGTCGTCTTCGGTCAGTCCGACCGATGCGATGCCAGGGTGTGTGAAGACGACGTGTGGCGTACCGGCATAGTCGGGCGTGACTTTGTTTTTGAAGAACATGTTGTTGGCGGCGACGCGGCTTTCGAGCAGCGCGGTATGAGTGTGGGCATTGCGCCCCAAGACGTCTCCGGCAGCGTAAATGTTCCTGTTGGTGGTCTGGAGAAATTGGTTGACTAAGATGCCTTTGGGGGAATACTCGATGCCCGCGTTTTCCAGGCCAAGGT
>CAZGAP010000005.1:43887-44872 GCA_964523935.1 uncultured Candidatus Saccharibacteria bacterium
CTGCCGCGACCAAGACTTCGTCGACGCGCAAGTTGTGCTCGTGGCCGCCGCGGCTATAAGTGACACGCCGCGCGATGTTTTCCTTCTCAACGGACAAAGTACGTGTCTGCGTCAGGACGGTCACGCCTTTGGTGTCGTGTAGTATCGTCTCGAGAAGCTCGCCGGCTTCGGTGTCGTAGCTCGGTAGCAAACGGCTGGCAACGTCGGCGATGTAGACTTTGGTGCCAAAGATTGCCATCAGCTGGGCGATCTCGACGCCGATCGTACCGCCGCCGATGATATACAGGGATTTCGGTGGGCGCATGACCTCAAGCAAGGCGCGCGCGGTCGTGGTCGTTTCGTCGTTGAGGCCGGGAATGTTTGGCAGCACCCAGTCGGCACCGGTCGCTACCAGGAAGTGCGCCGCGGAATAATTTCGTCTGCTGACGCTGATTTCATGATGAGACAAGAAATGGGCAGTGCCGTGCAGGGTCGTGACGCCTTCGTTTTCGTAGTAGCGGCGGTTGCCACCTGCGCCGGTTCGTTTGGCGGCAAGCTCTTTCCAGGCGTGCAGGCTGGGATAGTTATAGCCGAGCGCACTTGAGCGCAGACCGAACCTGCTGCCTTGGCGCGCCTCATCGTAAAGCTGCGCGGCATGAAGCAGCGCTTTCGTCGGGACGTCGCCCCAGTTGGGGCCGGTGCCGCCGAACGTATCGGACTCGACGATGGCGACTTTTTTGCCTTCGCGGGCGGCGATGGTCGCAGCAGCGCTTCCCCCGGCTCCGCTGCCGATGACGATGAGATCGAAGTCATACTTTGCTTTAATCATGATTTCTCCTAAATTATTGCCCTGTGATGTTGATAAATGTAAGCAGCTTCGGGATGGTATCTTTCGAGGTGTGCGGTAGCGAGGCGTCGGATGTCGCGGCTGGTAACGGCGGGTTTTGACTCGACCCAGAGGATGACGGCATGGGTGACGGCCGAGGCGGTGGAATCGGCTTCGCCC
>CAZGAP010000006.1:0-9208 GCA_964523935.1 uncultured Candidatus Saccharibacteria bacterium
CCGCCATTTGCCGCCGACGAGTCGATCAGCGGCGCGCATGTGGCGACCATGGTCACCAAGGGAACCGATGCGCACGGACAGTCATGGCCGCTCTTTTCGGAGGCTCTCGGTGGCGGTTTCACGACCCCGATTTATCTCTATCCGTTGACGGGATGGGCTTTCCTTTTCGGCTATGAGGAGTTGTCTCTTCGTGCTTTTTCAATGGCCACCACTATACTTGCCGTCGCCATTACCGCCTATGCGACCGCGCTATGGCTTGGGCGAAGAAGCGGCCTCATAGCGGCAGTCGTCGGACTGGCTCTACCATGGAGCTGGCTGCAAGGGAGCATCGCGTGGGATCCGGCACTCGTTCCGTTTTTTGTTGGACTCGCATTTCTCTTCTTTACGCTCACATACAAAGCACCGTCACAAATCCGCAAGATCATTGGGCTGGTTGGATTGCCGCTATCGCTGGTTGCACTCACATACCTATACCCCCCCTTGCGGGTCACGGCTCCACTACTCTTCGCCGGAGCATATGGCCTGATGCTCTACCAAAAAGTCATTACGTGGAAAGTGATCGTCGCTTCGGTAGTTTCCATAACAGTCCTGTGTCTTCCGCTTCTTGATTTCATGCTGCAACCAAGTGCGATGACCAGAAGCCAAAACCTGCTAGTGTTTCATGAGTATCCTTTCCCGCTAGCAGTCATCGTACTGATAACGAACTTTCTCCAAATGCTTATCGGACCCCATTTCCTATTCATCACCGGTGACCTTAATCTTCGGCACTCGACCGGATTTCAAGGCATGCTTGGCTGGGCGTCACTGCCAGCAGTAGTAGGACTGTGTGTAATAGCAGTGCGGTGGATACGCACAAGAAAAACAGATCAAGCAACGCTTATCCTTGTCACGCTTTACGGCATCTTCGCAGGGCTTGTCGGGTCTGCGCTGACCTACGAAGGGCAGCCACATTCGCTCAGGGGCGTTGCCGCCTGGCCATTCATTGTCATCCTGCTTGTTCTCGGATGGAACTGGATCCTGCGACTCAAGAACAAAAAGGCTTTGGCCTTATCCTTCGCCATTTTCATTCTCGCTACAGTATCCTATGCATACGATCTTGCATTTCTTTATCCGCAGCGGAGTACGGCAGCATTTGATAATGAAGTTTACATGAAAATCATGACGAGTACCGAGCGCCCGCCGTATCCGGAACTATCAATGAAATACTACGATATGCTCAATCGGTAAACGTACAGCTTCATGCCCTGGTATTCATGTACCTTATCGAGCACGTAGCGCGAGTCTGGCCTCAAGAAATCCTCGCTATCATCAAAATGAATCACCGCGACGGTCCGTGCATTAAGTTGGGATGGGGATTTGATGCGTTTCGAGTTGCTCAATGCGTTCAGCGGTGCATAACCACCTGTATATAGATAGTCGGTAGGCTGGTAGAAGCGTAGGTCGCACCCGCTAAGGTCGTACCACATATCGATATAAGCGTATGCATTGCTCGCTACGATCGTCGCATCCGAGCAGTCGATCATCTGCTGCACGGTCTTGGCGTGTGCCGGCTGCAGGCGCTGAAAATTGTAATTGCCGGTTGATAGCAGTGAAAATAATCCGTAGCAAAGGACGCCAAAGGTCAAGGCGCCCATGCATAGTGCAGCCTTTTTCTTTCCTATCGAATATCCAATCACCGCAACTACTGCGAGTAGCGCATAGAAATATAGCGATACATGAACCAAATACCTGTCGGTGAATCTTGGAGGGTTCGGAGGCAAGGTGAGTACGGCATAAAAAATAATGGCCGTAAACGAACAAAAGAGAAGCAACATTATACTTTGCCATCTTCTACTACCGCCAAAGCGTCGTATTTGCACCAACAACCACCCAGCAATAGCTAGTATGATCACCAACACAAGACCGGCCAGTGGCGGCGTCTCCCAAATTGGCTCATATAGCAGTAGCATCGTTACGGCGCTTGAAAGCGACTCAAAAGTGACGCGCAGCATGTACGGCGGCAAGGCCGAGTTTTGCAGCTGAGCAATGACCACTGGTATCCATGGGACGAAGAGGGCCACCGCCAACCCGAAGTAAAGCCAGTGCTTCTGCCTGAAGACGTTTCTTTTTGACGAGACATCAAGATAGAGTAGCCACGCGGCATGCGCTAACCATATGACTATCGACATATAGAGCGTGTACATGCCAAGCGTGACGACAATAGCGTATGCAAGCCACCATATTCTTGAATGAGACTCACGTGCCTTCAGTAGGACCCAGGTCCCAACCACACCGAGCAGCGTCACGAGTGCGTACATGCGGATCTCGAAATCATAGCGTATAAGAAACGGCGCCATGACTACGAATACACCCGTCATGAGTGCTGCCTTCATCGAGAAAAGACGACGTATGATTACCATGATAAATACTACGCTCAGAGCACCGGGAACCGCAGAGCTCATTCGGAGAGACAACTCTGACCAGCCGAATATTTCACCCCATACCTTCAGGTACACATAGAAGAGCGGCGGGTGAGCATCGACCTTCACCAGTTCAATCATCTCTTGAAAAGAGCGCTGCGCCACCATGACGGAATAACTCTCGTCGAACCACACACTTCTCCCAAGCCCCATGAAGAGTCCTAAGCACAGACTCGCCACCGCAAAAATCCCGATGGTAATCCACCAATGACGAGACAACATGCTAGCAACATAGGTAAAAAAACGGTTCATGACTCACTCTTTCTGAATACGAACCTTTTATACCCGATGTAGTTCCAGCAAAGACTTGCAATCGTCGCAATCCCTTTGGCGGCAAATAGCAACAGCGCCTCCTCGGCGACAGGAAAAATAATTTCAAAAGAAGCATTAAGAAACACGATGAGAATCGATTGGACCACCCATATGCCACTTACGGTCACCAGAAGGAACCTTACCACCTGCTTGCGGTTATTCTTATCGGTATTTTTGAAGACTGAACGTTTATTCAAAACGAAGCTGACCGTCATAGCACAACTGGTTGAAACGACATTAGCAAACACTGCCGGCACACCGAAAACGATAGCAAGCAGCAACAGTACGACGAAGTCGACGACCGTGTTTATAGCACCGACAACTCCGAATCGTATTTTTTCGGATTTGATTAGTACACCAAGAGACGCCCTCTGACCCATTGCCCTCACTATAGCATATTCTCCCCTGTTTTCATCTGAGAAAAGATGCTGTATAATATCCCGAGTGGTCATATCGGGGTGTGGCGCAGTTGATAGCGCGCCCGGTTTGGGACCGGGAGGTCGAAGGTTTGAGTCCTTTCACCCCGACCATAGAAAAGATCCGGCATTTCTGTCGGATTTTTTCTATGGTTGATAAAGCAATATTTAGCAGACGAGATACGTCATTCTACACGTATCCCTTTGTCATACCTCAACTTATACGAATACACCCATAAGTCCTTCGAGAACTCCTTTTGGCTTGTCCTCTCAAAATTCGTATCGAAATACTCCTTTATCTTATCGTTATATCCTTGATCAAAGCTCAGCACCAACCAGGCGTTCTGGTACGAATCCGTATTCCGCTTCACCTCTTCGGGCAGCTTCTTCTCATCGAACCCTGGCACACTTCCCTGCTCGAACCTATTCCAGATTGGCTGGGTGGTCAGCTTAGCGCTTCCTTCATAGTAATATTCCGTCGGATATATCGTGAACGGTGCAGATAAGACAATGACATCCTTGCCCGATGCGCGTGAGTTGAGGTAGCTGGCTGCCTCTTGATAATTCTCCTTGACTGGCGTAGCAGGATTGAGCACCTGGATCGTAAATAATATCAGCGTCACCGCCACGAGGAGAATCCTCAGTATTACGGCCACGAGGCGTGGATAAATGGAAATGAGCCATGACACCAATATAAGAAGTGCCGGTAGTGCGACGATCAGGTAACGGCTCTGATAAAACGGACGCACCGTGACACTGACGATAAATGCCATAAGAACGGGAACCGTGGCGGCAATGGCAAAAAACAACGTCTCTTTCGAAATCGTCTTATTGCGCTGCAGACCGAAGAAAGCAAGGAGCACTACGATAGGCCAGAGTGATACGATAACCGTATTTAACGTGTCCGTCTGAAACCCAAATACGAATTGGGAATACGTATTGAACAGATCGACACTTGTCGGCTCTCCGAGATTGGGCTGCGTATTACTGGCACTTCCTAACTGACGGACATAATAGAGCCATGGCGCAATCACCCCTATGACCACGAGGCCCGAAAGCAGAAATTTCCGGAACGATTTTTGAGCTGCGAATCCATGTCGGTAAAGAAGATAGAAAATAATTTCAGCGAAAAGTACGAACGCGAAAAAGTAATGCGTGTAGACACCAATGACCGCTGAAATCGTGAACCATATCCAACTAGCCGCTTTACCCTCACGAAATATCTTAAGGAACATATAAAAATGAAATACGGTGATAAACGCCAACATGGAATACATGCGCGCCTCCGACCCATACCAGTTCAGGAAAGGCGATATCGTCACCAGTAGCGCAGCGAATAACCCCACTTTGCGACTGAAAGCATACGCCGCCAGTATGTACGTCATAGGTATGGTCAACGCAAAAAACAAAAGTGACAGCATTCGCGCAGTGAATATGTCATTACCAAAAAGGACTTGCCAATAGTGAAGTACGACATGGTAAAGCGGCACGTGGACATCTTGACCGACGAGGTATAGTATCCCAGGCACGTCACGGTTCGTCTGGAACAAGCTCTGCGCTTCATCAAGCCGCATACTACTATGTGCAAAAATGCTCACGCTAAAATAAACGACGAATGCCATCATCGTGATAAGGACCGCAGCGATTAGTAAACGATTTGTGACGGCCCTCTTTTTGCTATGCACGACCAACTCCCTTCACCCCTGATTTCGCTGGCGACTCACCGATGGGACTCACTTCGTCCTTTTCGAGCGCTGCCGAAATAAATGGTATGAAGATCGCGATATATATGAACGACCACGCGATATTCGTTATGACCGACGGAGTGAAGCCTTCCCGCATGACACCGACTCCAATGCCGATAATGACCAACGCGGCATAGATGATGTGTGGTGCGACAAGGTACGCATAGTTGCCTGAGAGTTTTTTCTTTGACGTAACGACAAAGCCACTCTTGCGTCCTGTTAGTATTTGAAGAACGGCTTTGATATGAATCGGAAACGAGCTGAGGCTGAACGATAAAGCGCGGAAAGAATACGAGAAATTACTCGTTAACTGGATCGTGTACAGTACCAAGAAAATATAAGGCAGGAACACGAGCGCAAGCGTCATAGTGCTTATAGAGAGTGGCTCCAGGCCGACATAGAGATACACGAGCGGCATCACGGCATTGAGAACGACCACGATACCTGACAGATAAAAACTCGCCGAGGACAGGTACTCAATACGCTGAGACCATGTCAAACCTCTTCGGAACAAAGGATTGTAGCGAAAGATAACCTCAAGACTTCCCCTCGCCCAACGGAACTGCTGTTTGTAGTAAGACAGAAAGTCTTCCGGCGCCAAACCTTCCGCTAGCACCTTGCCAACGTATACCGATTTTCCGCCCTTCTGATGGATCAGCAGTGACGTAAGGAAATCCTCGGCGATACTCTCTTCGCTCATTCCTCCCGCTTCGACGAGCGCCGTTCGACGCACTACCATGTTCGTGCCACACATGAAAGCGGTATTCGTCGTGTCCTTGCCCTGAAGAATCGCTCCAAAAAAAAGCGCCTGCTGATCCCACGCGCCTCCGGTAACCATATTCTCATCCTGGTTTTTGTAATACTGAGGCGACTGTGCGAAGGCGACGTTCTTATCGATGAAGTGTCCCATCATCTCTCTCATGAACTCAGGTTTAGGCACATGGTCAGCATCAAACACGACGATGTACGGCTCATTCGTCAATTTGACGGCATTATTGATATTACCTGCCTTTGCCCCACCCGGCTCTCGTCGCGTGATACAGCGGATCCCCAGCTCTTTTGCCAAGTCTTCAGCCTCATGCCAGTTGTCGCGGTTGGCAACGAACCCGTCGTTAAGCAAATATACCGAAAACGAGGGGTAATCCATTTTCAAAGCCGCTCGTGCTGTTTCTTCTACGACTTCTTTCGGTTCACCGCAGACCGTAATAAAGACCGCTGCATCAGGTTGGTATGATTCGTTGAACGCCTTCGTCCGGCTACGTGGCCACACGCTGTACATGTATCCGAATACTTGCCACAAATGGAATATTTCACCTGCGACCAGCAACCCGAACAGGTACGGATTTCCTATCGGAAAGAAGGTTGTAATACAGACGAAATACGCCGCCGATAATATAAGGTTTAAGATAAGGAACTTCGGACTGACCGTTATCTTTTTGAGAAATTTCATCGTCATATCACAATTCCGCCGCTAGATTTTCCAGTTTGTTATCGTAAAGTGCGATGCCAAACCATGACCAATTGTCGGCATAGTATGTCATCTCTCGTGTCCACGAATTTTTATCCTGATCATACAGTGGCTTCAGCTTCTTATCGTATATGTCGTTCGCAACCTCTTTATCTGTCACCGAGAAATAGCCGAGAATTGTCGCATAGGTCTCCGCAACTTCGTCGCTCTTCACGACCGTACCATCATGGCCATACGTTGAGTAGAGAACGCCTTTCTCCTGCCACTGCTTTTTGAAGAAGTCCATTTTCTCCAAGGTTGCTTTAGCTCGGGGCTCATTGTTCCATTTGTAATCCAGTGCGAGCCTGAATGGTGCTCGCATGGCGTCATAGCCATAATTGGTCGTGAGGTTGGGCGCGTCTTTGACCGCGGCTATAGTGCCGGTTGATTTATCAATCGCGATCCAATCAGGGATGATACTCGCCGAAGATCCTTTGTCCAATTTGTCATCAATCGAACGGTCAAGTAGGTCATATGAGGAACCAACCAGACTATTCCAGTCGTTCGATTTATCGACTTTTGCGAAAATACGATATGCGTACGGTGACAAGTATGATGGGTTGATGATCGCAGGCTTTTGGGATGCCTTTTCAAGGTTATTGGATGCGAGGTACGGTTTGTCTTTTATCATAATCACCTCATTTGCCCACATGTCTTTTATGATCGTCTCCGCCTCTCTCAAATAACTTTGCTGCTGCCAACGAGAAGCGGCCATGACAAGTGCGAGCGCGATATCACTATCCGCATCAGAGGCGGTATTCTGACCACCCTGATCAGTGTATACACCGTAGGATCCGTCCGATTTCTGTCCCCATTTCCACGCGAACAAAGAGTCATCAGGACGTTTCAGGTGCTCCTTCGTCCACGACCAGGCTTTGTCAAATGTCACCCTGTCACTTTGCCAAACAGCACGGAGCATCGTATAACTCTGCCCCTCCGAAGTTGTTATGTCGTTCTGCTGCTTATCAAGCGTTCGCCCAGTCTCCTCTTCCCAGTACACTTTTTTATAGTTATCCCAAAGCCCCTCGAGCAGTGTGCGATTAGAGAATATAATGTTTTTGTCGGCATTTTCACTACCTTGGAACGTCGCGTATCCGGCGATTCCAAGACTTGTAGCAATGAGTAGCGCGGCAATAAATCTGACTATGAAGGTCTTTGTCATTTGCTCATCTTTCAACTGATTTTATTGTGTTATGGTTCGCCTGACACCCATTTGGTCTTTCCGCGCCCAGCGCCATACGGCGGCCGCGTACGACCCTATATACAAGGAGGCTCCGGTGGCAGCAACTACAAGGCTGCCCTTATAGAGCTTGTCGCGCTCACTCGTTGAGATCTGCGCCGATTCATACTGAACCGGTTTCGTTGGCTTATCGGATTGATTAGCAGCGACCGTACGGACTGCCGCTGAAGTATCGGCAGGCTTTTGCGGAGACGTTTCACTTTCATCCGCTTGCCGTAGTGCGACGGCTTGAGCTGGTGTGCTACGGGTCGGTTTTGCTGCAGGCTGTTTGTCTGCTGGAGCCGTCACGGGCGAGGGGCTTGGCGAAGCGGCAGGTTTTGTCGTTTCCACTACCCGTTCTCTCCTTGAGTTATCATTAGCCCTCTTGTTGGATTGCTGAGAGCTCCAGTTCTGCGAAAACGGCTTCAAACTCTTAAAGGCGTCAGGCACCGTAAGGGCTTGGGCAAGGATGCCATTTAGTACGATCAGCAGACTACTCAATAGAACGCCACAAGCGACTACTGTGGCAAGCAGTCTGTAATCTCTCTTTTTTGGTATCGTCATAGTCATAGCTTATCGGCTATCGATTACTATGACTGTGAGAAATATCGCTGAAACGTCAATCTATCCTTCAGGCGTTATAGTCGACCAACTCACAGCGAAAGCTTAACTGGCGGATTACTTAGCGAACTCGACGGCGCGCGTTTCGCGGATGACATTCACCTTGATCGTTCCCGGATACTGCATAGTCGATTCGATCTTATTCGCGATGTCCCGAGCAAGCTTGATAGCACTGAGATCATCGACTGTCTTAGGGCTCACGATGATCCTTACCTCTCGTCCGGCACTGATGGCGTACGCTTTGTCGATACCACTGAAACTCGTTGCAATATTCTCAAGGTCACGCATGCGTTCTACGAAGTTCTCAGCGCTGATATTCCGGGCACCTGGTCGGGCGGCCGAAAGAGCGTCGCAGACACGAACGACAAGCGCCTCTGGTGTCGTGGCTTCGATGTCATCATGATGAGCTTCTATAGCATGCACGACTTCAGGTTTCATGCCATATTTTTGCGCGAGCTCGGCTCCGATGTGGTGGTGCTTTCCTTCGACCTTATGCGTGACCGCCTTGCCAACATCATGAAGTAACGTGGCAATCTTGACGGTGCGGACATCCGCGCCTATTTCCTCTGCGATGATTCCTGCGATATTGGCCATTTCGGTACTGTGCAACAGGACATTTTGGCCATAGCTGGTCCGGAATTTCAATTCTCCGAGCAACTGCAACATCTCACGAGGGATACCGGTGACCCCTACTTCGCGTGCGGCATCTTCACCGGCTTGCTTGATTTCTTTTTCAATCTGCTTCTCGGCTTTTGCGACGACTTCTTCGATGCGGCCCGGATGGATTCGACCGTCTTTCATAAGCAGCTCGAGTGCTATGCGCGCAACCTGGCGCCGTACCGGGTCAAAACTGGACAAGACGATCATGCCGGGTGTGTCATCGACAAGAATGTCAACGCCGGTCGCCCGTTGAAGGGACTGGATATTAC
>CAZGAP010000006.1:9218-11400 GCA_964523935.1 uncultured Candidatus Saccharibacteria bacterium
CTCTTTACCGATAATCCTGCCCTTCATCTCCTCGTCGGCGAGCTTGATGGCTGTTACCGTACGTTCAGCTGTCACTTCCGAGCTCATCCTCTCCATAGCAGTGAGTATCACCATCTGCGCCTTGTCTTCGGCATCTTCGACAGCGTCTTTTTGAAGTTTCGCGACGAGGCCGCTCAGATCATCTTTTATGTCACGCTCCGTCATCTCCATGAGTTTTTGGGCGGCATCCGACTTGGAAAGTTTCGCGATTTTTTCCAATTTCTCTTGCTGACGCCTCCGGATATCGCGGATCTCGTCCTTCAGCTTTTCCACCTCATCTTCTTGGTTGCGCAATTTTTCGGCTCGCCTGTCGATGTCATCAAGCTTCTTGTCGAGGTTGAGTTCACGATCCGCCAAACGGTTCTCTGTTTTTTTCCACTCCTTACGGCGTTCGTTTTCCAACTCCAGTGCCTCATCTTTGGCCTTCAGTACGATGTCACTGGCTTTCTGCTGCGCCTTAGCGATTTCCTGGTCGGCTTTGTTCTTGTTCGCTGTTGTCTTAGCTCGAGCGTAAGTAAGTGTTCCCCCTACGCCAAACAAAACCCCAGCAATTGCGGCAATAATACCCTCTATCATCTGTCTATCCTTCCCGCGCCCGCTGCCGGTAGCACATCTTAGGTCAGCCGTAAGACACGCGAACGCCGTTTTGTGTTCAGTAAATTTTCAGAGCTTGTATAGTACAAACTATATTTATTGTAGCTCTAAACTGAACGGACTGGCAAGCTATTTCCGCTGCTTCGTGATTGTTGCGTCACGGTCATAAAATGGCATGATAAGCTTGTCGTCCTCGCCAGACTGAAGACGGCTGACAGCATCGAGCTTCCACTCCTCGCCCATAGTCCCAACGATCGCGACCCCAAGGCTTTCGGCAAGCGTGTTCATGACCGTGATACCAATCCTGAGCCCGGTAAAACTTCCTGGTCCACGGTACGCTCCTAGGCCGCTTACATCACTCAACTTCTTTCCCTTCGCCTCCAACTGACCACTAAGCCACGCAAGCAACCCTTTCGCGAGTTCGCGGTCCGCTTGCCAAACGACTTCCATCATATCCCCACTATCAACCAAGGTAAGCCTGACGTCGTAGGCGGAAGTATCGAGCAGTACAATCACCGCAGCTGCTCCACGAGTCGCGCGCTTGATTGTCCGTGCGCGCTTAACGATAACATCCGTTCGCTCTCCCCGGTCGACTGTATGGCGATTGTCAGTCGCTCAGCAGGGAGTACGTCAGCCACGGCATCAGCCCACTCAATAACGACGACCGTGCTTTTGTCATTGACCGCTTCTCCCAATTCGTCAGCCATTATTCCCGCCTCATCAAGTCGGTAGAAATCATAATGCGTCAACCTCAGACCGTTCGGTGCATCGTAGAGTCTATTGACGGTAAAACTGGGGCTTTGTATGGCTTCACTGATACCCATGCCCGCCGCAAGACCGCGGACGAACGTCGTTTTTCCCGCCCCGACGTCACCGACAAGCTCTATGACTTCTCCGCCGACCAGCATCGTTCCGAGACGCTCACCAAATTGCCGCATCGCTGATTCATTTGTCACTATTATCATGTATGCATTGATTATAGCCCAGCTCATACTCTGTTAAAAAGCTCTAGCAATTTGAGATTATGTCATTTACAATAGTCGTCAGTATTATGCATATATCGGATGGGACACTAGAAAACCTGCTTGTTAAGAGCAAACGCTTTAGCAAAGAACAAATTGATGAGCTCAAAACACAGAGCAGTCAAACGCACCATTCTTTGCAGCAAACGCTCATCGACACCGAGTTACTGGACGAAATGTCCCTTACGAAGCTTTTCGCTGAGTACTCCGATATCCCTTACATAGAAATCGATCCGAAAGACATACCATCGGATGTCCTAGGAAAGATTCCCGAGCGGATCGCAAGGCAATATAATGCCATCCTCTTTCGAATCGATTCCGACGGGCTGCAGCATCTTGCCATGGAAGACCCAGATGACGTCCAGGCACTTGATTTCATCCAGAAACAAATCGGTGAGAACGTACGCACTTATATAAGTCCGCGTGCCAATATACAGGCCGCACTCGAAAACTACCGCGGCGATGTCGACAAGGAGCTCTCAGAAGTCATCGATATCCAGCGCGATGAGACAGCCGAACAAGAAGAA
>CAZGAP010000006.1:11410-18212 GCA_964523935.1 uncultured Candidatus Saccharibacteria bacterium
CAGCGATGAAGATGTCAGCGAGAACTCGCCAATCGCACAAACGATCAATCTACTTCTTGAATACGCGATTCGTTCGAATGCGAGCGATATCCATATAGAGCCCCGCGAGGAATTCGTCCAGATCCGTTACCGAATCGACGGCGTACTCAAGGAAGTCAACCGTTTGCCGCGCAATGTTCATGCCGCGCTCGTCAGCCGTATCAAGATCCTTTCGAACCTCAAGATCGACGAACGCCGAGTTCCGCAGGACGGCCGTTTCAAGGTTAAAGTAGGAGGCAAGCAGTACGCACTCCGAGTCAGTACGCTCCCGATCAGTGATGGCGAAAAGGTCGTCATGCGTATCCTTGACGAATCAAACCAAGCCGTCAGCCTCGATCAGCTCGGGTACTGGGGCTACGCGCATGAGACCATCAGCGAGGCAATCACCGAACCGCATGGCATGATCCTTATTACCGGTCCGACGGGATCAGGTAAATCAACGAGTCTGTTCAGTATCTTGACGCAGCTGAATCGTCCTGATGTCAATATCAGCACGGTCGAAGATCCTGTCGAATACAAGATACCTGGCGTCAATCAGACGCAGACCAATGTCCAAGCTGGGATGACATTCGCTGGAGGCCTTCGCGCACTCCTCCGTCAAGATCCGAACATCATCATGGTCGGTGAGATCCGCGACGCAGAGACGGCCAACTTGGGCGTACAAGCAGCACTTACGGGTCACCTTGTTTTCAGTACGCTTCACACCAATAACGCCGCGACCAGCTTGCCGCGTCTCCTCGATATGGACATAGAACCATTCCTTATCGCCTCGACGGTACGAGCCGTCGTCGGTCAGCGCCTAGTACGCCGACTCGACCCGACAACGCGCGTCGCCTATGAACCTACCGATGAAGAAAAGGATGCGATCATCAATCTGTTCAATCTCAAACAGGGGCAAGACTTCAGATATATCCATGAGCTCGAGAAGCAGGCAGCCGCCCAAGGTATTGGCGGCGACGCACCTCTCAGTACGGACGAGCACGGCATAAAGACCCTCTACCGTGCCGGAGAATCAGAAGACGAAGCTGGAAAGCATGACGGTTTCAAGGGACGGGTTGGTATCTACGAAGTCCTCAACAACACCGTTGCCATACAAAAAATGATCATCGCCAACTCGACGAGCAACCAACTACAAGACCAAGCCATTGCGGAAGGCATGATAACAATGCAGACGGACGGACTCATCAAAGCCCTCCGTGGCGAGACGACTATCGAAGAAGTTCTAAGAGTTACCAAAGAGTAAACAACCATGCCACTATACAAATACATCGCTACATCCGAAACAGGAAGCAAGTCAACCAAAGGAACTATGGAGGCCGCAAATGAAACCGCGGTCATTCAGGCGTTATCAAAACAGAAACTGCGCCCGCTCAGTATCACTCTTGAGAAAAAATCCTCGTCATCCTTTTCGAGCTTCTTCTCATCAAGCAAAAAAGTGAAGTCAGATGATCTGGTCATCTTCACCCGGCAACTGAGCGCAATGGTCGGCGCCGGAGTACCCCTGCTAAGAGCACTGAGCTCGCTCGAACAACACAGCGAGAGTGCGGGCCTTAAAGGTATCCTCGTTTCCGTCATCAAAGAAGTCGAAGGTGGATCAACACTTGGAGACGCCCTGTCGAAGCATCCGAACACATTCAGTGATGTATACGTCAACATGGTACGTGCCGGTGAAACGGCCGGCATCCTTGACGACATCCTGAAACGTCTTGCGCTGCAGCAGGAAAAGAGCGCGAGTATCCGCAAAAAGGTTAAGAGCGCGATGACATACCCAATGGTACTTCTTGTCATCACGGTGCTCGCTTTCTTCGGCCTCATGCTGTTCGTCATCCCTCAGATCGGAAAAATCCTTCTGGACCTTGGCGGCCCAGACGCGGAGTTGCCTTTAGTCACACAGATCATGCTCGGTATCAGTAGCTTCATTCTACAGTGGTGGTTCGTTGTGATTCCAGCTTTCATAGGGATAGTGTGGCTTATTCTGCGTTATATTAAGACACCTGCCGGACGACGACAGTTCCATAAGCTTATCCTGCACATACCAGCGATCAATGGCGTCATCAGGAAGGTAGTCGTGGCGCGTTTCGCTCGTACTTTCTCCGCACTGACAGGCGCGGGCGTATCTATCATTGAAGCCATGACCGTCACTGCTCACGCTCTTGGCAACGTCGTATACGAAGAGTCTTTGCTGGAAGCCGTAGACAAGGTCAAAAACGGTCAACAGTTATCGCATGTACTCGAAGAAGGCGGACTGTATCCTGCTATCGTCTCGCAAATGCTCGCGGTAGGCGAAGAAACGGGCCAAACCGATACCGTCCTCGTCAAGGTAGCTGAATTCTACGAAGAAGAAGTCGATACGGCCATCAACGGACTCAGCGCAATCATCGAACCTGTCATGATCGTCATTATGGGTGGGGCGGTCGGACTCATCGCTGCAAGCGTCATGGGACCGATTGCAAGTTTGGCGCAGAGTATAAAGAGTTAAAAAGACTAGGCATAAGCATTTCGGCATGCTATACTGACTCCCAGTAACGCACGTGGGCATCATGACAAAATTATTTCACAAAGACAAACCTCTCATCGGACTAGACATCAGCAGCACTGACATGAAAGTCATGTCAATTGACTTGAAGCGCAATGCCGTCACTGGATACGGAGTCATAGATCTCGATCCGCTTCAAATCAAAAAAGCGCTCGACGAAGATAACAATTATCTTCTTTCAAGTCTCCAGACATTATTAGAGCGCAAACTCGTAGGAAATCTGGTCAGCAATCAGGTCGTCCTCGGTATCCCAACCGCCCGAACATTCTCACGGACATTCACTGTTCCTGCGAGTGCGGAACGAACATTGAAAGAAGCCGTCGCGATCGAAGTCGGCCAATACATTCCTCTCCCCTTGCCGCTTCTCTACGTCGACTATGAAGTCATCGAAAGAAACGATAGCACTATAACGGTCATCATGAGTGCCGTCCCGCGTAAGCTCATAGACAACGCTTTGAGCGCATGCGAAGCCGTAGGACTCAATGTCATCATGATCGAACCCGCGATCAACGCCGTTGCCCGCGTCCTCAAGATGACTGAGGAAGGCTATCTACCAACCGTCATCGTCGACATCGGTGCAGCAAACACCGACATTGCCGTCCTCGATGGTTCAGTACGCATCACTGGCGGTATCGCTACCGGTGGCAATACGTTCACTCTCGATATCGCAAAGAAGCTTGGCGTCACACTTGAAAACGCGCACCAATTAAAAGTCCTTAACGGACTTGCGCCTGGCGCGAAACAAGCAAAACTAACGACCGCTTTGCGACCAGCGCTTCGCGGCATCATCACCGAGACACGTAAAGTGATCCGCTATTACAACGAACGACTCTCAAGCGACCGACGGCTCGAACAAGTGCTTGTCGTTGGAAGCGGTAGCAATGTTCCTGGTATCGGTGAATATTTCACGAATGAGCTGGTCATGCCGTCTCGAACCGCGAACCCATGGCAAGAACTTGACTTCGGTGAGCTACCACAACCTGCCAAGCAGTTCCGCTCACGCTACATCAGCGTTGCTGGCCTCGCGAACATTCCGAAAGGAGCTATGTGGCAATGATAAATCTGCTACCTGACGATAAGAAACGTGATATCAAAGCGGCAAGAACGAATGTCCTACTGCTCCGTTATAACTTCCTGACAATCGCCGGCTTTGTCGTACTCATGCTCATATGCGCCGCATTTTATGTCGTCCTCCGCACACATGAATCATCGGCCGTGACGAAAAGCGAAGACAACACCGCGAAAGCGGCAAGCTACGAGTCGGTCAAAAAAGAAGCTGATGCCTACAGGGCAAACCTCACGGTTGCGGACAAGGTCTTTCAGAACAGTGTCAATTACACTTCTGTCATATTCGAAATAACCAAATTACTACCAAGCGGCGTTACCCTAGACAACATCACGTTGAACGCGGAAGACTTCGGTAAGCAAATCAGCTTCTCAGCCCGCGCGAAGTCATACGATAAGGCAATGGAGCTGAAAGATAAGTTTCAAAACTCAAAACTGTTTTCAAACGTATTCTTCCAGAATCTCACGGATTCAACCGGAGGCCAAACAAACGGTTACCCTGTCACTGTCGTAATCAGTGCAAAGCTAAATGAGGTACAAAAGCAATGATCGAAAAACAAATGAAAGGAATGACTCCGACGAAATTCCGTGTCATATTATGCATCAGTATCGTACTTCTTTTCATTGTCGCTATCGGTGGATTCGTATTCTTCCGATCCCAGCTGCTTGCGTACGCGGAGCAGGTCAATAAATCCGCACAGGAAGCCAGCATCAGTACGAATGACATCGTCACACTCGAGCGACTCAAGGAAGAAATGGAAGACAACAAGGTAGCCGTTACACGAGCGAACAACATCGTCGCTGACAGCAAGTCATATCAGTACCAGGATCAGATCATCAATGACCTGTCCGTATACGCGAAAGCTGCCGGAGTCGCCGTATCAAGTTATAGCTTCATCGACGACGCAGCCACGGCTACGACCGATCAAGCACCTGCCGAAGCCACCGCTCCAACACCGGCACCCGACCCAACCGGTTTGAAATCAACGAAGGTAGCCATAGCGCTCAAAAACCCTGCTAACTACAAAGCGATTATGAAATTCATCCACTCAATCGAACGAAACCTTACAAAAATGCAGCTATCCGGCATATCACTAGCTGGTACTCCGGAAACGAAAGATGAAATTTCGGTTAATCCCCTAACTATAGAGGTGTATATACGATGAACGATCAGCTAACGTCATTCTTTGCTCCCGTAAGTGGCTTCTTTGCCAAGCATCATTCGGTCGTTTTCGCGAGTGCGCTTGTCTTGCTGCTTGCCGTTTCAATCTACGCGCTCTATGACGTGACGACCAAAGCGACCGCCCCTGTCTCGAACTCAGGAAGTACAATCAGTGATTTCGATCGCAAAACGATAGACAAGATCAAGAATCTTCATGACAGCAGCGACGTCTCCGACACTCTCGTGTTCCCAGCGCCACGCTCCAGCCCATTCTCTGAATAGCGGATATTCAAGAAATCACTTATACTATTAGTACTATGCTGCTCACAGGATCCCAATTGCTCGATATGCCCGTGATGGGTCTTCAGACTGGTAAAGAGCTTGCGCAGACGAGCAAGGCAATCATCAACCCGCACAATCTAACTGTTATCGCATACCTCGTCGAAGGTCAGCATCTTGACTACAACCCTTCCTACCTGCGTATAGCTGACGTGCGTGAGCTAGGCAGTCTCGGCATGATAGTAGACTCGAGCGACGAGTTCATTCAGACCGATGACATCATTACCGACAAGTCCATCTATGAACTGGATTTCACATTGGAGGGCAAGCATGTCGTCGACGAACAAGGTGAAAAGATAGGCAAAGTGACCGACTATGTCGTCGACGTCGACAGCTTCGTCATCCAACAACTCAATGTCAAAAAGCCCCTGCTTAAAAGCTTCAGCGATGATGAAGTGCTCGTTCATCGTGGCCAAATCGTCGAAGTTAACGATACCGTCATTATCATAAAGTCCGGCAAGGTAGACGAGAAGCAAGCTCAATCAAAGAATCGAGCCTATATCAACCCCTTCCGACAAACTACTCCTCAACCTGAAGCGTCGGATACGAAGTAATCACATCTCTTGAGACAAAGCCTCTCGAATATCGTCAAATGAGAACCCTTGACGCGCCAGGTACTGCATGAACTTTTGCTGATCTGGGTATCTGTCTTTCTTTTTACGGATGATTTTTTTAAGCTCTTCCGCGTCATTCCTGTCAGACTCGTTCATATGCCTTTCGATAATAGTCCTATCAACGCCTTTAGCTTGGAGTTCCGCCTGTAGCTTACGCCGACTAACTCCTTTGCCAAGATTGCGGTTATCAACCCAGAAGCGCGTGAATCTTTCATCGTCAACGTAGCCCTTATCAACAAGACGGTCAAATACTCGTTCGGTTACTGGTTTACTGATACCCTCTTTGAGTTTTATTTCTCCAGTATGCCTGCTTTTGTACCTCCTGGCGAGCGTCTTCCTATAGAGATAATCGCGTACTTCTCGTGATGAATGCGGCCGCATCAAGCAATACTCAAGCGCCCTTGCATAGAGCTTGCCAAACTGGCTTTCAGTCTCCAGCTCAGACAACTCACGATCACTGTACTCTTTGCCAACCCTGATACCCAAATCGCTGACCTGAAAGACATCGAGGCTGAATCGAAACACGCCATCAACCATCACATTGACCCTATTCGGGTCTTTTTGTTGCATTGTCAAAGCCGTGATCTTCATATTTCGTGAATTGCGGGGAATGTGCAGCGCACTATCGGATGCGCCAAGTCACCAGACTTTCCTACTGCAGTAGTCCATACCTGCTCATTCGGCAAGCCGCCCGTACCATCAAGCGTCTTCTTGCGCGACTTTCTCTCGGACTTTTTTCTCGATTTCACTAAGAACCTTAGGATTTTCCTTTAGGTAAGACTTCGTTGCTTCGCGGCCCTGACCGATCTTGCTGTCGTTATAGTCGAACCATGCACCCGCCTTGCCGACGATGCCGTGCTGGACCGCCAAGTCCAGTACGTCTCCGGTTTTTGATATGCCTTCGTTATACATGATATCGAATTCTGCAACACGGAACGGAGGGGCGATCTTGTTCTTGACTATCTTTACCTTCGTGCGGTTACCTATTATTTCTTCGCCGTTCTTGATCTGTCCGATACGACGAATGTCAATTCGAACCGAAGCATA
>CAZGAP010000006.1:18222-21367 GCA_964523935.1 uncultured Candidatus Saccharibacteria bacterium
GTCTCAGGGTTGCCGAACATCACTCCGATTTTCATACGAATCTGATTAATGAATATGACGGTCGTCTTCGACTTGTTTATGATACCGGTCAGTTTTCGAAGTGCTTGGCTCATTAAGCGCGCTTGCAGACCCATGTGACTATCGCCCATGTCTCCATCGATTTCAGCTTGTGGTACGAGGGCGGCGACCGAGTCGACTACCACAAGATCCACGGCATTCGATCTGACGAGCGTTTCAGCGATCTCAAGGGCTTGCTCCCCGTTATCCGGTTGCGAAACAAGAAGGTTGTCCGTATCGACACCAAGCTTCTTCGCGTAAGCGGGGTCGAGCGCGTGTTCGGCATCGATGAAAGCTGCCGTGCCGCCCGCCCTTTGGACCTCAGCGATCGCATGTAGCGTCAGTGTCGTCTTGCCCGAACTTTCGGGTCCGTATATCTCAATGATACGGCCTTTCGGGTAACCACCTCCGAGAGCCAGATCGAGACTGAGCGCCCCTCCTGGTATCAGTTCGACATCTACTTTATGCGCTTCACCGAGCTTCATGATGGAGCCATCACCGAATTGCTTCGTGATCTGATCCATGGCCAAGCCAAGAGCTTTTAGTTTGCCTTCGTTTGATGGTGCGTCAGTAACGGCCGTTTTTTCAGTCTTTTTCGCCATAAGTATTCCCCTCTCTTATATATCTTTATTATATCCTAATCATATCCTTAATCACATCTATAAAAGAGGTTTTGCTATAATTGATTGCAATGACTACTCCTCGTAAATACCTCCAGTCCGGTTTCACCGTTATAGAACTTATCGTCGTCGCAATCATCCTTGCGATTGCGGGCATACTGATCTTCATCCAGATCAACAACCTTACGGTCGCCCACCAGGACGAACAGCGAAAAACCGCGATCAACGCCATACATTATGCGCTTGAAGAGGTGTACTTTGCACAAAATGGAAGCTACCCAGCAACTTTGACACCCCAATCGCTTCCTTCGGTTGACCCTGGACTTTTTACTGATCCTGACGGTTTCACGCTTGGCAAGGATGCCTTGACTGAGGACGAACTACAAAAAATCATTGACGAAGGCGACGCGACGGACGACGTCACGAAGCGCCTCGCCGCACTCAATGCCGGCAAGTCACCAAACTACCATTATGATGCGACCGACTGTGATACGAACGGCAAGTGCAAGAGCTACACGCTTCGTGCCGACATGGCTACCGAAGCAGAGTACGTCAAGAAAAACCGCGACCGCTAATTATCGTCTATTGGGCGGCCGTTTTTAAAGGCTTCGACCGCATTGTTCAGTATCGCTATCTGTCGCTTAGGATTGGATACGTAATGAAACCTGTACGTCGTTTCGTCGCCTTCCGTACTTAATCGGATTGATCCGTAATTGAATAGCATCTGCAATATGCCCGATTGCGTATAGCTAGCATCTTCGATATTTGCCAGGCTGACCGTTTGTTCGTTATGAGCGAATAGTGACGTCTGGATTTCTTGAATCACGCTCTCGTTCGTCAAGAAGAATTTATTATTAAGATAAACCCAGGCCACGATGTATGTTCCGAGAGCGATAAGCACGATAAAAAGAAAAACGGGCATCAGCAACGCATCAAACGGAGGATTTCCAGTCGGAAACAATGACGGGTAGAGAGAAAGTCCGAACAAAAGGGCAACGACAAGAATTGCTCCTGCTACGATCGAACCGACCAGTCCGATCCAATGGCGGCGTACTTCGCTGATAATGTACTCCCCCTTGCTCAGGTTCAGTGTAGGGTACTTGCGAGCCGCCTCTTCATGGCGTCTTTTCATCTCAGGGGTAATCACTGGTTCGACGGGGTCAATAGCCCTCGTTATATGAACGACCCCTTGCTGTACTTGCTCATTCGGTTGCGCCTGGAGTTGCGGGGGATGGGCATATAGTGGATTCCCGTTACTATCGTAGGCGACAGGTTTGCTGTAGTCTGTTGGTTCTGAGTTTGGCATGATTATATTATAGCAAGTCCGGCTGAGGGCCTTTGCCTATATGCTTGGCGCCCTTGATTGTAACGCGCCGACCCCTTGGTGTGCGTTCTATGAGACCCATTTGAAGAAGATAAGGTTCGTGGAAGTCTTCGATAGTGCTTGTTTCATCACCAGTAAGCGCAGCGATCGTATTCAGACCGACAGGGTTGTGACCATAGTGCTCTATGATACTACCGATGAGCCGTCTGTCTGCAGGATCAAGACCAAGCTCATCCACCTCTAGGAGCTCCAACGCCTTCGTTGTCATGACAGTATCGATGATCCCATCTCCATTGACATCCGCGTAATCGCGTACGCGCTTAAGCAAGCGGTTAGCGATCCGCGGCGTCAGGCGGGCACGGCTTGCCAACATAGATGCCGCCTGCGGTTCGATTCTACTTTCGAGCAAGGAGGCTGCTCGGCGGATAATTTGCTCGATCTCACCACTGCTATAAAATTCAAGCCGGTGCGTCATGCCGAACCTATCCCTCAGAGGTGCTGCGAGAGATCCTGCGCGGGTCGTCGCCCCAATGACGGTGAACTTCGGCAAATCAAGTCGCACGCTTCGTGCGGCCGGCCCCTTGCCTATGACGATATCGAGTTTGTAATCTTCCATGGCACTGTAGAGTACTTCCTCGACAGCCCTGCTTAACCGATGAATCTCATCGATGAAGAGGATATCCCCGTCACCGAGATTCGTCAGGATGCTCGCAAGGTCCCCGGCTCGTTCGATCGCAGGACCCGCGGTCACGCGAATCTGCGTTCCCATTTCATTTGCTATCACCGTTGCCATCGTCGTTTTTCCTAACCCCGGAGGGCCATACAGCAGGACATGGTCGATAGGCTCACCCCTTTTTTTTGCAGCCTCAATCGCAAGCGTGAGATTTTTTTTCAGGTGCTCTTGCCCTACGTATTCCGAAAAATACTGCGGGCGCAACGTCACCTCAATCTGCTGCTCCTCATTGTCGTCGACATGCACACTCGTATCAACGATTCGTTCTATTGCCATTTCCAATATTATACCATCAATCATGCTAAGTATAAGTGGTATACTGATGGATAATGAACAAAAAGCGGCATAGTGGCTGGCTTATGGTGGGCGCCATCGGTGTCGTCTTTGGCGATATCGGCACTAGTCCACTGT
>CAZGAP010000006.1:21418-21712 GCA_964523935.1 uncultured Candidatus Saccharibacteria bacterium
ATCAATCCTGACGTTCTCAGGACTGAAAATTACTAACGAAACGATTTTCGGGCTGATATCCCTGATCATCTGGTCGATTATCATAATCGTCACTCTCAAATACATCACCCTATTGATGCGCGTTAGCAACCACGGCGAGGGGGGAATCATGGCCCTCGTCAGCCTCGTTCGCCAAACCGCCCCCAACAAAAAACGTGCCATCTTCTTCACTCTTCTCGGCATTACTGGCATCACTCTTTTTTATGGGGATGGAATCATCACCCCAGCCATCTCGGTCTTATCGGCGGTCGAAGG
>CAZGAP010000006.1:21722-32724 GCA_964523935.1 uncultured Candidatus Saccharibacteria bacterium
CTTATACTCCCGGCCGCAACCCCGTTCATCATACCGCTTGCGATTATATTCATCACTGGGTTGTTTATTATCCAATCCAAGGGTACATCCGCCATCGGTAAATTATTCGGGCCTATCATGATCGTTTGGTTCTTCGTGTCTGCGACGGGCGGACTGCTGCAAATCATTGAACATCCTGCCGTCCTACAAAGCCTGCTTCCTACTACGGCACTATCATTTATTATGCACAATCCTCTCCATTCGTTCATCGCTATGGGCGCGGTCATTCTCGCCATTTCGGGAGCCGAAGCGTTATATGCCGACATGGGTCATTTCGGACGCAAACCGATCACGAAAGCATGGCTACTTATCGTCTTCCCAGCGCTCACCCTGACGTATTTAGGGCAAGGCGCATTAGTGGCAGAGTATCCGTCCGCAGCGGTCAGTGCGTACTACCTTATGTTCCCTGAGTCGGTCCGATTATTCGTTATCATCTTGGCGACAATCGCCACCCTCATTGCCTCCCAGGCCATAATCGCCGGCGTTTTCTCACTGACATGGCAAGCGGTCCGGCTTGGTCTTTTGCCACGATTAACAGTCCGCCATACTTCACGGTACGAATTTGGCCAAGTGTATATACCGCTTCTCAATTGGACAATGCTCCTTCTTGTCATCGCGACGATCGTCGGTTTCGGCAACTCGAAGAATCTCGCGGCTATGTTCGGCCTGGCGGTTAGTGGCACCTTGATCGTTGACACGATTTTCCTTCTTTTTGTCATGCGGGTGCTATGGCGCTTTCACTACGCATGGATCGTACTCGCGGGGATTGTCATCCTTGGACTAGAAGTCGTATTTCTTGCCGCTAGCGGCACGAAACTGATGCACGGCGCTTGGGTACCAATTCTCATCGCTTTGATCGGGTTCGCGGTCATAAGCACATGGTACAAGGGTCACGAAATCATCAAACGAGAACGCACGAGCGAAGAGGGAACACTGAAAGATTTCGTCGAGAGGCTACGTCGGTCTAAGGCGCCGCGCGTCAAAGGCCACGCTGTCTATATCGGACACCATGCCGGCAACGCCCCGATGGCACTTCACGCGACGCTCGATCAGCTCCATGAGCTGCATCGAAACATCATCGTCGTGACCGTCGAAACGACTGATGCCGCGCATGTCCCCGATACTACCCGGATCGTTTTTGATGAGCTCGGTCATCCTGACGATGGCATCAGCCACGTGACGCTCCGTTTTGGATACAAAGATATACCTAATGTCCCAAGGGCGCTGGAGCAAGCGAGAAGTACCAGCGCGGAATTGGACTTCAACCCTTTGACGTCGACGTATTTCGTTTCGGCAACCAAGCCGACTATCGTTCACAATAAACGAATGGCGAAATGGCGAAAACAGCTCTATGTATTCATGGATAGAAATGCTGATAATCATTCTGATTACTTCAAGCTCCCCCTGGACCACACCATCGAGATGAAGTCATATCTCGAGCTTTAGGTATGCTACTGTTTTAGCGCTTGCGTCACACGGTCCGCCGTAGACAGCTCGGTCGAAACCCCTTCGAGCGCCTTCGTCGCGTCAACCAGACTGTAACCGAGTGCCATTAACGCTTCGAGTGCTTCATCACCATGCGCGAGCGGCTGGGAGATTCCCGTGTTCGTCGCGTCGTAGCGAAGCGGCAACCCTACTTTGTCCGTCAAATCTACGATGACTCGCTCCGCGATTCTCTTTCCTACTCCGGACGCCTTCGCAACGAATACGCTATCACCGTTCGCGATCGCATTTCGCACTACCTCACTGTCACCGAGCGAAAGGATTGACATGCCCGCTTTCGGCCCTACGCCCTGAACCGTAATGAGTAGCTCGAAAAGCTTTTTGGCAGCAAGCGTCGAGAACCCGAATAACTCTTGGGACTGCTCACGGATGTGATGATACGTATAGAATGTCACTTCATCATTGAGGGTTGCATGGTCATAATCGCCTGCCGCGACATTTACTTCGTACCCGATTCCATGCACGTCTATGATGACCGATCCGAGCATTTTTTCTGTTACAGTACCCTTCACATGCGCTATCATCAGTCAAAAGCTCCTCTTCCCCTGTTGTTCTGGTTGTTTGATGTCACTTGGTATTTCAATGACGCTTCCACGCTTTCGAACTGGTCGTTGTCGTAAGGAGTGAATGTGGCCGTGATGGTGTGCTGCCCCTGCGACAATGACGGCGCGCTGACCGATGCGCTTCCACCCGCGACCGGACTGATACCAATGACTTGGTTACCGTCCCTGAAACTCACCGTTCCCGTCGCGGTGCTGTTTGATAGCGTTGCCGTAAATGTCACGGACGTCCCTTGTGGTGCGCTCGTAGCAGGATTCGCTGAGAGCGTCATCGACAAAACCGCGTCAGGGTTATCAGAAGGCGTTACGGTCGGCGAAGGAGACGGCGTCGGTGATGGGCTGCTTACGGAGCACCTGTTTTTTGGCAACGCTGTTGAAAGAAACCACTCGCTATAGGTACTGCCTTTGACCGCATTGTCAGCAAGACCATGATTACTCATGCAGACATTCCTCTGAACGACACCAGCGACCTCAGGGAATTTGGTGTCCACTCCAGCAATAATGCTACCCATCGCTCTCGTGAATATCGGTCCTGCCATTATCGATCCACCGTTGCTCATTTGCTCGTTATCATTGTTGCCAACCCAGACACCGACTGCCATCTGCGGTGTATACCCCATCGTCCACGCATCGCGTGAGTCATTCGTGGTACCCGTTTTGACGGCGACCGTTTTGACGGCGCGGGTTTTCGCGTCATAAACATTCAAGCTACTTCCGAATACCGAGGCACGCGCAGCATTGTCGGATAGAATATTGGAAATCAAGAAGGCTCCTTGCTGACTGATGACCTGTTTCGGTTTGTTCGACGCGGTAAAGACTCCATACTTGGTATTAATACTTTTGACGATGGTCGTATCGAACTGCTGCCCGCCGTTCGCGAATGCCGCATACGCGTTCGTCAGGCGAAGAGGTGTGACTTCGGCGGCACCAAGCGCAAGAGAAAGGCCATAGTTTTTCTTCGGATCAATCGAGTCCAGGCCCATTTTCTTAGCAGCTGATATCGTTTTTTCGAGCCCGTACTGCTGCATCACTTTCACTGCCGGGATGTTAAGTGACCAGTCAAGTGCGTTCCTGACGGTCACGTCGCCTCGGAACCTCCGATCCGCGTTCTGTGGTTTGTAGCCGCCGAAATCAGTTGCCTCATCCTTCAGTACCGTTGCTGGCGTAATGACTCCATCCGCAAGCGCTTGGGCGTAGTAAATCGGCTTAAAGCTTGAGCCTGGCTGTCTGAGTGACGTCGCGATGTTCACTTTGCCGAATTCCGCATTGTCCCAGTCATAACTGCCGACAAGACCTCTGACCTCACCGGTCTTCGGGTCCACCGCGACCGCCGCGGCGTTACTACCGCCGTTCCTCTGAATCGTCCCCATGTTTGCGGCGATAGCTGATTGCAATTGGTTTTGAACGTTTGGGTCGAGTGTCGTCGTCACCTGATAGCCGCTTCGGGTAACCGTTTCTTCGCCATAATTCTTATAGAGTTCAGCGAGAACCATTTCGGCATAGTGAGGCGCGATACTGTCCTTGAACGGCGATTTAGCCGGTTGATAGGCGAGTTGCTCGGCAAGTGCAGTCTGCTTCTCCGTTTCGGTGATATACCCATTCGTCACCATACGAGCCAGCACTGTCGCTTGGCGCTCTTTCGCATATTCCGGATCACCACTGACGGGTGAATAGATACTCGGTGCAGGCAGGACACCCACCAACATTGCCGCCTGTGCCGTGTTCAATTTGTCGGGCGTCGTGCCAAAATACGTCATCGCAGCGTCCTTGATACCGAACGCGTTTTCACCGAAATAGACCGAGTTGAGATACATTTCAAGAATCTGGTCCTTGGAGTACGTGTTCTCGATAGCAACGGCGATCGAGAAGGCTTGGTATTGCCTCAGAAAGCTACGGTTGCTCGAAAGAACGGTGATTTTCGCAAGCTGCTGAGTAATCGTTGAACCTCCGAAACTGCCGCCGCCGTTGACGACATACCCATAAACAGCACGGAGCGTGCTAAAAACAGAGAACCCACTGTGTTTATAGAAGTCCTTGTCTTCACTTGCGATGAGCGCGTCTTTGACGGGCTTTGATATCTGAGATAACGGCAATAAGTCATGATGCTCAGCCCTACCGCTACTGTATACCTCAGTCTTTCCATCGTTAGCGTAGAGGACGATACCAGTGTTGTTACGGTTCATTAATCGGTCCTGGTCAGCGATATCTTTCGCGAAATAGAAGTATGTCGCAAGGGGCAATATGATCAAGAAGGCAAGTATCGGGCCGGCGATGACGAGTACGCGCTTTTTCCAACTCAGTTTACGCCACCAACGAAACCGGTGCTTGACCTGGCGTTTGACACGCTGCGCAGGGGTGACACGCCGTGTGTATTTTCCTTGACGTTGCATTTGTCTTATTATACCAAATTTCTTGAGGTAAAGCTTATAACCATAAGCCCTTTCGTGCTAGCTGGCGTAGGGACCGCTCATCATTGAATATGTGATAGCAGTCGCCAATGCGTCCGCGCAGTCATCGGGCTTCGGTACGTCCTTAAGGCCGAGCTGGATACGGACCATTTCCTGCATCTGCTTTTTGTCCGCTTTTCCGTACCCTGTGAGTGTCTGCTTGATCTGCTGGGGTGTATATTCCGCGATTGGAAGCTTCGCCTTGCGTCCCGTCAGCATCGCGACGCCGCGAGCCTGCGCGACACTGATCGCCGTCGTCACGTTTTGCGAAAAGAACAGCTTCTCGATCGACATTATTTCCGGCTTTGTCTCGGCGATGATTTCCGTGAGGCCGTCAAAAATCTCCTCCAGCCTCTCGTCAATCGGCGTATGGGCGGGTGTCGTGATGACGCCGGCCGTGACCAGCCTGATCTTTCCACGCTCAACGTCTATAACGCCAAACCCTAAGATTCCCGTTCCGGGATCGATACCGATGATTCTCATATCACCATTGTAACCCAGTGCGTATTGCCGCTAATAACCACTGAATTCATCGACCCTTATGCGCCGCACGCCCAGCGTTTTGACGATACGCCGTGCGTGTGCGACCATGGCCGGCGGGCCCGAAATATAGACCGCAGACTGCTCGTGCGAATTCAATAATCCGGAAAGGGTATCCGCATCCAGCGAGCCGTTAATGAAATGCCATTCCTTGTCAGGTAGTGGTGATACGTCCGTTGATATGACCGTCACATCGATATTGTGCTGCTTCAGCTGATCAACGTAACTCAGGTCTTCTATGCGCGATACAGAGTAAATCAGCCGTAAGGGTTGGCTGGATGACTGAATGTAACTGATGAACGGTGTGATACCGATGCCACCCGCTATGAATACGACGGGGGTTTTGTCTTCCGGCAAAACGAAATCACCACCGACACGGGTCGCATAAACGATATCCCCCTTTCGCAAGTTCATCAGTGCTCGCTTGAAGCTGCTTGGTTTCGCCGGTATTTTCGTGCCGATATTGATCTGCTCGTCACCAGGCCGGGCAGCAATACTGAATATACGCCGGTGTCCTCTCGTATCGCTTTTCTCATGTACGAGCGAAAGTTCAAGGTACTGTCCCGGTTCGAACTTGAGCGTGTCGGTATCAAACGTAAAATCATACGAACTGTCGTTCATTTGCTTCTTGCCGATATAACGGAGTTTTATCAGGTGCCGCTGACCGAACCACCAGCCGATAAGATTGCCGACGACGAGCGCGAGCGCGGGCGTCATCGTGACACGACCGTAACTGAAGGGTAGCGTCATGAGTAGGCCTGTCACTATCGCGACGATATATTGCTGCCTTGCACGTGGCGGCAACGTCAGTGGCTCAGTGAGCATAAATGCCCCCACGAACAGCAGCGGCCACGATGTCAGCGCAGTGACTGGGTCGGTACCCTGCAGAAGCAGAGAGACAACCGCCGTCACAACCATCGCCAGGGCAACGAACTGCTTTTTGGCCCGACGTAAAATCAGTGCACCCGTGATGAGCGTCAGGGGAATCATTGCCGGTGTCGCGACCCACCATCCCGCGTATGCCAACCCGCTCACGCTCGCGATGACAATCCCGATCGCCGCCGGATTGAACATGTGTCGTCCACGCGGTGCGATCACGTATTTCGAGGCCATGGCGATCGCCACGACAAGTCCCAGCTTGATAAATCCTGCAATTTCCGTAGGCGGGATGAATAACAGCGCCAATATAAGTGCGGTGATCCAGGCAGATTCGCTATGGGGCTTGATGCCGAACAGCCACGCGAACAATAGGTTAGACCCGTATGCAACACTCCCGAGCACGAAAATGGAAAGAGCGAAATGGAGCGGAGCGTATTCGATGTTTCCCACCAGCATGAGCAAAAACGCCATCAGAATCAATGCGATCAAACCGTACAGTACCAGCCTATACATCGTAATGCGACCAAGCCATTCGTCGAGCCGTGCGTTCATACGTACAATTCTCCCACAAAATCGTCAGATCGTTCAACATGACCATCCGCATGTAAGCGCACATAAGTGAAGTCCCATTTCGCTAGTACATCTGAAGACGCGAAAAAGAGGGCGGTTGCCAAACCGTCAGCTACCATTGTCGTCGGAGCGACCACCCATGTTGCTACGACATCATGGACGGGAACCGCCGTTCGCGGATCGATGACATGGTGCCAGTCTCCCCATGACCTTCTGTTGGTCGCCGATGCGCAGAGGCTGGCATCCTGGATAGCTATCGTTCCAATGACACTTTCAGGATCATAGGGGTTTTCGAGCCCTACTACCTGTTTTGCCCCTCGGACACGCATGTCGCCGCTCGCATCGATAACATACTCAGTAATGCCATTCGCTTCTATGATCTCTGCTATCTGGTCCACCAGGTAGCCTTTGCCGGCGGCACCCAAATCAAGTGTTAGCGGACTGGTGATCACCCCTTCGCTACCTCGCCAACTCATCACGTCATCCCACGCAGGGGCCCTTTTAACTTCACCGGCTTGCAATGAATACTGCCTGTCATAGCCTGCGGCCACCAGGACATCACCGACGAGTGGCGAGACTGCCCCGTTTGTCGCATCGTAGAGATCCCGGTAGAACCCAATGAGATCGGTGGCGTCAGGAGGGAAGTCGTAGACCCCAGGATTAGTACTGATCTTTGAAACCAACGAATCATCCCTGAATCTCGAATAAACTTTATCAAACTGGTCGATGTGATCGGAAATCTGATCCTTCACGGCATCGATTGGCACGGCCGATTCAATCGACCACCACGTGCCGATCGCTTCGAACCGCCAGCTATGCCTTTGCTTGGTTTTGGATGTCGTCGATGGCATTATTGAACCCATTCGGTGTCAATGACGATCCCGCCACTCGGCTAAGTGACACTTCGTCGATTTTCTTGCCAACGACTTGCGACGTGAACCCAGAAGCGAATTTGCTCTGGAATTCCTGCGCTTCGCCCGTCTTGCCTTCCTGCTTGACGCTCGCGTTCGTGATCGTCCCGTCGGTAGACACTGTCACCGTCACTCCGAGAGATTCGCGACCGCCAGGCGTCTGATACTCACCCTCGGCGCTATAGCTACCACTTTTATACGGGGATGATGCTGCGGAGTCACTTACCTCGCTGGCCGTTGATGGCGACGGGGAAGTCGTCGATACCGACGTTTCTGTTTCTTTCGTTGTATTGTTCGCGCTCCATACTATAGCCGCTGTCGTTGCCGCGATTAGTAGCACGACGACGATGATGCCGACGAGCGCCTTGTTCGATGAGTTTGATTCCATATATTAATTATACTATTTCTTGCCTGAGAAAAAGCTTGTCGCACCCGATAGTGCCGTCGTGATTTCTTTTCGCCATTCCCATGCGCCATAACCAACCGCCAGAATACCGATACCACCGAGCGCCCACCACCCTATGAAGGCAGTAGCGCCCTCTTTGATCGGCTGGACAGCAAATGCCGATTCCGGAACCGCGGTCACCTTCATTGCCCGGCATCGACCCGTCTCTTCACTGCGGTGCTGATTGTCGTCGCAAGGCTTCAAGGCTGTTGCCGCCGTGATGTTACGGCAGCGGTTTGTTTCCTCGCTACGGTACTGCCCGTCCTTACAAGGGGTGACGCTCGCTAAAGTCACCTTCCGGCATCGACCCGTATCAGGATTCCTATACTGGTCGGCGTCGCATGCCGCGAGGACCGCAGCGTCCGTCTCGATGTTTCGGCAACGGTTCGTCAAGGGATGGCGATATTTGCCCGCAGCGCACGGCGCAAGACTCGCCACTGACATGATCTCTTCATCGAGACTCTCCTCATCGCCAAGGTTTTCCCTCCCTGGCGTAGGCTGGTTCGTAAACACCCACGTACCGTCAAATCGTGCCCATGCCATGCCGTCGCCCGCGGAATCATATATCCCGCTATCGCCATATACCTCTCCGTCAATCCCGACAAGCATTACCCTGCTTGTCGTATTAACGAGCGTAAACTTCATATCTGCATCGCTAAATGCCACGTATTCCTTGGGACCGATAGTGGCTCCCTCAGGGAAAGCATACGACTTTTCACCGTTCGGTCCGACCTTGATGACAAACGCATCAAGTCCGACGTGATGATCGTTTGGATTGTATATTTCTACGAATTCATTGCCGGTATCACTGCCCACCGGATTGGGATAAAGCTCAGTCAGCATGAGCGGGGAGACACTCCAGACACATAAACCTTCAGTGCTTATTGTCATATGTGACGGGACTTCAGACTGGACATCGCTTATGTTAGGACACGCATCGTATAGAGAGCAGTTGCCGGTCTCATCAGCATCGTACCCGGCCGGCACGCTTGCTTGTAGCCCAGCGATGTTCAGGCAGCTATCAGGCTGGCAATTACCCGATTCGTCGTGCAACATTCCGCTCGGTAGGGACTGCTGCACACCTTCGATATTAGGACACATGTCCGGAATCGTTACGACATCGTATGATGCGTTTGGTGGAAATACCGTCGTCGTGAGAACGCTGAAATCACTCAGCGGATCGCTCGAATCCGTGTCTAGGAGTATTCCCGACCCATCGGAAGCTCCGATGCGCTGCAGGGTACCTCCCGTCAGGAGCTTGCCCTGGCCCCAAGTCACGCGGTCGACCTCGTTGCCGGTTGGATCCTGCAGATAGACGGAATCGCCTCCCACAGTGATTTTATTTGCTGCCTGGTAAACGGTGTCCGGCGTGTATAAATGATTGGAAGAAAAGGTCGACGACGCGATCGTTAAATAGTTATGAGACTTGATATATACATTTGTATTAGCTTCAGCCTGGATGCACGCGATGGCACCGTTTGCGGCACTGGAGTTACTCCATACGCAGTAACCGTTCATCACGACGTCGGCGGGTGAGTTATTATAGAGTGCTATGAATTCAGCGTTCGAAAATCCCGTTTCGCCCGCAATGACATGGCTTATCACAACGTCAGGGGATGGCGACACGGCATCCGCGGGCAGCACAAGTACGTACTGGAGCAAAAGAGCAATAGCAAGACCCACCCTCAAATATCGCATATGCTTAAAATATACAGAACCAAATAGGTAATGTAAACAGAATTATTCTGGTAAATCAGCTGTGATATCAGCGTTCGTATGAACGTTCGCGACGTCGTCCAGATCATCAAGCGCATCAAGGACCCGCAGCACCTTTTCGGCTTGTTCGGTATCGCTGATTTCCACCATGTTTTTCGCGACGTACTGCAGCTCGGCGTCTTTCACGCTCAGCCCGGCATCGACGATAGCAGTGCGGACTTTTGCCAGATCTTTTTGGTCGGTATACACAGTCAGCTCACCGTCATCTTCCATGGCATCTTCTGCACCTGCGTCCAGTACCGTCAGCAGCGCTTCTTCACCGGTAGCCGCTACGCGTATGACTCCTTTTCGATCAAACTGGAACATGACGCTACCGGCATCCGCGATACGCCCACCGTTCTTAGACAATGCATTGCGCACCTCAGGGAACGTGCGATTCTTGTTGTCGGTCGCCGTCTCGATGATGATGCCAATCCCACCAGGACCCATACCTTCATATGTGATCTCTTCGAGCACTGCCGCGTTCTTATCATTCACGCGGTCGATCGCGCGCTGGATATTGGCGTTCGGCATATTCGCCTGCTTCGCCTTTTCAATGGCAAGAGCGAGGGAGGAGTTCATTGTCGGGTCCGTACCGCCACGGGCAGCGATGGCTATCTGATTACCAATCCTCGTGAAGACTGCTCCGCGCTTGGCATCTTTGGCACCTTTTTCGCGCTTAATGGTTGACCATTTGCTATGTCCTGACATGTATTTTTCTCCGCTAGCTTTTGTACGATATTTATTACATTATAGCAGAGACATCAGATATCGCATGGTATACTTGCCGCATGAAACCAACTTTGCAGCGGCTTCTTGAGCTTCAACGTCTCCTTCTCGACTTCAGTAATGTCGAACGCGTCCTGCATAGACGCCGGAGTGATCAATTGCAAATGGAAAATGACACTGAGCATAGCTACGACCTGGCGATGACAGCATGGTACTTGGCAAAGTGGTTCCCCAATCTCGACAAAGACAAGATCATCAAATTCGCGCTCGTCCATGATTTCGTGGAAGTCCACGCGGGCGATACGTTCACCTACGGTTCGCCAGAAGATATCGCATCGAAGGAACAGCGCGAAGCCGAAGCCCTGAAAAAACTGCAAGAGGACTGGAGTGACTTTAGCGACCTCACCAAAGAGATCATCGAGTATGAATCACTTAAGGGTAGTGAAGCCAAGTTCGTCTACGCGCTCGATAAACTGATGCCCATCATGATGATCTACATTCATGACGGCTACAGCTGGAAAGAGCACGGTATCACGGCAAAAATGCTCTATGACAAGAAAAAGGCTCAGGTAGCGAAATCTCCTGAAATCTATCCGTATTTCGTTGAGTTACACGATTTGCTGA
>CAZGAP010000006.1:32808-35619 GCA_964523935.1 uncultured Candidatus Saccharibacteria bacterium
CAAGACTACTCGTCACACGTGCTTCAACCCGTCTCCCTACTCAACGATATTCACATCTTTCAAGTCGTACTTGGTCGCGCGCCGTAAATACACACATATTCCCGCTATCACAGCGTATGCCGCCCACGCCATCCAAGGTGATATCTCAAGCGTTGACTGAGCCCAAGGTAGTCCCGCGAAATACTCAGCCACCAGTACCATATAGCCAAGCAGAAGCTCTGCCGGTAGCCCCACGATCCCTGAAAGAAATGGGGTAAGTACAGCGCCTATTCCCGCAAGGAACGTCAGAAGCATGGCAAGGGGAACCAAGGGTAGCACGAGCAGGTTCGCGAACAGAGCGACGTTGCTGAACTGACCAAAAGCGAGTACGAGGATCGGCAGTGTCAGGATACTCGCACTGACGGTTTCACCCACTATTTGCCGTATCGTCCCAGGTTTTTTCTCTCCGAAGAAGTATCGCTGCAATAGCGGCGCTAGGATCATTACTCCGGCGAACGCCGTAAAGCTCAATTGCCAGCCAAGGTCATTCCACGCGAAGCTTGGATTCACGAGCACGGTAATCGCGGCCGCGAACGGAAGCAACACTAACGGATGAAAACGTCTGCCGTAATACCACGCAGCCAAACTCAGCCCGGCGACCAATCCAGCCCTTGTCATACTAGGGCTTGCGCCCGTTACCGCGACAAACATGGCGATCATCGTGGCCGCGGAGAGTGTCGCCAAGTATTTGGACACCCCGACAAAAAGCCTTCTGGCCAGTCGCACGAGAATAGTCAGATTATACCCGCTCGCGACGACGATATGCGTCAAGCCGGCAACCACGAGTGCCTCATCGAGCTCGGGAGGCAGTGCCCGGCGCTGGCCGACGAGATAGCCCAGCCCCAGGCTTGCCTCCGGATCGTCAATGGCTACTCTTACCTTATCTGCGAACCAATCCCTTGCTTGCCGGGCGACATCTCCCGGCTCGGGTCGCTCTACCTTGCGCAGCTGCGCCCTGTATACCGACAATGAGAACGATCCGAATCCTGGAGTCGCCGTGCCCTGAACAGTGACAATGTCACCCCTTTTGACATCAGCAGCAGCAGACATACTCACCCATGCCGTGCCAGCGACCCCGTGGCCGTCGACGACGAGCGCGCCCAGCCGAAGCAACGTCTCGTTTTTCTTGCCTGCGTCCGGGTCGTCGCGGACGGTGCCAGACAGCGTCACGGTATGGTCGATCACGTTCTGGTGCACGGCAAGATCGGCCTGAACCGTCGCGCCTCGCCATATTCCGATCAGCAGCCCACCAACGATAAGCAGCGGCATGAGGTACGACGATTTTCTCCATAAACTGATCGCAACGAGACCGGCACCAACGGCAAGCCATACCGTACCACCATACTCATCGTGCCCGACCGTCGGCGCGTATGCGACACCAACGACTACCGCGACGCTCGCGACAGCTATCTGCCACGACGCGTGAATCTTTCTTTGGAATTGCCAAAGTTGCATACCCATCAGCATACAGGATGTGTCATACTGGAATCTATGAGCGCGATAAAGACCTTCGACGACAAAAACCAACTTGCCCAAGCTGCTGCCAAATCCGCAATCGACATCCTATGGGCGACGATCAACAAATACGACCACGCGGTCTGGGTACTCGCCGGCGGTTCGACTCCCCTTGCCGCTTATCAGGTGATCGCGACGGGGCACCGTGACGTTTTGGACTGGTCAAAAGTGACGCTGCTCCTGGGCGATGAGCGCATCGGGCCACTCAGCGGCGACATGAACAACTGGCATGCCATCGACCGCATCCTTGCCACCCTGCCCGCGCGCAAACTTCGGCCACGTTCAGACCTCACGGCCGAAGAAGCGGCAAGCGATTACGAGAACTATTTCTCTATCCTTCCAAAAAACGAAATCGGCCTGCCACGCTTGGACCTTGTATGGCTTGGTGTCGGTGAGGATGGCCATACGCTATCACTGTTCCCGAATCACAGCAGCCTGTTTCCTTCGAGCAGCCTTGTTATCCCCGTGCATGATGCCCCCAAACCTCCGCGCGACCGCATCAGCTTTTCGCTCCGTTCGCTCCAAGGTGCCGAAAACGCCATGATTCTCGCCAGTGGTGCCGAAAAGCACAGTGCCGTCAGCGGCGCACTGAGCGGCAACAATTCGCCTATCGCCCTCGCGGTCAGCGTCATCGAGTCGCACCATGGCAGCGTGACGTGGTACGTCGACAAGTCCGTCGTATCTGATTGACAAGCACCCCCGTAAAATGCTACTCTATACCGAGGTCGCGAAAGCGATTCGTGGGACCATAGCTCAGCTGGTTAGAGCACCTGCCTTTTAAGCAGGGTGTCCTGGGTTCAAGCCCCAGTGGTCCCTCCATGCAAAGAACGCCAACATTTTCGCTACCGGTTGGCGTTTTTTGTTTGGGGTAATCGAGGACGCAGATGTATGTATAAGCATAACCATACTTGCTTTTTTTACTATTTTATGCTATAATTATTGACATGAAGAGATTTTTGTTGAAGGTAGCCTGTGCAGCAGTGGTATTCGGTAGCGTTTTCGGTATCGCGGATAGCTTCGACCGCACCAACGCCCAGTCGGTACCCGTTACGACGTTCGAAACATCATACAAAGCCTATAATGACTCCACCGGTTGGAGGACAAAAATGACCATGGCCGAACGCTGTACTGATACCCAGAAAATCTACGGCGCCCGTCCCGCAGCTCCTGGCAACTACCCCGTACTTATCTATCTCCACGGCACCTTTGCCGATTGGGGAAGCAACAAAGAGGGCCAGCAGTTCGTCAAGCGGGCGG
>CAZGAP010000006.1:35629-39909 GCA_964523935.1 uncultured Candidatus Saccharibacteria bacterium
CCCTCGGCTACATCGCCCTTGCCCTGACATACGATAGCAACCAATCGCTCAACGAAGCGGGATTGCAGCGCCAGGCATATTGCATGTTCGATCAGACTCACCCTAAAGACGGCCTGACCACCGCCTGTGGCATTACGGGCGCGGACTGCTCACAGGGAGTCGCACTGGCTGGTTTCAGTCAAGGCGCGGCTATCGCAACCATCGCCAAGAATTATAACGACAAGATAAAAGCAGTCTGGGCGATCGGCCTCAGCGCGTATATCTACCCAAAGCACCGCATCCCTACCGATGCCCTGCCCGCTCCCTACGGCACACGTGCTCTTGCGAACGACAAGCTCGTCATCAACATGGGACAGTCGTCGAATCTCAGCAAGAAAAACCTCATCGCCGAAGATATGCCGTCACTGAAGCAGCTGACCGGCGCTGATTGCGGCACCGGGCTACAATGTCTCCAGCCGAGTGGCGCGGGCTACTACGTCGTGTCGAACCCCGAAGTCGCCGACGGCACCGCCGACCATGCCTACTGGATGAAAGTCAGTACCGGTTGGAGCAAGGCAGCCTTAGCTTCACCTTCTCGCCCAAAGAATTCGATCCCGGCTTCCAGCCCCCATCAACGACCGACTGGTCGATGATCCGCAACCTCGAATGGCTCCGCACACAAATCGGCAAGTAGCCTACCGTACGTGAAACCGGCCGACCCAGGCCGGTTTTCGTTTGCGACTATTCGCTCCCACAAACCATATGCAGTACAATACTGATATGAAAAAGACTCCTCCCAAAAAGCCCCGTACCGCTCCGAAAAAGACCGCCAAGAAAAAGAATGGCAAACAAAGCAAATTCAACGTTGGCATCTTCGCCGGCTTCAGCGTCCTTATGCTCGCCATCGGTGTGCTGGCGTTCAACTATTTCAAGCAGCCCGATGCGTACGCGCAGGCGGCCTTGCCCATCCAGACCTTTCAAACTACCTACAAAGGCTACAATCCCGGCACCAGCTGGATGAGCTGGCTGACCGATGCGCAGCGATGCTCCAAATCCCAGACCATTTACGGCGCCAAGCCGTCAGTCGCCGTTTCTTACCCGACGCTCATCTATCTGCATGGTACCACCGCCGACTCCAACAGCAACAAGGAGGGCCAGCGCTTCATCGAACGCGCCGCCGCCCAAGGCTTCCACGCCCTTGCCGTCACGTACGACAGTAACGGTTCACTCAACGAAAAGGGCCTGAAGCGACATGCGTACTGCACATTCGATCAGTCCCGTCAGGGCAACGCATACGCGGCCATCTGCGCCACCGCCGGCTCGAACTGCTCAAGCGGCGTGCTCCTAAGCGGCTTCAGCCAAGGCGCGGCCATCGCTGCCATTGCCAAGAATTACAATCAGAACGTCAAAGCGGTCTGGGCGATCGGCCTCAGCGCGTACATCTATCCTTCATACAAGATCCCTTCGGATGCGTACCCTGCACCGTTCGGCACTCGGGCGCTTCCGAACGACAAGCTCGTCATCAACATGGGTCAGTCGTCAAACATATCCAAGAAGAATCTCATCGCTGAGGATCTACCGTCACTGAAGCAGCTGACCGGTGCTGACTGCGGCACCGGGCTGAAATGCCTCCAGCCGAATGGCTCTGGTTACTATGTCGTATCAAACGGTGAGATCAAGGACGGTGTGGCCGACCACTGCTACTGGCAGATGGTCAACAAATGGACGACCGGTCTCAGCTGCACCACCGCTCCTACCGAATTTGATCCCGGTTTCCAGCCCCCATCAACGACCGACTGGTCGATGATCCGTAACCTCAATTGGCTCCGCGGACAGCTCTAATACGCGCAATCAAAAACGGCCTGACATGGCCGTTTTTGATTGGCATAGTGTATGATAAGAGTCACTATCATGACCTACTCCGCAGAAATACCACCCGAGCCAAAACCCCTTGACTCGGCAGAAGACAACGAAGCGACGCTCATCCCGACCCACGATCTCATCCGGGTCGCCGAGTACCTAGGCAAAGGCCGGGAGTATATCGCGAGCGTGACGTCATTCATCGACAGCGATCTGTTCTCACTCGACAAAGCGCTTCAAATGCTCGGACTGAGCAGCGTTCGGGATTTTCAGAGCAGACTGTGTGAGATAGACGAGATACGACGGCTTGAAGAGCTCAAAAGACAGCGGGTCGAATCCCTGCAGGCAAATGCCATGCAGGCACGTAATTTCGGCGGCATGATTCTTCGGACGCTCAACCCGTTTCATCACGGCAAGCACTGATACTTTTCGCCAGTAACCGCTAGTCTTTGTCTTTGTGTTTCGGTGTCTTCAACGTCAGGATGTCGACCAGCGCATACGCGATAGCGGCCGTGATGATGATATCGCGGTTATCAACGAGAAAATCGTAATACTCCTGGGTCGTGTCGTCGAGCACGAGCCCGGTACCGAGTGGCACCAGCAAGAGCGACGTCGCAAGCAGGGCAAATGCGGCCGCTCCGAATATCCTCTGCCACAGGCGTTTGTATGTCGGCCCGCTAAAAAGAAGCACGACCGCCGGCAACAGCACCAGCATGACCGCGACGACCATCGTGAGGGGCGGCGAAAGCAACTCTACGCCCGCCTCCTGGATGATCGGCGTCAGGTCGTTCGCCCACGTCGCTGATACGAGTGACCCAGCACAGAGCGCAAGTCCAAGCACGCCGAACCGGCGCTTGGTGAAATACGCGGCTGCAAATAGTACCGCGATGATGATGAGGAGCAACAGTGCCATATCCATACGTATGATTCCTAAATTCCTGACGGCATACCGGCCGGATCGCCGATGCTTATGCCTGTCCGTTCTATCGTACCACTGGCAAGCTCAATCACATAGCGCGCGTCTTTGTCGGGGGTGAAGGTCGTATCCGGGTAACTGGATGGCTCGGCATCTTTTACCAGATGCACCACCTCCCTGTCGGCGTTCAGCCAGACGATGTCGATCGGGTATTTCATATCTTTCATCCAGATGCCCCATTTGCTGTCGCTCGGAAACACGAACAACATCGCTTCACCCTCAGGCAAGCTGTCTGTGCCGGACAATCCTTTTCGCAGCTCATCTTCTTCCCTAAGGACCGTCATATGAAACGTCTGCCCGTGCAGCTTCACCGTCGACTGGTCATACGTCATTTTCCATGTCAAAAACGCCCCGCCGGCAACGACCGCCAGCGTGACGATGATGGTTCCCACCCAGCGTTTCACTACGCGCCTACTTTGTCCTTCTTGTTGCGGCGCTTGGCGTTCATTTCGACGTATTCGATGACCGCGCTCGCGACGTCGCGACCCGTGACTTTCTCGATGCCAAACCCAGGGCTCGAGTTCACCTCGAGAACGAGTGGTCCCCGTTCGCTACGCATGATGTCCACGCCGGCGACGTTCAAACCAAGCGCTTTTGCCGCCTTGATGGCCGTCTTTCGTTCTTCTTCAGTCAGTTTGATCTTCGTGCCTTCACCGCCCTTATGCAGGTTGGATCGGAAGTCGTCATCGAGGCTCTGGCGCTTCATGCTTGCGACCACGCGGCCGCCCACGACGAACACACGGATGTCGGTGCCCGCCGACTCCTTGATAAATTCTTGGATCAAGACGTTGGTCCCGTCTTCGTTCGTCAGGTAAAAGGCCTGGAGGACGGATTTCGCCGCCTTTTTACTCTCTGCCAGCACGACGCCGTTACCGTGCGTACCGCGAGCCAACTTGATAATCACCGGCGTACCGCCAAGTTTGTCGATCAGGTCGTCAATGTCGGTCGAATTACGTGAAACGACGGTCTTCGGGATACCAACCCCCGCTTTCGCGAGCAGCTGCAAACTGCGCAGCTTGTCGCGTGAACGCACGATCGCGATCGAACTGGAAATGCTGTAAACGCCCTGCATCTCAAGCTGACGAACGATGGCCGATCCGTACCGGGTCATGTTGGCAGCGATGCGCGGGATGACCGCATCGAACTTCTCCAGGTCTTCGCCTTTGTAGCTGACCGTCGGGTTGTTCTTTTCGATCGACGCGTAACATTCGCGGTATTTCACAACGCGCACGTCATGCCCACGCTTGAGCGCCTCTTCCTTGAGCCGCTTCGTCGAATAGTTTCCTGGTCCGTTTGATAGAATCGCTATCTTCATGTCTCTACCTTATCATCTTTATTATCGCTTGCATGGTATTTTTTATAGAACGCGAGCGGGTCCTTTTTCAGTTCATCATTGAGTCGTTGCCTCTTCTGTTTCTCCTCGGTTTCGAATTCGGCTTGCGCCACGTCCACCAGGAACTTGCCA
>CAZGAP010000006.1:39934-44695 GCA_964523935.1 uncultured Candidatus Saccharibacteria bacterium
CGCGCACCCGCCTACCAAGAATCCTGATCGGCAGGTTGACGCGGTACCGTATCTGAGCATGGCCCGACGAGCTACGAACCCTGGATACACTGTAGTCACTCGTCGTCACGACTTCGCCCGTATAGTACGGGGATGTCTTATCGAAAAGCACAAAGCATAGCTCGTGATCATCGGTTATCTCGATATTACTTGCCCACAGCGCCGAACGGTCGGCGCCTGTATCTACTTTTGCCGGGATATCCCCGATATCGTGACCGATGAAATCGACGAAGGTATTCCGTCCGATGACGGTCCTACCACTCGCGTCCGCTTCGTAGGACTGGAGCAGCCGTGACACGAACAGCTCGGTCACATCGATAGGATCGCCCTCGGTCGGCCATAAGTGCAGTCCGAAGCTCGGCGATGAGTTCACTTCGATCAAATGCCATTCCTGACGGTCGGCATCATACAGGAAGTCCACGCCGCACGTATACACGCCGATTGATTCGGCAAGCATGACCGCCTGCTCAACCATCGCGGCGGGCACCAAGCCCGTCCGGTTGACCGCGTGGCCACCCGTTCCGATATTCGCCGTTCCGACGACGATGACGTTTTCGTTTTTGGCTGGCACGTCGCTCATGCCCGCTTCGCCCAGGAACTGCGACGCAACGTCCACATCAATGCGATTGAGCGGCTTCTCGTAGTTCAGCCCACGCAGCGGATTCGATGCGTTTTCGTGCTCGATAAGCGCTTTCACGCTCCTCTCTCCGTCCCCCGTGACCGATGCCGGTACGCGTTCAGCGACGGCAGCGAGCTGGCCCCCGATGACGAGTATCCGCAGGTCGCTGCCCGTGACTTGCTGTTGCAAAATCACATTGTCAGAAACCGTTCGGGCCTTATCAACGGCGGATCGCAACTGTTCGGTCGTTACGATGCCGGTCGTCACACCGTTTCCATGCGCCCCATCAAGCGGCTTCACGACGATTCGCCCGTACGATCCGAGAAACGCCTCGGCCTGCGTGGCATCGACGTACGATTCAGTCATCGGAACGGGCATGCCGAGTCTTTGGGCGTACGTATAGGTCGCGTACTTATTGTTGGCGATCGTGCGCCCCGTTGCCGATGTCAGATCAGGCGAGGTACCTGAAATACTTCGTACCTTGCCCGCGTAGTCGAACAGCAGCATCGTCGCGCCGCTCGGCAAAACGACCGGGTCGACATCGACTCCCCGTTTTTGGAGCGCGGCATAGATTTCATTGACTGACGTGTTCATACGTATACCCATTTTACGGTGTCCTTGCTTCCATTGCCAGGCGACGGTCTGCGGCATCCGCCGGGTTGATCTTGCCGCTCGCGATCATGAACGTAAACTCAAGGTCGTCGCCGCGGATCGATTCGAGATGACGCCATACGTCATTCGCACCGTTGTAATACGCAAGGTCTTTGAACCATGGCAATCCGTCCGTGCCGCGCATGATCCGCATCACTTGGCCGTAGGCGAACGAACGTTTCTTTTCGATCTGCTCATCGGTAATGTCCTCGGTTTTGAGTGTCTCGAGGGCCGACAGTCTCCACTGCATTTCGAACAGCTGGCGGAAGTCCTTCTGATCGTAGTATGCCGCACCTGCCAGTATGTAGTACGGTACGCCGCGTTCCTTGTAGGTGCCATCGAGCGCCTGCTCCATGACGACGCCGAGACCTTCCTCGGTATCATAACTACCCACCACTCCGAAACGGAGCGGCATGACGTCGGTCGCGCTGCCGGTAACCGAGCGGAGCATGTGGACGCCGATCTCATGGACGACGAGCTTTCGAAGCGCATCGCGGCTGAAGCCGGCATGGTCCTCGGGTATGATGATTTCTTTTTCAGGAGCACGGACGTTGACCGCTTTCGCTGGGCGAAGAAGCGTGTGCCAGCCATCGGCACTTTCGCCGAATTCCTGGGTGATGATGTCATTGAAAAGATCGCACACTTCCTGCGCCGTGAATTTTTGCTGGTCAGGGACATGCTGCAACAAATTGCCGTAGAGAGTCTCAACGACGCCCTGCATCCACTGCACCGTTTCGTCCGACGGCTTGTACCGCTCAGGGCTTGGACCGTCCTGGTGCCATTCGGGCGCGATATATAGCAGCTCATCGCGGAGCTGAGCGGCTTTTCCGGTCAGCTGCTTTGCTTCAATCGTCGCAAGCTTTTCACCGAGTAGCGAATGGTAGACGTCGAGGTCGGGTTTGCCGTAGAGCTCTATGTTGTGAGACATGTACCGCTCTTTCGCGTCTTGGCGGTCCTCGGCTGAAACGGCGTGCTTGTAGTCGTGGGCGGCCTTCAGGAACTCGGTTTTTTCGAGATAATCGTCAATGACACCGTGATACGCGTGCTCATGTTTTTCGGGTATGAGTGCCGCTCGCGTCAGCGCTTCGGCTTCCTGGATGAGCCATTCGGCATGGGTATCGAAGTCGATCGCATCCAAATCATTGTAGCGATGGTCTGGATTTTCTTGCTCCCCACTGAGAAACAGTGCTTTTTGCTGTGGTGCGTTGTCGGGCATGAACAGGGGTATGGGAGTCGGTTCGAAGTCCATGAAGGACTCATACGCACCCTCAAGAAGATCACCGGTTTTTACCGAATGATCAAGCGTGCGGATTTCTGTTTCTTTTTGGACGGACATGCTTAATATTTTAGCATATTTTTGTAAATAAATCAAGCATTACTTCTTATACCGCATGACGATACGGCGGGCACCAAAGAATGATTTGTCGTCATACCCCACCCTTGTGAAGCCGCCCTTTTCATAGACATGGATAGCCTTTTCATTGTTCTCGATGACAGACAATTGGATCGTCCCGGAATCGATGGCCGACAACGAATGATCGAACAGCATCGTGCCGATACCTTGGCCCTGAGCATCAGGATCGACGAACAGCCCGCGCTTTTGCAGAAAATCCGGCGCCAGCGTACATGCGAGCGTGTAGCCAAGGACGGTACCAGAGTGACGCTCGACAGCGACCCATACGTGCCACCGCGGGTCCTGGATTCTATGGAGTATGCGCGCGGTAAACTCACGCTCGTTCGTCTCATTGATCGTATACCTGCCAGTAAAGCGGTCGAGCTGATCGGCAGGAATGAATGGGCCATACGAAGCACGGTGCGCGGCGACCGAGATACGGAACATACGTGCCACATCGGACGCTTCCGCATCCCGTATAGTGACATCCTGTCTTTCGTTCATGTATTTATACTACTAAACTATCGCCCGAATCGGTCTTTTATCAGCTTGGTATGCGGTCCATGTTTTCTTTTTCGAAATAGTAGTCCCGGGGCAGGTACGCCAGCGCGGCGTAAATCGATTGGACATTCAACGCTTGGGTCGCGTGCAGGTTGGGGTTGTACGGTACGGTCACCGTCTCGCCGGACCAGAAATGAGAGCGTGAAACTATGCGGGCGTCCTCGAGCACGAATACCGAATAACCCTGCAGTTCCCGTGGCAGGTCGTGAGGTGGCCAGTCCCCGAGCATCCATGCGGCATACTCATCGGTCTCGCCTCTTTCATTCCTGCATTCGAGCACCTGGTGGTTGCCTTCCGCCTGCTCGCGGCCATCAATGGCATCGATGGCACGTCGTGCCAAAGCCGGCAGTTCGTTCACGCAGAAATCATACCGCGCCGTATTCTCGGATCCCCTGTCGCGGCTCTCTGCCTGCGACCGCTGCCTGTATCTGTTCAGTCTGTCTCCCATGTCATGCTCCCTTAAACGTTATCAATGATATCCTGCAAAACCTTGCGTGAGTTTTCTTTCAAGTCGCGGCCAACGGTAGGATTGGACAGCACTGACTGCGCTGACTGTTTGAGAGCCGCGATACTCGCGTCGAGACTTGCGACTTCCTCGGCGCTGAGGCCGGTCGTGTTGCGCGCCCTGGCAGCTTCGTAGATGCGGGCGAGCGCCTTGCTGTCGTTCGTCGTGAGATCGGTCGAGGAAATCTTACCTTTGGCGATCGTCGATGTCACGGCGACCATGAGCTGATCAAGACTCGTGATCTTACCCTGGCTGGTGTCGTCGATCGTCTTACCGCCCAGGAATATAGCCTTGCCACTGAGACGGTTCTCCGCGATGGCCGACGAAATGGTCGTCTTGAAGCTTTCGAGTTCGCCACCGGACCGTGAAACGATCGCTTCGATATCGTCGTAGGTTCCCGTCTTCATCTGGGCTTCGATCGCAGCCTCACGGGTAAACAGGCTGTCTTTTCGTAGGATCTTCATGTTACGGTTATCATCGTATACGACCACTTCCTGGCCAAGCGCATGGGCTTGTCGTTCCGCACCCGACAAGTTGTAGTGCTGCAGGATGGCATTCGCTTCGTTGATACGGTCATTGTAGTCTTTGCGGTATTCACTGACCGCCGTTGCAAGTGCGCGCTGAGCGCCATGACCCGCGATACCACCGACAGCAGCCTGTAGCGCTTCGCTCCTGATCAGATCGTTTGCATGCTCGATCTTCTGCATCGACTGGGCAGCCTGCATCCGGCCGTCAGCGATACGCTGCTGCTCGGTAACGACACGGGTATTCTGCGCGAACTGGGCATACTGATTGTCGTCCGTCATCTGGCGCGACTTCATTTCTTCCCATGCGGCATTTTGCTGTGTCTGGAGCATCTTTACGCTTTCCTCGGCTGAACGCTTGCGGCCCTGGGTATGCTGCCATACGTTATTGCGCCGCATTTCGCGCTCATAGGTATTTTCGGTCTCTGCGTGGCCAGTAGACGTACGCAGCTCGGCGTACTTCGTCTGC
>CAZGAP010000007.1:0-39193 GCA_964523935.1 uncultured Candidatus Saccharibacteria bacterium
GGCTCGTACGTACCATCCCTAACGGCGTAGAGACACTTGTCCGTGCCGCGGTCCAAAATCTCAATATCCAGGAAGATCAAGCCCGCCAGTTCATACTAAAGTTCGGCCTGGCTCAAGACAAGCTGGAAGGGCAGGTAATTCATGCCCTCGATAATACGCTTGACGGCTTCGCATCGGAGCTCACCAAATCAATAAAGTTCTTCCAGGCAAGGTATCCGTCCATCGCGGTAGGTAATATCCTGTTGGCAGGCTACGCGGGCGTTGTTCCTCAGCTCGATCAGTACCTTGAGACGAAAACCGGTATCAAAACCGTCATCGCCGACCCTTGGCAGCACGTTTCCGTCGCGTCCAATGATCAGCAATTGGCCGCGGTCAGTGCTGAGTTCGCCGTAGCGGTAGGGTTGGCCCAGCGGGAGAACAAGGCATGATAGAAATCAATCTTGTTCCTGACGTCAAACAGGAACTGATTAAAGCGCGTCGCGTCCGCACGATCGTCGTGAGCACTGCGGTCGTCGTCGGTCTTGTCGCTGTCGGTATTGTGGTGCTGTTGGCGCTCTATCACTATGGTGCCCAGACGCTACGCTCGAAAATCGCCGACGATCAAATCTCAAGCAACAGCAGTAAGCTGGCCGCTATCGATGACCTAGGCAATACCATCACGATCCAACATCAGCTGTCGCGCCTGAGCGAAATCCATGATCAGACGAACGTCGACTCACGTTTCTTTGATTTGTTAGCCGCGATAAACCCTGCCGCACCGAACCAGGTGAGTTTCTCGTTGGCGCGTATCGACGCTGAGACGAAGACGGTACGACTGGAAGGTCAAGCCGCGAACGGCTATATCGCTGCTGATGTTTTGAAAAAGACTATTCTTGGGACCTCACTAAGCTTCAAGGAGCAAGAGGGCGAAGCGCGGACGGTGCCGCTTGCGAAAACGGTTTCGACCTCGGAACTGAGCTACGGCGAAGATTCAACCGGTAAGAAGGTGCTCAGGTTCACGTTGACCTTCGAATACGACGAAGCGATCTTTGCAAGGTCGTCCGAAAACGCGGTGATTGTCCGACCGGACAGACAGGTCGTCACGGATTCGTTCCTGAGGCTGCCATCAAGCCTTTTCAGTGACCGAGCGGCAGACGAAGGGGGGAGTCAATAATGGACAAAGCGGTGGGGCTGCGAAAACGGCAGCAGATTACCAAGGCTAACCAGATGATGTTTCTGTGGATTGCGGGCGTATCGGTCGTCGTCGGCTTTTCGCTCGTACTGATGATATTTCTGGTGCAGAAAATATGGTTTGGCGAAAAAGTGATCGCCGAAAAGCAAAATACGGTTTCGATCCTCGAGAAAAACGTGCGGATCGCTCCTGATCTGAAAAACAATGTGCGGGTGCTAGGCACGAATGAAAACCTGAAGTCAACGAGACTTAATGATAGTGACTCGGCGCTCCAGTCAGTGCTTGATGCGCTACCTGCCGATGCCAATTCGACCGCCATGGCATCATCGCTTCAGACGAAGCTTCTGAATGGCGTCCCCGGAGTGACAATCGAATCGCTTAGGGTCGATCCGGTGAGCGGTGTCGAAACGACTGGCGAAAGCACGGACATGGAGAGTGGCAGCTCGGCGAGCGCAGGTACGATCGGATTCTCATACTCGGTCAGCACGCCCGCAAGCAACCAGGAGGGATTACGACAAATTCTTTTGAGAATGGAGAAGTCCATCAGGCCGTTCACTATCAACAAGTTATCGGTTGAAAGCCAAGGCAACAGGGTAGTAATGAACGTGACCGGTGTCGGCTATTATGAACAAGCCCAAGAGATTACACTAAAAGACAAGGTAGTCCGTCCATGAAAAACAACGATACAGCGACTCTGATTATCATCGCGTCTATCAGTATGTTGGTCGCGTATTTTATCGCTGATGCCGTGATCGGCAAACCGAGTAGCGAAAGCGTGAAGGTGAAAACGGTAGCGCCGATTACGGCTGATATCGTCGAACCCGACAGCAAGATCTTCAACAAGGATGCGATCAACCCGACAGTAGAAGTCGTCATCGGCGAGGGGCAGAAACCGTAGGGTTGTCATGGCGCTTCTAACGACAGACATGCAGGAGAAACTGGTAACTCTTCTTTCCGAAGAGGGGCTGGTAAGCAAGGGCGTCCTCGACGCGGCACTGAGCGAATCCCAAACGTCAAAGACGCCGTTGTTCGCTCTCTTGTCTGAACGGCATATCATCGACGATGAGATGCTGACCCATGCGATAGCTCAGGTGTCCGGCGTGCCTTATGTGAATCTGACGAACAGTCTGATTAACCAGGAAGTCCTGGACTTGCTCCCTGAAGACGTCGCCGAACGGTTCATGGCCGTGCCACTGGCGGAAGTGTCAAACCGACTTGCCGTCGCGATGGTCGACGCCAGCAATGTCCAGGCGGTCGACTATCTTTCGACCAGGATCGAGCGGCCATTGAAAGTGTTCATGGCGTCCGAGGCTGGCGTCAGGCACGTACTCGACCAGTACAAGACCGATCTGTCGAGCGTGGATGTGGCGGCCGAGGTCTCTCAGCAAGAGGCCGAACAGGAAGAAGAAAGCAGTATCAAGACGATCGTTCAGGATTCGCCGATCAGCCGGGCGCTATCGACCATCTTGGAGTACGCGGTCAAATCACGTGCGAGCGATATTCATATTGAACCGCTCGAGTCGGCGCTTAAAATACGCTGCCGCGTCGACGGCGTCCTTCGCGAAATCATGCAACTGCCCAAAGCGATCGAACCGGCACTCGTCAGTCGTATCAAGATCTTATCTAACCTCAAGATTGACGAACACCGCATGCCGCAAGATGGCCAATTCGCCGTGAAGGTAGCAAACAAGGAAGTCGATCTCCGTATCGCTGTCAGCCCTGTAGTGTGGGGTGAGCAAGTGGTCATTCGTCTGCTTGACAAATCCGGGAATTCCTTCGACATCGAAGAAATGGGCTACGCCGGACGGGCGCTGCGTGCGATCAGAAAAGGCATCCACCGGCCGAACGGCATGGTGTTGACCTCCGGACCTACGGGGTCAGGTAAGTCGACTAGTCTGTATGCGCTGATCCAAGAAATAAAGGACGACACCGTCAACATCGTGACCCTCGAGGATCCGGTCGAGTACAAGATGTCAGGCGTCAATCAGATCCAGGTTAATAGTGAGGTGGGCCTGACCTTCGCCAGTGGGCTCAGGTCGGTGTTGCGCCAAGATCCGGACATCGTCATGGTCGGTGAGGTCCGTGACGACGAAACGGCGAACCTTGCGGTGCAGGCGGCATTGACCGGTCATCTGGTCTTCAGTACGCTCCATACCAACAGCGCAGCAGGTGTCTTGCCTCGACTGCTTGATATGAAAATCGAACCCTTCTTGATCGCGAGCACGGTAAATACGATCATCGGCCAGCGGCTCGTTCGCCGAGTCTCGCCGAAGAGGGATGTCTACCAATCAAACCCGATCGAAACGCAGAACATCCTGGCAACTGTCGGCCATTTGTTGCCGAAGACACCGGCGGAAGTGGCGCAGGTCGCTGCCGATCTTGGCTATAAGGACTTGCCTCTAGCAGGCCAAAACGCTTATACTTTAGTCAAGGGCAAGGACACCCCCGCGACACCTCGCGGTTACAGTGGTCGTGCGGGATTGTACGAGGTGATGGATGTCAGCGAATCGATCCAGCAACTGATCGTCGCGCATGCCACCACGAGCGAAATTCAAAAACAAGCGGTAGCAGAAGGAATGATCACGATGCGTCAGGATGGGTATCTCAAGGCGCTTCAGGGCATCACGACGCTCGAGGAAGTTAACCGCGTAACCGCCGATACGGCTTAAAGAAGAAACATATGACGAACCAAGAACTCAAAATCGAAATACTATTAGAAGAAGTCGTTCGCCGGCGGGCATCAGACCTGCATCTCCAAGTGGGACTACCTCCCATGCTCCGTATAGACGGCGCGCTGGTTCCCGTTGCCGGATTCGCTCCGCTCGATGAGCCTGCCGTCGAAACGCTTCTTTTTGCCATTCTTGACCAGGACCAGCAACAGATCCTCGATAAGGACAAAGAGTTCGATTTCAGCTTCGCTTTCGGGACGCTTGGACGCTTCCGTGTGAACGCGTACCATGAGCGCGGCAACCTGGCGGCCGCTCTGCGCTTGATACCGAATGAAATCAAGACTATCACTGAACTGGGCGTCCCGCCGGTCGTCATGAACTTCGCGAATTTCCCTCGTGGACTCGTACTCGTCACCGGTCCGACTGGGTCAGGTAAGTCAACGACGCTCGCGGCGCTCATCGACAAATTAAATACCGAGACGTCACAGCATATCATCACGATCGAAGACCCGATCGAGTTCACTCATAAGTCAAAGAAATCCGTGGTCGTCCAGCGTGAAGTGCACTATGACACGTACAGCTTCTCAGCTGCGCTTCGCTCAAGCCTCCGGCAGGATCCTGATGTCGTGCTCATCGGAGAGATGCGTGATCTTGAGACGATCAGCGCAGCAATCACGATCGCCGAAACGGGACATTTGGTGTTCGCATCACTTCATACCAACAGCGCGGCGCAGTCGATTGACCGTATGATCGACGTGTTTCCACCACATCAGCAATCACAGATCAGGGCACAGCTCGCGAATATCCTGATGGGAATCTGTTCGCAACGCCTCGTACCTGCCATCGGTGGCGGGCGTGTCGTCGCAGCCGAAATCCTGATAGCGAATCCGGCCGTCCGCAATATTATCCGCGAAGGCAAAACCCACCAGCTGGACGCGGTCATCCAGACCGGCGCTGATTCTGGTATGCAAACCATGGATCGTACGCTTGTCGGGTTCGTGCAGAGCGGTGTCGTGACGTATGATGAAGCAAGAAGCTTCGCAGTCGATCTCACCGAATTCGAACGCCTGATGCGAGGATAGCCACCCCGTATGCGCAAATTCAATTACGAAGCAAAAGACACTACGACCAACAAAGTAGTCAAGGCAACCGTGCAAGCGGACTCCGAGCAGGAGGCGGCTAAATTGCTCATTCATCAGGGATTCGCCCCAGTCAGTATCGTCGAGACGCGAAACGAGGAAAACATCTTCACGAAGCTTTCGAGCCGTATTACGACCAAGGACAGAGTTGTCTTCACAAGACAGCTCTCCACGTTGATCGCGGCAGGTCTGCCACTGGCACAAAGTTTGCGCACCCTTATTGACCAAACCCAGAACCGTCGTCTTCGGGGTATCCTACAAGAACTTATCGCATCAATCGAAGGCGGCCATTCGTTGCATGATTCCTTCGCGAAGCACCCAGAAGTGTTCGATAAATTGTTTCTCGCGCTGGTGGCCGCCGGAGAGGCATCGGGCACACTCGACCAGTCACTGCAGCGCATCGCTACACAGCAGGAGAAAGACGCGGCTATAACGAGCAAGATCAAGGGCGCGATGACGTATCCGGTGATCGTCCTGGTGGTCATTATCGCGGTGCTTGTGTTCATGTTGTTCACGGTGGTGCCACAGGTGGAGAAACTGTACCGTGATCTCAACCAGACATTGCCATTGATAACGCAAATCATCGTGTCTATTTCCCAGTTCGCGACAACCTATTGGTGGGTCATCGTCATCGCTTTTGTTGTCGGAGGTTATCTCCTTGTGCAATACCTGAAAACACCTGCCGGACAACGTTCGCTAGACGTTCTCAAGTTGAACGTGCCGCTGTTTCGGGGTATGTTCCAGCGTTTATACATGGCCCGTTTTGCACGGACAGGCCAGACTTTGCTTGATACGGGCGTTAGCATGCTGGACATGCTATCCATTACGAGTGAAGCGGTGAGTAACAGTGTTATTTCCGATGAGATAGGCAGGGCCGCCGAAAAGGTTAAGGGGGGCAAAGATCTGTCCGCGGCACTTTCTGCCGAAGAACATGTCCCGGAACTGGTCTCACAGATGATCAACATCGGTGAAAAATCCGGAAAAATCGATGAGATGCTCGGAAAGACGGCAAAAATTTACGAAGACGAACTGGACGAAGAAATCGCGACGATTTCAACCTCGATCGAACCGATACTCATGGTCATCCTCGGGCTTATCGCCGGAGGCATGGTGGCAGCGATCTTACTGCCGATTTACAGTTTGGTGAACACGCTCCAAGTCTAGACAAGGGCATGACGGTGGTGTAGGATGAAGCATAAGCGCGTACTGCGTATTCATCAATACACCGTTCATAGAAAGGTGGAAATTTCATGAACATAACACCACATAAACAACAGGCAAAAGGATTTACGATTATCGAAGTCGTGCTCGTTCTTGCGATCGCAGGCTTAATTTTCCTCATGGTGTTCGTCGCCTTGCCATCGCTTCAACGCGGCCAGCGGGATGCGCAGCGTAAAAGTGACGTTACACGCATAAATACGCAGCTAGAGAACTACCAGAGCTCAAATAGGAACGATATCCCCAGTGAGACCAAGATGACCGCTTCGACGACCGGGTTCGTAACGCGTTATCTGAAGGGATCGGGCAGCGTGGCAGGTGACGAGTATAAGGACCCGAGTACTGGTGATGGCTATACGCTCACTACCGGTGAGACGGAGCCGACCCAGGGTCAAGTCAATTATCAGGTAGGCCGTATTTGCGGAGAAGACGGTGCTGCGGTTGCCAGCGTCGGGAGTGGCAGTAGTCTGACCAGGGCGACCGCTCGGAACTACGCGCTGCGCATACATCTGGAAAACCAAGGCGCTCCTTATTGTATTGATAACCGATAATTCGTAATCATGCACCTCATTAAAACACTCCGATCATTCGGAGTGTTTTGTTTTTGCGACAAATGGTACCATAGTGCTTATGAGTGTATACGTAACGACCGTCCTGCTTGCCGTCATCGGAACTGTCATGGGTAGTTTCGCTGCTGCGACAGTGTGGCGTCTCCGCGCCCGACAGCTAAGAGAAGACGCTGCAGCGGGTGAAAAAGTAACGAGTGCCGACAGGCAGCAGGTACGCGTACTGAAGCGCAGGAAGCTGGCCGATGACCGGTCACAGTGCCTTCATTGTGGGCATGCGCTTGCATGGTACGATCTTGTTCCTCTTGCCAGTTGGTTATGGCTCAGGGGTAAATGCCGGTATTGTCGGAAACCGATTGGTTATTTCGAGCCGCTCATGGAAATCGGCGTGGCAGTGTTTTTCGCGTGCTCGTTTCTTTTCTGGCCGTACGAGTTGTCAGGTAGCCTTGAAGTCGTCAAATTTTCACTCTGGCTCATCGGAGGGTTAGGTCTGGCTGTCCTTTTTGCATATGACGCCAAATGGTTTCTGCTTCCCAACGTCATAATGTTCCCTGTCATCGGAGTGGGTATGGCATACAGTGCCATAAGCGTTTGGGAGCAGAACTTCGCTCTTGGTGCGGTGTACTCCGTACTGTTGGCGTGCTCGGTCCTGAGCGGGCTGTACTATGTCATATATGTCGTATCAAAAGGCGCATGGATAGGGTTCGGGGATATAAAGCTCGGTCTTGCGCTCGCACTGCTGCTCGCTGACTGGAGACTTGCGCTGCTGACGCTCTTCCTGGCGAATCTTATCGGTGCGCTGGTACTACTCCCTTTCATGATAGCCGGCAAGATTACCCGAAAGATGCATGTGCCCTTCGGGCCGTTCCTGATTGCAGGGTGGTTCATATCGGGTATATTCGGTCTTGCTATCATCGACTGGTATCTGTCGTTCACTTTGAGCCTCGTATGACGCTTGTGCTATAATCAAAGCCACATGGCGGGCATACGACAGAGGGGTTTTACAGTCATTGAACTGATGCTTTTTTTGGGCATTACGGGGGGCTTGTTCGCTGCGCTCATGATAGGAGTGAACACCAACATTACCCAGCAGCGGTATAGGGAGAGTGTCACGACGTATGCTTCGTTGCTCCAGAGACAGTTTTCTGAAGTATTGAATACACGTAATGAACGCGATGGGACGCTAAAATGTGCCGACGGGGTCATAGATGATTCTGGGACGGCGGGTGTCGATCCAAGGGGTGCGTCATCGTGCGTCATACTCGGACGCTATCTGTTCGTCAAAGACGGAATCCGGATAGAGACGGGCAATGTTCTCGGTAAGGACCTCGGTAATCTGCGTCCCACGAACGATATTCAGGCATTTGAGCTTTTCAATCCTAAGGTTTCCGAGTATGGCAAGACGACTACGAGTGTGGACTGGCAGTCGACACTAACGACCGTCGACGGTGCCAGTTCGACCGCGTCTTTTCTGATCTTGAGATCACCGGTGAGTGGTTTGCTGCGAGTATTCGCATCAGAAGACGCTGCACCATTGGGTGACCTAGGTTCTATGATTACGGAGGCTTCGGCGACCACAGCAGTCGTCAATTGCGTGGCCGGACAGTCCTTTGGTGTCCCGGTCCAATCGGTTTCTGTCGATCCCCGTATCGCGGGGCCGGACAGTGTTCGCATAAAGGATGATTCCGAATGCTAAACACGCGGAAGCAAAGAGGGGATACTATCATCGAGGTTTTATTCGCGTTTACCGTCTTTAGCCTTGTCGCGATCACCGGTTTGTCGCTTATGAACCAGGGAACCGCCTTGTCTCAAAGAGCGCTGGAAATTAGCTTAGTGCGACAGCAGATTGACTCTCAGGCCGACGCGTTACGATATCTGAATCATGCGTACGTCGCTGATTACGGTAAAAACGGAGCAGCCACCACCCAATGGAATCGTATCGTGACTGCCAACGCCGTAGAGCAAGCCAATGACTTTTCCGAGATGGCGGTCGGGGGGACGTGTAATTTGCCATCCGCCGCCGACAGACCTTTCGCGCTTGATATATTCAAGTTCGAAACAAGCCCACCGATCACGCAAATTACTGAAGCGAGTACCTACGCGAAAATACGGTACGGCGCAGCAATGGACGCGCGCCCTGAGGGACTATGGGTACAAGCGGTGCGATCACCTCAAGAAAGCGGTGCAGGTACATCGTCTCGCCCTGGGTTTTATGATTTCCATATCCGGGCATGCTGGTCATCGCCAGGACAATCCGTGCCTGTGACCATAGGAACGATAGTGAGGTTGTATGAACCGCGCGGCTAGAAATGACACCGGCTTTACGATTGTCGAGCTGCTGCTTGCAATGACGTTCGTGACGGTTCTCATGCTTGCGATCGCGGTGACCGTGATTCAGATCGGAAACATATACAACAAAGGGCTGACTATGAAGGGGGTGAATGAGTCAGGTCGATCCATCAGCTCCGACCTGCAGCAAACGATAGGTCAGGCGATACCGTTTGACGAGTCTTCGTTCCAGCCTCAACGACATCAAGGAACCGGTATGAACGACAGCGACGGTGGCAGGCTCTGCACGGGCATATATAGCTACGCATGGAACTACGGGAAAGCTCTTAGTGATCCTGTTAACAGGTACTCATCCGGTGACGAAATGATACGTTTCGTGAGGGTGCGTGACGTCGGAGGTCAGTACTGCGCGGATATGACGAAGCTGATCGATGCGACCGATGCCACAGAGATGCTTTCGGTTGATGATGGCAACTTGGCAGTGCACAGTTTTACGATCAAGCGCGTCGCGTATAATGCGGCACTGAACCAGGCGATCTACCGTATCGTCATGGAAATCGGGACAAGTGACCAAAGTGCTCTTGAACGGAATATCGGTTTAGACACGATTGATACGTCGTGCCGGCCGCCGGCTGACAGTGAATCTCAGCAGGATTTCTGCGCGGTCAACAAATTTGAATTTACCGCTCTTGCAGGTAACAAAGGAGGCTTGTAATGATTTTTCGAACACACACGCCCGATCAGAGGGGCGCGGTATCGTTGTTTATCGTCGTCTTTACCGCACTCCTCATCGTGACGATCAGTGTCGCATTCGTGAGAATCATGGTTCAGGACCAGCAGCAGGCGTCAGCAAACGACTTGTCGAAGAGTGCGATGGACTCGGCGCTCGCCGGAGTCGAGGATGCGAAGCGGGCGATCGTTTCATACGTTGATAACTGCCAGAATGACGGCCCCGAAGCGGGCACGCCATACTGTGACAGGCTCGAGCTCGCACTGGGAGACGGAACGAAATGCGACACGCTCCAACAAGCGGGTATCGTTGGTGATCCCGACCCAGAAGCGGGGGGCTGGCTGATAAAACAGATTCAGAGTTCAAACGACGAAGCGCTTCAACAGGCATACACATGCGTCAAAATCCAACTGGACACGGCTGATTTCGTCGATGTACTCGCGCCTGGTGCCTCGACGCTCATTCCCCTTGAGGCCGAAGGGCCGTTCAACACAGTATCGGTCAAGTGGTTCTCAGCCAAAGAGCTGCAGAACAGCTCTCAGGAAGGCGTTCCTGGTACTGCCATCGATCTCGGTACAGAACTGAGTTTGCCAAAGCAAAACGACTGGCCATCAAACCGGCCGGCGATTCTTCGTACCCAGTTAATTCAGTTCGGGGAGAATTTTCAGTTGTCCGATTTTGACCAACGCGGGGAAGAGAGTGAACGGAGCGCGGCGACACTCTTTCTGTTTCCGCTTGCGGGCATACCCGATGCCGACGGAACGAACACGAATTTTTCTTTAGATAACAGGTCGTCGGGTGCGGCCGGGGCTTTGCAGGCAGTCGCGTGCGACAAAGATTTCTCCATGAACCAAGGTGGCGCTTACGCATGCCAGGCGACGATAGTACTTCCAAATCCGGTCGGCGAAAGTGATGGCAACAAAAGAAAAGCGTATCTTCGCATCAACGCACTGTACAACGTTTCTACGAACGTCAGTGTCGGTCTCAAGGACAACGACAAGGATGTGAAGTTCAAGGCCGTGCAGCCGCTCGTTGATTCAACGGGACGAGCGAATGACATTTTTCGCCGCGTGCAAAGCAGGATCAATCTTGAGTCGGGGAGCGAAGGCGGATCGAGTCCGACACCGTCGATCGATATCACTGGAAGTCTCTGTAAGACCTTCCGTGTCACTGATGCGGAGTACAAAGCCGGCGTTTGCGAAGAGTAACAGTCTAGCTTGCTGAGGGTTCAGTTTCGCTATGGAACTGTTCGTAAATATCACGAAGATGTTCATCGGTCACGTGCGTATACACCTGGGTGGTACTGATGTTGCTGTGACCGAGCATTGACTGGACTGAACGAATATCGGCACCGTTCATCAAAAGATCGGTCGCGTAACTGTGGCGCATCGTATGTGGGCTGACATGCTTCGTGATGCCCGCTAGGCGCGCATAGGCGCCGAGCATACGTTGGATGCTTCGAGGTGTTAACCTCCGGTAGTCGCCAGTAGAGTCAGGGATGGCATTGCGGCTATAGCTGATGAACAACGGGGTAAGCGAATCGGAACGGCTCTCGAGGTAGTTGTTGATATGCTCGGCTGCCGCCTGACTGATGAACACTGGACGGTCTTTCTGGCCTTTTCCCCGTACCATAAACTCCCGCCGTTTCGTATTAATGTGGTCACGATCCAGGTTGGCAAGCTCGGAAACACGGAGTCCGCTTGAAAAGAGCAGTTCGATGATCGCGCGGTCACGCAGGCCTTGCTCGGTGTTGGTGTCGATCTGTCCTAGGAGGCGGTTGATTTCCTCCCTGTAGAGAAACGTCACTTGTTTGCGGCTGACTTTCGGTAGGATGATCTTGTCGGGGCTGAGCGACGGAATATCCCTTGCCGATAGATAATGCAAAAACCCCCTGAGGGCAATCAGATGATAGCTTTGGGTAATGGTCGCTAGTTCTTCTTCGTTGTTGTTCTTGTACCGATTAAGCCAAAGCCGGTATTTGCGGATGATCTCACTGGTAATTTTAGCGACCTCTATATCCTCGGTGAATTCGATGAAGCGTTCGATGTACAGCCGGTAGTTTTCGGCGGTTTTGCGCGACCGACCACCCTCGACTTCGAGGTGTTCGATATAATCTTGCAGCAGTTCGGACGTATACATAACCACTATCAGCATAGCGCAGGTGAGTGAAAAACGGTAGAATGGTGCAATGACTTCCATAGAAAGCATCATACTGGGTCTGATCCAAGGACTGACGGAATTCATCCCGATCAGCAGCTCCGGTCATCTCGTCGTCGCGCAATCGTTCCTCAGTGGCGCATCTAACCATTTGTTCCTGGAATGGATCAATATCGGGACCATGCTCGCGCTTATCGTTTATTTCTGGCGCCGGATCCTGACTATTCTTGGCGACATATTTGTGCGCCGGAAATACCGTTTGGCGAGAAACATACTCCTGACTTCCATTCCTGCGGGCGCTGTTGGCTACACGGCTGCAGGCTTCATCGAATCGAATGCGTTTTTCGGAAGCGTGATCGTCGTCGCGGTTATGTCGGCGATCGTTGGTATCATCATGGTCGTCTTGGAAAAACTCCCGAAAGCCTCACCAGTCAAAAACGGCGAGGCTCTGACCGTGCCTCGGTCACTTGTTATCGGTGCTGCTCAAATGATCGCTCTCATACCTGGCACGTCCCGATCAGGCGCGACGATTATCGCAGGAAGGCTGAGTGGGCTGAGTGCGAAAGAAGCAGCTGAATACAGTTTTCTCGCATCGCTACCGATCATGGCAGGTGTAACGCTCAAGGTTATGCTGCATGATTCTTCGTATCTCATGGCGCACCTCGACACGCTTATCATCGGTAATATCGCGGCATTCATTTCGGGCTTATTGGCCGTCGGATTTTTGATGCGATACCTTTCACGTCATAGTCTTGCCGTATTCGGGTGGTATCGCATCGCGCTCTCCTTTGTGATTGTCACGGTACTTTTGCTACAATAGAAACATTCGAGAGAATGATTGAGCTTGCTCATGTTATTCCGAAAATGTGCGCTATTGCACGCAGTACAATAAAATGAAGAAATAGGAGAATCAATGACGAATCATATCGAAAGAACCTTAATTTTGTTCAAACCTGATGCTGTGCAGCGTGGCGTCGTGGGTGAGATCCTCACTCGTTTTGAACGCGTTGGCCTGAAGATCATCGCTACCAAGATGATCGCACCCGACAAAGAGCATTACTATAAGCACTACGAAGAGATCGGTCAGGTAATCACGCGGCGGGGAGAAGAGACGTTCAATAACGTGCTCGATATGATGAACCAAGGTCCTGTCATCGCCATGGTACTCGAAGGGGTCGAAGCGGTTGAGCTAGTTCGCAAACTTGTTGGTTCTACCGAACCGAAATCATCGGCACCCGGGACTATCCGCGGTGATTTCTCGCATATGAGTTATGGTTACGGCGATTCGACGAACCAGGGTATCCCGAATCTTATTCACGCGTCAGGCGATCTGAGCGACGCGAAGAAGGAAATCCCACATTGGTTCAGTGATGACGAGCTGTATGACTACAGCGTCTTGAACGAAAAGTTTACGCGCTAAGAAAAATAACCCCTGGTCAGGGGTTATTTTTTTGGAAATAGGTCTTCAGTGTTTGAGCGTACGGTACTCTCTCTTCGGGGCTAACGAATCGTTTATCTTGGTGATTTTCATAGAGCTTGTCGCCGACGTGTCGCGGGAAAACATGAACATGCAAGTGCCATACGTCCTGATTCCCGTCCGGTTCATTATGTTGACGTGTTGATATGCCGGTGCACTGATAGGTGCTACGCATCGCGACCGCGACCCTTTGCACGGTCTGGCCGACTTTGGCGTATGATGTTTCCGGTATGGAATAAATATTCTCGTAATGGACACGGGGAATGACAATGACATGCCCGGGGTTATTAACCCACCATTTCGGGGCAATGAAGGCGACGGTCTCTTTGTCCTCATAGACGATGTCACTGTTTCGCTTGTAGTCGGTCTCGTTACCGTTCAGCCAATCGCAGAATGGGCACGTGTAGTCTGAAGGCTCATGGGAGAACATGCGGGTATTGTATCATATGGGGTGATATAATACGGATGCGCCTCGGTAGCTCAACTGGATAGAGCAGATCCGTCCTAAGGATAAGGTTGCAGGTTCGACTCCTGCCCGGGGTACCAATTTAAAAACCGGCCTCAAAGGCCGGTTTTTAAATTGGTAGCTTGTGTAGCAAGCTCGAACCGTCAAGGTTCGATAGCGATGAACGCGCACAGAAACTACCTCTTAGTTTGGAGCACGTGAGGAAGATATATACAATACTCCTGCCCGGGGGACCACTGAAGCCAGCGGGCAGCCATCCGGCCGTTTTCAGTGGTAAATGTCTGCCATTCGGTTCGATGGTACAATAGCAGTATGAGCGAAGAAAACAACACCAAGCAGCGCGATTTCGAGGGGCAGCGTGACGGGGAAGAATTGCTGTTTGTCTTTCGGCGGCATATTATCGCGATGCGCAAAGGCTTTTATCTCTTTTTGATACCATTCGCACTCTCAGCTTTGCCGGTCTTTGTCTGGTCAACCGTCCTTGAGGTGTACTGGATCCCGCTTGGGGGGTTCATACTTGGATTCATATTGTTCATGTATCACTATCTTATGTGGTACTACACGATATATATCGTGACGAATCAACGCTTACGTCAGATAACTCAAAAAGGTTTTTTCGGTAAGGACGTGGTGGAGCTGGGTCTGTCCAAGATTCAAAACATAAGCTATAATGTACCGGGACTCAGTGGTGAATTATTTGGATTCGGTACCATCGTCATCCAAACCTACGTTGGCGATCTTGTCGTCAACAAAGTAGAACACCCTGAAAAAATCTATAACAAATTACAAGATGCTGTCGCATCGGCATCTCAGGAGAGTAATGAAGAGACTCCGTCGTAAAAAACGTTCCGAGGCCCCGCAGCCATCCAGTCGGATCACGAACGAAACCGTCGCGGAGCACCGCGAACGTATATTAGCGGGCGGCCGTCGTTTCAAGTACCCAGTGCAGTACGCGAGGCACAGGCTTGTCATCAATACGATTATTATCAGTGTCGTCGCACTGATCCTGATCGTTGCCGTCGTGTGGTGGCAGCTATACCCCGCCCAGAACACTTCGACGTTTTTCTATCGTATTACACGCGTGCTGCCAGTGCCGGTGGCGGTGATTGACGGGCAGCATGTGCCATACAGTAACTACCTGTCCGCTTTTCGTTCACAGGAGCACTACCTGCAAACAAAAGAAGGTGTCGATCTCTACAGCAAAGAAAACAAGCAGCAGCTCGATTATATAAAACGAAAGGCCCTTGATGATGCTATTGCTGACAGCTATGCCGTGAAACTTGCCAAGGAGAAGAATCTCAGCGTCTCTGAAAAACAGATCGACGATGCGATCGCTAACCAGCGGGCGTCACGCGACGGCGTTACATCACAGGAAACGTACGATGCTATTGTGATGGATCACTTTAACTGGACTCCTTCTGAGGCAAAAGAAGTGACCGCGCGGAAACTTCTTCGACAGGAAGTCGCATATGCGATTGACGAGAACGCTAAGAAGCAACGGGATGAGGTCGTTGAAAAGTTGAAAACCGAGAAGGACTTCGACAAGGTGGCTGCGGCCATCGCGCCAATCGGCGGAGCAAGGGTCCAGGCAGGCGTCACTCCTCTTGTGCCTAGCAATAATCAGGACGGCGGTCTTGCTGCCGCTGCGGCAAAGCTCTCATCAGGCACCGTTTCTGGCGCGTTTCGTTCGACGACCGGCGATGGCTATTACGTTGTCAAAGCCCTCGATAAGGACAATAATGGAAGAGTGAGTTATGCGTATCTCAAAGTCCCTTTGACTACTTTTGATACTCAGCTCGCAGGCATTAAAAAAGATAGCAAACGCTCCAGCGAATATATTTCGATACCACAAATCAAAACGTCGCTCGAGCAATAGAAAGAGGTAGAATATGTTCACATTGCCTGACCTTGGATACGATTATGCTGCGCTGGGCAAGTACATCAGCAAAGATATTATGGAGCTGCATCACAGCAAGCATCATCAGACATACGTCGATAAGCTGAACGCCGCTCTCGACGAGGCGCCCGCTTTGAAAGAGCGCAATCTTGACTCGTTACTACAAGGATTAGAGGGTTTGCCGGATAACGTTCGGCAAGCGGTCCGCAATCATGGAGGGGGTCATTATAATCATTCGTTGTTCTGGCAATGGATGTCTCCTGATGGAGGTGGTGAACCATCCGGTCAGATAGCGGCTGGGTTAGAAGCCCGCTACGGCAGCTATCAAAAATTCGTTGATGAGTTCACGGCGAAATCACTCGGTGTCTTCGGAAGCGGCTGGGTCTGGCTGCAGCCCGACTTCAGTATCGTGACAACCCCAAATCAAGATACTCCGATCGGTCAAGGCTTGCAGCCACCGCTTCTTGGTCTCGATGTATGGGAGCATGCGTACTATCTTGATTACAAAAACAAGCGTGATGATTATGTGCAGGCATGGTGGAACGTCGTCAATTGGGACTTCGTGGAATCCCGAATGCCTGAGTCCTCGTAGCAAGGCTGAGCGTTTCTAAGGGCGGCCGCTGGGCTGGTTGGTTTTGTCGAACATGTCGACGGGTTCTTCCTCATCGAGGTATACCGAATTATTGTGACGAGGGGTGCCGGATGGACCAGCCGAATCATCCACGGGTGGTGTAGCGGGAGAAGTGGCGTCACTGCGCCAATCGTATCCGTCATCTATAATGACGGTCGAAGAGGAAGTAGAGAGGGCAGGGTTGTCTGATTCGAATTTCTTGCGGCGATAGGCCATGAATCCGACGAAGCCGAAACCTAAGACGAGTGTACCTCCGACCAGAACACCAACGAACGCGAGTATCGATGCTTGCGATCCCGGGCCTGCAGCAAGAGGCGAACTGGTCAAATTGTATGAAAATGGCTGTGATTCTGGGGCGGAACCATTCGAAGGAATTGTCTTTTTTGCCACAGTAAATGTGATATCGAGTGAAGCAGTCTGGGTGGTTATCGTGCCTGAATACTCCCCGGAGGCGAGACCGACGGCTAGCTTGCCGTTCGTCGAAGCTGAATAATTTTTGTTTCCAATTTTCACTTTTGCGTTCTGGGCGGGCTGATCGTTTTCAGTGATCGTCATAATTACCGGGAAACCGCTCGCGATAACCGTTCCGCTGTATGTGCCACTTTTGCCGCCGTCACCCGTGCCGACGATCGCGAAGTAATACCGTTCGCCCGGTTCCAAATCCTTAATGGTGGCGCTGAAGCCGCCGTTTGCCGTCTTCTCTATGACAGCGTATTTATCGAGCGCCGACACTCTTTCGCCGTACGCGAATGTACTCGAAGGGCTGGTGGCATTTACCGACCACGTGACGGTCGCGGAGTTGTACTGCGGCTGCGTGGATACGCTATTGACGATACCGGTCGGGTCGGGTGTCGGCTGCGGTTCTGGTGATTCACTTGGTGTTGGCGTGGGAGTGGGGGTTGTCGAAATGATAGGCGCCGGAGCAACAGAAGGTTTGGGAGCGGATGAGGGTTTCGGTGCGGTGCTTGGTGCGGGGCTGCTGATAGACACGACGCCGCTTTTATAGCCTGTCGTTCCGGCGTTGACCCTGCTGTCGCCACTGAAACCAATTACCGCAGTGCCAGCTCCGATGGTCACGAAACTGATATTCAAGATTTGCGCGAAGCCGGTATCGCTGGAGCTTCGGCTAGCATTGAAGTTCACACTTCCGCTACTTTCCGTGATACTGGGGTTACCAAAAGAGCTGCCAGCGGTTGATTTGCCCGTTACCCTGAGCAGATTGGATGGGTAGGTGACACTGCCGATCGCACTCTGTGGGGATGCGCTCGAATCTATATATGCTTTAACCTGGACAGTGAAAGACGAATTGATTGTAGCGGATGAGGGCGTCTGGGTAATAACGAGCTGGTTATTCGCACCCTGGGCTATGACTGCATGGCTCGGTACAAGTGACACGACCGCGTAAAAAGCTAGGAGAAAAGGCATCTTTCGCTGGAAGTATCGTCCTAGTCGCGTTGTCATATTTACGCTCCCGCTGGTCGATGATGAATGATATCAAGCTCCCCGGTCGATTCGTCATAGACGGCGCTCGGCTCGTTTGGATCTTCGACTTGCGCTGATTCGATCTGCGCAAGCTCAGGACTGATTTGTTCAGCTTCGGTATATGAGGATGTTGCCTCTGTCTGTTCGGGGGAGTTGTTGATTTCCGGCATGACTGGCGGTAGTGGCAGATCACCGGAGACGTATACTGCTGCATCTTGAGGGGTTGGGGCAAGCTCTTGGGTCGCATCTTGTGGGTATTCATCTTGGGCGAGGGAAGGGTCGACTGGAGACGGGTATGTCGCAGTGTCATCCGTCGCTACGACAGCTGCGTTCGTTGTGGCCGTATTGAGGTTTGGTTCAGGCGTGTTCGCCCGGTACGCGTCAGCGGGAGAGCCGTAGTTCGCGATCAGCAGATCCTCGTCTACCGAAGACGACAGTTCTTGTTGCGTATTTCGTTTGCGATATACCACGAATCCGGCGAGGCCTCCGATTCCAGCTATCGCTGCCACCGCTCCACCGACTATGGCTAGGGTCGCCGTATCTTCACCGTCAGTACCACCTCCACCCGACTCGACGTTCAGCAGGAACGACTGTAGTTCAGGTGAGCCGTTTGCAGGTATCTCTTTTTTGGCAACGGTGAAGCTGACCGGATATGAGTCCTGTGAGTCTGCCGGGGTGATGAGCGCTTCGAACGTATCATTGCTGAGCTCGGTAGAAATGATTGCGTTTTTGTTGGCGGTAAAGCTACGGTCGCCTATTTTCACCTTGGCGCCCGGAAGAAGCAGGTTGTTTTGCTGGATTGTCAATTGTACAGGGTAGCCTCGGGTCGTAAAGTTGCCGTTGTATTCCGCTCCCTTTAAGTTGTCGGCCGCGGCCGCTTTGATAGAGAAATAGTAGAGGGTTCCAAGTTTTAGACCGTCGAACGTCGCCTCGTACGTGCCATCCTCTTTTTTTGTCGCGTTTGCCTGTGATTTCTGGTTATTCTTGCCTGTGCCGAATGTCACCGTCGGTGTGACGTTCGGGTCATTGATAGCCCAAGCAACACTGTTGAGTTGGCGGTTGGCGGTAACCTTGACGTTTTCGATTTTGACGCCGCCGTCACTTTCAGTAGTGGGCGCCGGTGTTTCTTCCGGCGTTGGAGCGACTATTGGGGCGGGTGTCGACGGTTTCGGCGTCGCGACCGGCCGCGTCGACGGTTTCGGCGTCGCTGACGGTTTTGGTGTCGGACTCGGTTTTGGTGTCGGACTCGGACTTGGAGCCGGTGGCGCGTTGATGGTGTACAGCCCGCCGGTGGTGCTCGCCGTACCTATGTTGTAACGTGTCGAACCGAAGTTGACTCCTGCCTGTCCAGGAGAAAGTGACTGGAATTTCACTTTAAAGAGGTGAACGTTTTTGTCCATCTGGGTGCCAGAACTCGTTCTGCCGTTGAACGTGATCGTCCCTCCAGAGACAGTCGGGTTCATACCGGTCGGGAATGATGATTGCGATGAGTCAAAGGAAACGACCTTCAAATTGGCAGGGAAGGTAAGCGTTCCGTTGACAGAGCTGGCACCGATTTTGATGAACCATGAGTACGTGTGCCCCACATATCCGTCGACGCTGACATCAAAGGTGTTGCCGGTCTGCGATAGACCCGAGGCGGGTGTGAGCATGACCTTTTCACCGGCAGCACGGGCTACCGGAGGCAGTAAGAGTACTACCGCAGTAAGGATCATTATCCCTGTTATGATGTGTTTTTGAAGCCGTTTTTTCATTGTGGTTTTTATGTTGCGGTGTTTACTGCTTCAGCTTATCACGCGACCAGATGCAGGTCAACTAAAATACCCCTGTTTTATGTCACGAAAAAAGCCCACCGGAGGGTGAGCTGCTTTCGTGGCGGGCCGGATTCGAACCGGCGATCTCCTCCGTGACAGGGAGGCGTGATAGGCCAGCTTCACTACGAGCCCTCGTATTGTTGCGCCTAAGCTCCACGTATCATATCAGCTTTTCGCCCCTGGTGCAACGCCAACTCGTGAGTTTATTTCTCGGACTTCAGATGATATAATCATTCGGACGAGCCAGATGCCGCTGTAGCTCAGTTGGTAGAGCGGCGCTTTCGTAAAGCGTAGGTCTCCGGTTCAAATCCGGACAGCGGCTCCATAAAATTATCCCGCCCATGAAGGGGCGAACAGAAAAGGGTATGAGACAGCGAATTTTATCATCACTACAAACTCTGCTGGCCGATCGTCCGGTCATGCTGATTTTGGCCCTTTTGCTTGCTGGCAGTGCCGGTCTGCTGCTTTATCTCGGATTCAGTATCCAACCGGGCGAGCTCCAGGTGGTTGTCCACTACACTAGTTTCGGGACCACGAATTTCTACAGAGACAAATGGTACTATCTCCTTAGCTTTTCCGCCTTCGCAATTATCATGGCTGTCATGCACATCGCCTTGACCTACAAAGTTTTGATCCAGAAGGGACATGACATGGCGGTGGCCTTCGCATGGCTGGGGGTTGCACTGCTCGTCATCACCGCCTCCATCGCCTATCAAGTGCTTAAAATCGCATCATTGACATAATCCATGACAGATATCGAAATTCCCCTAGGTAAACGAACGAAGTCGTATCGTTTCTTCGAAATGTTGCCAGCACTGATGAGTTACGGCGCGATTGTCCTATTATTCGTCCTGTCACTCTTCAATCCACTACTGGCAGCCATCTATCTTTTGGCGGTTATCATTACGACCCTCGTCAAAGCGGTCGGTATCGCGTACCACACAACGACCGGAAGGAGTAATCTCGAAAAGGCCCAATTGGTCGACTGGAGTACTCGGTTGCGACAGCTGGAGGATCCGAGCCGTTATCTGTCTGAGCTACGCTCCTCGGCGTCCAAAGGCTTCCGATATGACGAGCACATCGCTAATCTTGAGGAGATCGCCGCTCACGAGGACTCATATCCTAAGCCGTCGCAGGTGTTTAACGCGGTTATCATAGCCGCGTATAATGAGTCGTTCGACGTCCTCCAGCCGACGTTCCAGTCACTTGTCGACACGACGTACGATAAGGATCATATGATCGTCGTGTTTGCGTATGAAGAGCGCGGTGGTGACGGTATTGCCGACACGGCACGGCGTCTAGAGAAGATGTATGGGAGTAAGTTCAAAAAGTTGCTTTTGGTACAACACCCTAAGGATATGCCGGGAGAGGTCATTGGAAAAGGTGGCAATATCACGTATGCAGGCAAGTATCTTCGTGATTGGTTGAAAAGTGAGAGTATTTCCTACAACGATGTAATGGTGACGACGCTTGATTCAGATAACAGGCCGCATAAAAGTTATTTTGACTACGTTACGTACGAGTACATCGTTCATCCTGACCGCAAGCAATTATCGTACCAGCCAGTCTGTTTATTCATGAATAATATCTGGGACGTACCCGCACCCATGCGCGTCGTTGCGACAGGTAACTCGTTTTGGAACATCATTAGTTCAATGCGACCGCATACGCTCCGGAATTTCGCCTCGCATTCGCAGCCGATGGATGCGTTGGTGGAGATGGATTTTTGGAGCACTAGGACGATCGTTGAGGACGGGCATCAATATTGGCGCAGTTATTTCCATTTCGATGGCAATTATTCGGTCTTGCCTATATTCGTCCCTATTTCCCAGGATGCGGTGTTATCTAATACGTACATGCGGACACTGAAGGCGCAGTTCATCCAACTCCGCCGTTGGGCATACGGCGCCTCCGACGTTGCGTATGTTGCAACTCGGATTTTTCGCAGAGGCAGGACGGTGCCCCTCGGAGGGGGCGTGGCAAGATTGATTCGACTCCTGGATAGCCATGTCACTCTGGCGAGCGTCGCCATCCTTATCGCATTTGGTGGTTGGGTGCCGCTGTTCATTAATCCAGAGGCGGCGCATAGTATCACCGCCCATCAGCTTCCTGAGGTAATTAGCCGAGTCCAGCAGGTCGCGCTCGTAGGACTGTTTATAACGATATTCTTCGCGTTCAAGATGCTGCCTCCACGACCTGCTAGGTATAAGAGGCGCAGGAACTTCTTTATGGTCGCACAGTGGCTATTGATGCCCGTAACGGCGGTCGTATATAGTTCCGCTTCGTCGTTCACGTCTCAGACGGCGCTGCTCATTGGTAGGTATTTTGATAAGTTCGATGTGACCGAAAAGGCGACAGTCAAGGATAAGAACCGATCCAAGAACGCCAAAAAATCACGCTAATCAATGCGATAAAGCAAAAAAGTAGTCACCTTGAAGGTGGCTACTTTTTCGTAGGGCGATGCTGAACGGTCTGACTTGCTTCCGTCCAAGGCACGTTATACTCGAATGCTAACGAGAACTTGTCGAGGGCGGAAGGATTATTGACGGGGGTATGTGTTTTTGACTGGTTAGTCATACTTTCATATTACCACAAGAACAATAATTTGTCAATGGAACAGAATGGATGGACGTATATCATGGGTGATATCAAATGGGGGATATTACCATTTACACTCCCGTGGAAAAGTCATGTGGATACGGGGATAACAAAAACAGACCCCTGTTGGAGTCTGCTTGAATCTGCAATATGGTGGGCGATGAGGAATTCGAATCCCCGACCTCCTCAACGTCAATGAGGCGCTCTAGCCAGCTGAGCTAATCGCCCATACTTCATCTCAATGAGACGGCGTATGGTGGGGATAGTCAGTTGTGTGGAGCGCCTCGGCGACATACTTATTTCTGTCTGCCTACGGCATCCGGCCAGCTGAGCTAATCGCCCATAGCTGTCTTATAGTAGCAAAAGAGGTGAAATCTTGCAATAACTGGGGTGGTTCGTTATCATTATGTATGAGCATCGACGCGGACCAACCACCCGCTGAGCTCCGTGGGACGTTGGAGCGTACGGGAACGCTGCATCATAAGTAAAAGTCCGGTGGAACCGCCCGTCAACGGGCCCGAGACATGCGATTTGTGGATTTATGCAGTAAATCTGAACATCGCATGTTTTTATTTATTAAAAGGAGAACGATATGACCGACGAACAACAGCACGCAATGAGACACAGCTTGGCACACATCACCGCAACCGCGGTACAGCATTTATGGCCTGAGGCAAAGTTTGGTGTGGGTCCGGTCGTTGAGAAAGGCTTTTACTATGATATTGATCTGGGCGAAACGAAGGTCAGCGAGCAGGATTTCGGCAAGATCGAGAAAGAGATGCGGAGGATTATCAATCAGGGGCAGGATTTCGTACGTACGGCTATGCCGGTCGATGAGGCGATCGACTGGGCAAAGAATGCCGGGCAGCCGTACAAGGAAGAGCTCCTTAATGATCTGAAGCGCAGCGGAACGACGGTCGCAAAGGATCTCGATGCGAACGAAATGGGCACGATTACCGGTGGAGACTCGGCTGTCGATGAAGTATCTTTCTATACGAACGGTGATTTTACCGATCTATGCCGGGGGCCGCACGTGGCGAACACTAAAGAGGTGGGAGCCTTCAAGCTGATGCGCGTGGCGGGTGCTTACTGGCGCGGTAACGAGAAGAACCCTCAGATGCAGCGGCTCTATGGCGTCGCGTTTGAGGCCAAAGAAGAGCTCGACGCTCATCTCGAAATGCTTGAGCAAGCCAAGCAGCGTGACCACCGTAAACTCGGCAAGGAGTTGGAACTTTATACGATATCGCCACTAGTAGGGGCGGGGTTACCGTTGTTTACGCCGAGGGGAACGGTACTTCGGGACGTTATGGCACAGTACTCCAACCAGTTACGGCAAGCCCGAGGATTCGAAAAGGTATGGACGCCGCATATCACGAAGACCGATCTGTACGAGGCATCGGGTCACTGGGCGAAGTTCGGTGATGAGCTCTTCTTGGTGACGAGCCAAGAGACAAGTGACAAGATGGCGCTCAAACCGATGAACTGCCCGCACCACACGCAGATATTCGCGAGCAAGCCGCGGAGCTACAAAGATATGCCAGTGCGGTTACTGGAGACCACGACCGACTATCGCGACGAAAAGACAGGGGAACTCGGTGGCCTCAACAGGGTTCGTTCGTTAACCCAGGACGACAGCCATGTGTTCTGTCGCCATGATCAGATAGAAAGTGAAATCAACGGTCTGCTCGAGTCAGCCCATGAGCTCTATGCGTCAATCGGGATGAAGCTGCGGGTGAGACTAAGCTATCGTGACAATGGCGACGGTTATCTGGGCGATGCGAAGCTATGGGAGACAGCGCAGACGCAGCTAAAGGCCGCCGTTGTCGCTAACGGCCTCGACTACTTCGAGCAGGACGGCGAAGCGGCCTTCTACGGCCCCAAGATCGACTTCATGGCAACCGATGCGATCGGACGCGAGCATCAGGTGGCGACGGTACAGCTTGACTTCGTGCAGCCTGAACGGTTCGGACTGGAATACGTCGATGGCGAAGCGCAGCCGCAGCGACCGGTGATGATCCACTGTGCGCTGCTCGGTTCAATCGAGCGCTTCCTAAGCGTATTTATCGAACATACCGCTGGCTGGTTTCCCTTCTGGGCAGCTCCGGAGCAGGTAAGGATTCTCACTATCAACGATACAGTTCTTGATTACGTGGACGAAGTCGAGAGTATTCTGCGCGGTACTGTCCTGATGCGACCGGTGCGGTTCAATGAACTGCGCTTCTCGAGGGATGACAGGAATGAATCGCTTGGCAAGAAAATCAGAGAAGCGACGACGTGGAAGATACCGGTTCAATTGATTATCGGCCCTAAAGACAAGGAATCCAGGGAAGTGAGTGTGCGCACGCAGTCAGGAGAAGAAAAGATAGCACTCGAGGAACTGGCTGACTACCTGCAGAAACTGTAACCATGAAACCTGACACTGGCTTTCGCGAAAACGTTGAGAAACTCATGGCCCAGGTGCCGTATGGGCAAGTGACAACCTACGGCGACCTTGCTGCGCTTGCGGGTCAGCCCGCGGCAAGCCGGATAGTCGGCGGGATCGCTCATTACGGTAACCCCGACTTGCCATGGCATAGGCTTGTCAATCGCTTCGGGGGTCTGGCGAGTGGGTTCCACGGCGGGCGCGACATCCAGGCGCAACTACTTGCTCAGGAAGGTATTCGTTGTACGAATCACATCATTGATCATTTTAAGGAAGTGCGATGGCAGCCGCCCCTCTCGTCGTAATCGTTGGGCCGACGGCAAGTGGCAAGACGGCGCTTGCGATCAACCTTGCCAAGCACTTCGACGGCGAAATCATCTGCGCTGACAGCAGAACCGTCTACAGGGGGATGGATATCGGTACGGCGAAACCGACCGAAAAAGAACGATCAGGGGTCCCTCACTGGGGACTTGATATCGTTGAGCCTGGACAGCGGTTTACCGCCGCCGATTTCCAGAGATATGCGAAAGAGAAGATAGATGATATACGAAAACGAAAAAAAATTCCCTTCCTTGTTGGTGGTACGGGACTCTATGTGGACGCGGTACTTTTCGACTATCGTTTCGCTACCGACAGGGATAGTAGTCTGCGCCAAAAACTGCAAGAGATGACACTTGAGCAGTTACATGATTATTGCAGTAAAAACAACATAAACCTTCCGGAAAACCATAAAAACAAACGCTATGTCATACGAGCAATCGAGCAAAAAAGCATAAATAACAGACGACAAGAGCAGCCGTTGACCAACAGTATTATTGTAGGAATAACTACGAATCCTGAAGATCTGAGAACAAGAATTGAGCGCAGGACCGAACAATTATTTGCAGATGGAGTCGTCGAAGAAGCAAAGAAGTTGGGCAATAAGTATGGCTGGGATAGCGAAGCGATGACTGGTACTATCTATAGGCTTGCCCGTCAGTATGTCCAAGGAGAAATAACGCTCGACGAGGGTAAGAAGATCAATGCGATCCGTGACTGGCAGCTCGCAAAGCGTCAACTGACGTGGCTAAGGAGAAACGATCACATCGAATGGCGCTCACTTGATGACGCATATGCTGATATAGCGACACGACTCGATAAATGGCACGAATCGTGATATAGTCGAGTACAAGAGAATTATTCGGAAAATAGGCATGATTGACGCATTATTTGGTTCAAAAACGAGGGTAAAATTACTTCATCTGTTCCTGAACAATCCAGGCAAGTCTTTTTACGTACGTGAAATCACTCGGCTTATAGATGAGCAGATCAACTCAGTCCGACGTGAACTCTCCAATATGCTGAACATCGGTATTATCACAAGTGAGGATGCCGATAATAAACTGTATTACGAAGTGAACCAGCGATATGAGCATTACGTCGCACTTAGAGCAATTTTCGGAGATGGCCCCATGAAAGCGGCGAAGCCAATCAAAGCGGCTGACGACTGGCAGCCGATCATTACCCAGCTTCAAGGGGTGAGGATAGCGATCGCTGCCGGAGTCCTGGTGCGAGATTCGACAAGCAAAGTAGATCTACTGATTGTCGGGTCTGCGGTTTCGTCGAAACTGAAGAGTGCGATCAAGTCGATCGAAAGACTTGAGGGCAGGGAGCTGGTGTATAGTACGCTTTCCTACGATGAGTTCTATTACAGGCTAAGCGTTCGTGATAAATTTATAACAGAGATACTGAATAGCAATCATCAGGTGGTGGTGGATACCGATAATGTGCTGAAGAGTCAGAAATAAGGAGAGAGTATGTTTGATATCGAATACAAAGGTGGCAACGCCGTCATCATCACGAGTAAGAAAACGGGCGTCGTTATCGACCCGAAAGTTTCAATCCTAGGACTTAAGGACCTTTCCGTCAAAGGAAACGTTGAACTTGCGACCGAGGCACGTCTGGCAGTCAACGACCCCGAGGCGAAGCTACGGATCGAGGGTCCAGGTGAATACGAGATTGGTGACGTCTCTATCAAAGGCGTACGTGCGACACGTCATATCGATACCGAGGCGGACGAACCTATCAGTACCATGTACCGGTTAGAAATCGGAGACGTGCGACTAGCTGTCCTAGGTAATATCACCTCAAAATTAAGCGAGGACCAGTTGGAAGAAATCGGAATCGTCGATATTTTGATTATTCCTGTCGGCGGTGGCGGGTATACACTTGACGTCACGAGTGCCGCGACGATAGCACGCCAGGTTGACCCGCGGGTTGTTATGCCGGTACATTATGCCGATGCGGCACTGAAATACGAGGTTCCCCAGGATGAGTTCGAAGTCTTTGCTAAGGAGCTTGCCGCTCCGGTAGAGGAAGCAGGAAACAAATACAAGGTGAAATCGTCGTCATCAGTACCTCAGGTGTTGACCGTTGTCAAAGTAAACCGGACATAGTGTAATAATTGCGGTGCATAAAAAATGACCCGTAGCGGGTCATTTTTTATGCATTAGGTGGCTATTTCGCAGAAGCCAGAATGCCCTTTTTCTTTAGCGTTCGGATAGCCTGGGTGCTCAAAGTCATAGTAACTTTCTGGCCATCAACAACAAAGGTCTTCTTCTGGAGGTTGGGTTTGAAGACGCGCTTTGTACGTCGCAAAGAAAAGCTCACATTGTGACCGAACTGTTTGCCTTTACCGGTGAGTTCGCAGCGTGCTGCCATTTCTTTACTCCATTAATTAATTTAACAATCTGAACCAGTATATGGTATTTTCTCACCCCTGTCAAGTGTCCGCCAAGAAATAGGCCACAGGATGCTATAATGGTGTGAATGACCATTGACCCCCTTCAGCTCTCAATCGTTCTCGGCGTTATCTTGTTTTCAATGACCCTCCATGAAGCAATGCACGGTTTCGTCAGCTACTGGCTTGGCGATGACACGGCCAAGCTACAGGGGCGCTTGACGCTGAACCCGATCAAGCATATCGATCCGTTTCTGACGATCCTTTTACCATTGACGCTTGCCGTCATCGGAGCTCCTATCTTTGGTGGCGCTAAACCCGTCCCATTCAATCCTGACAGGGTAAGAGGCGATGAATGGGGAGTGGCGCTCGTAGCGATCTCGGGGCCGCTAACGAATCTCATTATCGCGTTCATCGCGTTCGGTATCGGAACGGTTGCAGGCTTTAACCTTGCCGACTTCGGCTACATCTCGGTATGGGAGATGGTCATAACATATGCGGTGTTCATTAATCTCGGCTTCTTCGTTTTTAATATGATTCCGCTACCACCTCTGGACGGGTCACGCGTGCTTTATGCACTTGCTCCAGAGTTCGTACGTCGAGGGATGGAGGTTATCGAACAATACGGATTGATAGTCGTGTTCGCGGTCGTCTTGCTCGCCAGTAGCTACATCGGCGCCTTTATGCTCGAGGCCATTCAGTTCATACTGTCGGTGTTTGCCATGATTTTCATGGTCGGATAAGCTATAATAGAAGTATCCCAAGGGAGCCTTGGCGCGTATGATTTTCCGAATATCATATGATAGGGAGTTCAAATGATTTGTTCCCGTGGGAACACTTTGAGAGCACCCACCTTGCATTAACGCGGGGAATATCAAAGCGTCAAGTGCCTTACCTTGGGGTTTTATGTATTCTGAATCGGGATGTGGCGCAGTTGGTAGCGCGCACCGCTGGGGGTGGTGAGGCCGCTGGTTCAAGTCCAGTCATCCCGACCATGGCCGTACCATCAATGCAAAGAAATAATTTTGATCTTCATGCCTGTATATCTGGTAGTTTCGGTAAATTCAAACCTGAGATTGATCAGCTAATTGATGATTTTGCCGATCTCGGCGTTGAAGTACTGGAGCCGACAAAAGGGTACATAGCCAGGCTACACCCTCTGGCTGCTCCTTATGGGAATGGCATCTATCCGTTGCCAGACGAGCGGGGTATGCATGAACGGGACATTGAGAAGCGCTTCATCGCGGCGCTAAGGCGAGCGGATTTCTTGTTTCTTTACAACAAGGAGGGATATATTGGGACAAGTGCTGGTCTGGAGTTCGGTTTTGCGGATGCATGGCAAAAGCCAATTTATGCGCTTGAAGCAGAAATCCCTTTGGAGCTCGTAGACTACGACTTGAGCACAAAGGCATATATAGAGAGTCGGATAAGGGTGCTGTCACTCGGCGTACTCGTAGCGATAGAGCGTGAGAAAAAGAACGGTTCCGTGGTATCATGACAGTATAAAAAGGTAACACAAAAATGAACCAACGTATCGCAGTAAGAGCCATTGTCAAGCAGGATGACAGAATCCTGCTTGTACGGAGGGCAAATGGCCGCGTGTCAATTCTTGGCAAGTTTGAACTGCCTGGAGGAAGGTTGTCGTACGGTGAGCAGCCCGAGGAAACCATGCGGCGCTATCTTCATGAGGATGTAGGTCTGCACATAAAAACGGCGACATTATTCGATGTTGTCACGTATATAGATCGGGATGATCGAAACATTCAGTACGCGGTCATCACCTATGCCGTTGAGTTGGCGGACGGACATCACGACTTACGGTTGAGCCAGAATTATGACAAGCATATGTGGCAATCGGTGTCACAAGTACAACGAAATATGGTAACTGATTTGACTCAACTTTTGTTGGGTATTATACAACAAGAATCTGTAACAGAGAAAAGTATTGAGAACGTTGTCAAAAGCAACGTTGAAAAAACATCAGATAGTGACGCTATCATATATACCGACGGAGGGTCCAGAGGTAACCCCGGGCCATCGGCATCCGGTTTTGTTATCATGAATGCTCAGCAGCAAATCATTGCGCAGGGCGGCGAGTATGTTGGAATTACAACGAACAATCAGGCTGAGTATCACGGCGTCCGGCTTGGATTGGAAGCGGCATTGAAACTCGGCCTTAAAAAAATCGACTTCCGACTGGACAGTATGTTAGTGGTCAACCAAATGAACGGCATCTACACCATAAAGAACCGTGAGCTGTGGCCGATAAATGAACGTATACATGAGCTCGTGCGTCGTTTCGAGAGGGTCACGTTTCGACACGTTCCGCGAGAATTGAACCAACTGGCTGATGGAGAGGTGAATCGAGCGCTAGACGCGCACCAAGCTGGTGTATAATACATAGTTGACAGTCCATTAGACGATCGCTTCGCCTTAGGGCGGGGAGGAAAGTCCGGGCAGCATAGGACATGACAGTTGCTAACGGCAACCGGGGGTGACCCTAGGGAAAGTGCCACAGAAACGATACCGCCTCCTCGGAGGTAAGGGTGAAAGGAGTGGGGTAAGAGCCCACAGCGGCGTCTGGCGACAGACGAAGGAGGTAAACCCTGTCAGCTGCAAGGAGGTCTGCATGAAGGACGGTCCGTCCGCAGGCCGATATCCGCTTGATCTTGCAGGCAACTGCAAGGCTAGATAGATGATCGTCCACGACAGAACCCGGCTTACCGATGAACTGTCATCTAAAAAACTCCCGTAAGGGAGTTTTTTAGATGGTGATGCACAGTAAGCTTATGCTTTTATGCTTTTGACGATAGCTGTGAACGCTTTTGGTTCGTTAACGGCAAGTTCCGCGAGGACTTTGCGGTCGAGCTGGTTGTCAGCCGCCTTAAGGGCCGCGATAAGTTTCGCGTACGTCGTACCGTTTTCGCGTGCTGCCGCGTTGATTCGGGTGATCCAAAGGCCGCGGAGGTCGCGTTTGCGGTTACGGCGGTCGCGGTATGCATATTCCAGCGCACGGATGACCGCTTGCTTCGCAAGACGGAATGATCGCGTACGGTTGTGCTGCATGCCCTTGGCGGCTTTAAGTATCTTCTTGTGTTTAGCGCGTGCTGTGACGCCTCTCTTGACTCGCATGATCTATACTCCTAGAGCTCGTTTAACGTTTTTGGCTATTGAACCTGTGACGGTTGCGGAGGTACCAATAGCGCGTTTGCGGCTTTTGCTCTTCTTGGCAAGCAAGTGGGTGCCGAAGGCGCGGCGGCGGGTCAGCTTACCAGTGCTGGTAAGCTTGATGCGCTTGGCGGTACCTTTATGTGTCTTTAACTTTGGCATTATTTACTCCTTATTACGACGCTCAGATTGCGGCCTGCCATCTGAGGTTGTTGCTCCATTACTGCGTCTTCGCTCAGCATATCGATGATCTTGTGAATCATGTCATATCCTAATTCTTTGTGGGCCATCTCGCGGCCTCTGTAAAAGATTTGGATTCGCACCTTGTGTCCTTCGGCGAGAAAGCTACGGATTTTCCTTAGCTTTATCTCGAGGTCACCCGATCCTATCTTAAGCCCGAAGCGCATTTGCTTGAGTTCGCTTTGCTTGCTACTCTTGCGGTTCTTTTGCTGCTCCTTCATCTTTTGATACTGGTATTTACCCCAGTCGATGATTTTTGCAACGGGCGGATCGGCGTTCGGAGAAATTTCGACAAGGTCAACACCTGCGTCATTCGCTCGCTGCAAGGCCTCAGCGCGTGACATAATCCCGAGCTGTTCGCCGTCGCTGCCAATCACACGAAGCTCACTTGCTCTTATAGCTTCGTTGATGCGAATGGTAGTGTTGATTGTTGATTCTCCTTAGCTGTTAGATGCCAGCTGGCTATTAACTTGAATGAGCGTTTACTCGACAATTATCATATCAGATATGCCGCCTCTATTCAAGAGGTATGGCCACGATATTGTAGCGCTTCTGCGATATGTTGCTTTTCGACCGTTCCTTGCCGTTCGAGATCCGCTATCGTTTGGGCTACCTTGATGATTTTGAAATAGCTTCGGGCACTGAGTCCGAGGCGTTCACCGGCGGTATTGAGGAGCTGCTTGGCATCGTTAGTAACGGTGAGATAGGTATGTACGTCACTACTTGTCAGTGATCCGTTGTATACAGTACTACTTTTATATCTGTCATATTGAGCTGATCGGGCATTATCGATCAGATTTACGGCATGAGTATGTTGTGCAGATTGCTTTTGCTTTGCCTCTAGCAGGATATCGTTTGGCACTCTGGAGACGCCGATCGTCAGGTCGATGCGGTCGAGGAGGGGGCCTGATAGCCGCTTCTGATAAGCGAGAATCTGCGTACTGCTGCAGCTGCATTCTTTGGCGGTGTCACCGAGGTGCCCGCATGGACATGGGTTCATTGTCGCAACGAGCATGAAATCGGCAGGGTAGGTGACACGGCCGCCTGCTCTCGAGACGGCTATTTGGTTATCTTCAAGTGGCTGTCGCAATGCTTCAAGCACTGAACGGGGGTATTCCGGAATTTCGTCGAGGAACAACACGCCAAGGTGGGCTAAGCTGATTTCACCTGGCTTTGGACGTGCCCCTCCGCCAATGACGGCAACAGGGCTTGTCGTGTGGTGGGGTGATCTGAACGGGCGATTGGTAATGATCTCCCCGTCGATCTCCCCGGCGATACTGTGAAGTTTTGTCACGGCTATGAGCTCATCGGGTGTGAGTGCTGGCATGAGACCTGTCAGAGTTTTCGCAAGCATCGTTTTACCGGCGCCGGGAGGACCAGTGAGGAGGATGTTGTGCCTGCCGGCGACAGCGATCGTCAGTGCGCGCTTCGCCTGCTCTTGGCCATGGACGTCGTCGAGCAACCGGTTGGACCGCACGCTGTCCATTGAGAGGGGCTGCATGACGGCAGGAAGCTTCAAAGCTTCTTTTTTCAGGTGGAGGAACAACTCTTTGAGATGTTCGATGCCGATGACTTCCATGTCGCTGATGAGGCATGCCTGTCCAGCGTTCGCTTTCGGAACGAATAGCCGCCGCACGCCTGCTTTGTAGGCGGTCTCGGCTATATTGATAGCGCCTTTGATGGGCCGCAAAGTTCCGTCAAGGGCAAGCTCTCCGGCGAAAACCGCGCCATCCACCTCTGTTTGTCGCAGCTGGCCGCTACATACAAGAATCGAGAGCGCGATAGGGAGGTCGAAATGAGCCCCGTCTTTGATAAGCTCTGCAGGCGCGAGATTTATCGTGATTTTCTTGGTCGGAAACTCCAGCAGTGAATTACCGATCGCACTTCTGACGCGCTCTTTCGCTTCATCGACTGATTTCGTGCCCATTCCGACGATCTGAATGGACGGCAGGCCTTTTTTGGCATCACTTTCAACCTCGACGATTGCTCCCTCGAAGCCCACCGGAGCGACTGTCAGTACATGCGCCACCATAATGGAGCTTATTATAAGCATAAGCAATCCTGATAAACAAGCGATGTGCTATAATTAATAGAGGTCGGGGCTGATTTAGCTTTCGACGGAAGGACTTTAACAGGTTATTTTGCAAGTCGACCATACGCGTAACGTATATTTTTAATTGCAAACTTTGTTGCAAAAGCAAAAGATGCGGTGAAGAGCTTTTTCGCTCCTTCATACGCGTTTGCGCCAATCGCAGCCTAATACGCTCGATCATCCACTCCCTGCAGGTGACATAAGGGGATAGGGTGTCATACTTCATGTCACTTACCAAGTCTGTGCGCAGTGGCGTAGGCAAGGAACATCTTTCCACGCGACAACCGTTCATATTTGTCTATCTTTGAGAACGGAAGTCGTTAAAATCCAAGACAGACTATGCTTGTAGACGAATAGCCAGTTACCTTTCGGACCGGGGGGCAGTTCCCCGCAGCTCCACCAATGAAAGCGCCCGAGATACTCTCGGTCTTTTTCATTGGTGGAGGTACTGACGATTGCGCTAGTGTACGGTATATAACTACCCCGTAGTGGTCAAAAAACATCGGAAAATAAAGACAACCACCTGCGAGTAGTGGTTGTCTTAACGTGGAGTATTTTGTTGACTGTTTATTTTTGGCCCCTGAACTGTTTGTATAATTTTTTTATTCAGAGACTACCCCTATAATATGTCGTCAAAGTGCTTGTGTCAACTACATTCTGCTAATTTTATTAGTAAAAAATACTACGGCAAAAATCGCCCTACATATGGCGTTCCGTTGGCTGTCGGGTACACAATTCGTTTGGGTACCTATGTAGCAAAACGAAAGGGTTTGCAATATAATAAGTAATAACCTAGACGGGGGAGGAAAATATGGAGAGCGACCAACAAGCAGGCGGACAACCGTCTTCTGTTGATGCAACACAGCGATCTCCTCGCAGCTACGGCTTTCTGATTCGAATGAGCCGACGGATGGGGAATATAGCGACACAGTCATCATTTATCAATGACGTCAAAAGTTTCATGACGTATGAGATAAGCTATGGATCCGCAGGGAAGTGGTGGGATACGAGTGCCGCGAAGAAAGCACACAAAACCCAGCAGGCCGCTCAGCGGTCTGAACTCCAGAAGAAAAATGCAAAGGAGGGCACTGTAAAGAAAGAAAAAGAGCTCAAAAAGATCGTCTCCCAGTCGCACGAAGTCCTCATGGCGGCAAATACGGTATTTCCCATCACGCTTTTTCCTGATAGCGTGACCGTCGACAGAACAAAAGTGACGATTACCAAAAGGGACTTTTTCTGGAGTTCCGATGTCATGAGTATACGGATCGAAGATGTACTAAACGTATCCGCATCGGTTGGGCCTTTGTTTGGCTCCTTGACGGTCGCTAGCCGGGTGATGAGTACGATAGATCATTTCAAGATTAATCATTTCTGGCGCAATGATGCCATACGCTTGAAACATATCATTCAAGGCTATGTGATTGCTCAGCATAACAACATCGATACGGCTCATTTAAACAAAAAAGAGCTCACGGAAACGCTCATCGAGCTGGGCCACGATTCAAATAATTAAAAAATAACAACGTTGTAAAAAAATATAATATAGTTAAATAACAGATATAAATCATAACGTTGCAAAAAATACCTGCATAGATTACATCACTTAGTGTTGACCAATTGAAATGCTCATGGTATATTCAACGTAGGCTTTCTACAGAAACAAAAACGCCTGAAAATTAACAATTCAAAACGTTCGACGCTTCTTTGACGGTAAGTCGATAGCGACAATATATACTTTGCTCTGAACTTAACAGTGCACGCACCTTTTGTTGACGCTATCGATGCTCCGCCAAACTTTCTACGGAAACGGTAGTAATGAGATTCTCGTTGCTAGCGCTTCCGTAGAAACAGACGTTGAGCGCGCATATGACTAGTACCTATGCGCTGAGTTAAACCTTGTTGCCGGCATGCAACAGCGTGACTACTCAGCGTATACGCGGAACATCTATGCAAGAGACCCATGCTTCAGGTTTTCCTGGAGCGGTCAGACGCCAGGAGTGGCAGGCTGATTATTGGTGCACGCGCCCTTTTAATCTCTTACAGCGGCGGTTGTCGCAACCAGATCATTATGGTCTGCTGCTCTGGCTCCATTTATTAAAATTCTTTTGTGTATATAAAAATCATGTTCGGGAAAATATTATTTATCATCGGCCTCGCTGCAGCGGGGCTGCTTTTGGTTGTCTTGAATGTCATGACTCCCGCGGGTGGCGGTGCGTTAGGGATACTTGCCGTGTTCCTGCTGGCGTACGTTACGCTCCTCTCTGCCGTGACCTTCGGTTTGTGGGCCCTGAGCAGGGTGGTCCTGAAGGTCGGCTCGGAAATCAGGCCTGGCCGTAGCGGGGAGAAACTTTCACTGAAAAAAGCATACTATTATGCGTCCGTCATCGCTCTTGCGCCGGTTATTCTTATCAGTCTTCAGTCCGTCGGAGGCGTTGGTATATACGAAGTCGGCCTGGTATTCGTGTTCGTTCTGCTCGGGTGTTTGTATATAGCCCGAAGGACAAAATAACCACTGCTGTTTTGACAGTGGTTATGCTATAATTACGCGTATGAATCCTGAACTGCCTGCACCACAAGCCAGCCCGGAATTTCAGGCGCCTCGGCCTGAGGCAGAACCTCATCTTACGAACCCTGAAACTGCCGGCGAACGCTCGCGTGAGCGTGAGCAGAACATGCAACGGGTTGATCGTGGTGCCGCTTTGCCACCACCCCCTGCGACCGTGCCGCTGCCACCGCAAGTCGTTCCGGTTCCGGCAGCCCCGACGACTTCCGATGATAGCGCAGGGCCGACGATCGCAGCCGACGATGACCTTATAGAGAAAGAATGGGTGGACAAAGCCAAGAAGATCATCGCTGAAACGCGCGACGACCCCTACCGTCGTGAGCAGGAAGTCAGCAGGCTTCAGGCCGACTATCTGCGCAAGCGATACGGGAAAGATCTAGGTGGCTCAAATTAGGGCCGTGAGCTAGAATAGAAGTATGGCAAGCGTATTCATTTTTATCTTCGTCGCCACTTTCGTGGGCGGGGCTATTCTTGTCATCGCTTTTACTCAGTACAAAAAGACGCTCCGCGAAGCAAAGAATTATGAACGCGGCTTAAAAATGGTGCCTATGTTCATCCACCTTCCGCCTTCGAGCGAAGATACGGAGAAAGGGGCGCGTGACGAGCGCGACCTGACCGAAGAGGTGTTGTCGGAAGCCCAGGTAATGTATAACATCATCGCCAGTACGGCGACGAAGGGCTTCAAGAATAAGATATACGGTCAGCGTCACATATCATTTGAGATCGTCGCGAAAGGCGGCCTGGTGCATTACTATGCGGTGGTCCCCGTCGTTTTGGTGGACGTGATCAAGCAGGCGATTGCGGCAGCATACCCTTCTGCCCGGCTGGAGGAAGTGGCAGCGCACAACATATTCAGCCAAGCGGGCAAGATGAGCGGTGTTATCGGCGGCGAATTCACGTTGAAGAAAAAGTTCGTTTACCCGATAGCGACCTATCAGGAGTCAAAGCGGGACGCGGCAAGGGCGCTACTGAATGCCATGTCCGCTGCGACCCGGGAAGACGGTGTCGCCCTCCAGTTCCTTATTCGCCCCGCCAATGAGGGATGGGTCCGCTCCTCAATAGATGCGGCGAAGAAAATCAAGGAAGACAAGGCGAAGTCAAAGGGTATGGGTATTAAGGGCGCTTCGGGAATGGCAGAGTTGCTTTGGAAGCCGCCTGAGAATCCGGGTGATAAAAAACCCGAGGAAAGACAGCTGACTTCTCTCGAAGAAGAGATGATAAAGGCGATCGAAGAGAAGACCCGCTACCCAGGATACGAGGTGCTTGTCAGGGTAATCGTCTCATCGAACACCACCGAGCACTCACAAGGGCTGCTGAAAAACATCGTCGCCGCTTTTGCACTTTTTGATTCACCGAGCAACAATGGCTTCAAGTTCAGCCCGGCACGGGACGTCGAAGAGCTCGTAACGGCGTTTATCTTTAGGTTCTTCCCCCAAACGGTAAAGCAAAACATATTGAACAGCGTGGAAATGGCAACGATATTCCACTTACCGGACCAAAACAGCATTCCGACGTCCAAGGTGAAGCGACAAATGTCCAAGCAAGTCGACGGGCCGACGGAACTTATGGATGAGGGGCTGCTTCTCGGTATCAACGAATACCGCGGCGTCAAAAAAGAAATACGTCTGAGTACGAACGATCGTCGCAGGCATACATACATGATCGGTCAGACCGGTGTCGGCAAATCGGGATTCATATCCAACCTGGCATTCCAGGACATGCATGAGGGCAAGGGCTTCGCTCTGATTGATCCGCATGGAGACCTGGTAGAGGATCTTCTGGCGAACGTCCCGAAGGAACGGGTAGAAGACATCATCTATTTCAACCCTAGTGATTTAGAGAACCCTATAGGCTTGAACCTGTTCGAATGGGACACGGAGGACCAAAAGGACTTTCTTGTTCAGGAGTCAATCAACATGCTGTACAGCCTGTACGATCCGGGCCATACGGGTATCGTCGGGCCACGGCTCGAGCACATCTTCCGCAACTGCGCCTTACTGCTGATGGCCGACCCTAACGGGGGTACGTTCATCGATATACCGAAGCTGCTGGTCGACGACGCTTTCATGAAATCAAAGCTGAAGTACGTCACCGACCGTAACGTCCTCGATTTCTGGACGAAAGAATACCCGGCTTCCCAGCGATCGAATGAATCGGGAGAGGTAACAAGCTGGGTCGTCAGTAAGTTCGGACCGTTCCTTAGCAACACGATGATGCGCAACATAATGGGACAGACTAAAAGCGGATTTAACATCAGGGATGTCATGGACAACGACAAGATCCTCCTCGTCAATCTCTCAAAGGGAAAGATGGGCGAGCTGAACTCCAAGCTGATCGGCATGATTTTCGTGATGAAGTTCCAGGCTGCGGCAATGGCAAGGGCTGACATACCGGAAGAGGAGCGTAAGGATTTCTGTTTGTTCGTCGATGAGTTCCAGAACTTTGCGACGGAAAGTTTCGAGTCGATCCTGTCTGAAGCGCGTAAGTACCGTCTCAATCTCGTCCTTGGCAATCAGTTCATGACCCAGTTGACCGAAAAAATCCGCGAAGCGATCATTGGTAACGTCGGCACGGTCATCAGCGGTCGCATCGGTGTGACCGATGCGGAACTTATGGTGAAGAAGTATCAGCCCGTATTCGACGCTGAGGACCTGACGAAGCTTCCTAATTACCAGGCGATCGCGAGCGTGATGATACATAATGTCCCGTCAGCTCCGTTCAGTATGTCTCTACTGGCGCCTATGGCCCAGAAAAACCCGCAACTAGCCGATGCGATGAAGCGTCTTTCAGCCACCAAATACGGTGTGAGCAGAGCGGTGATAGAGAAGGAAATCTTCGCACGACTAGAGCCACCGAAGCCCCAGCGGCCAGCTATGCCAGCTGGCAGTGGATCACCACAGCCGACTGTCGCAAAGCCGCAAGGGACCGGCGGCGCCTCATTCCTGGATGAATGGCTCGCTAAGCGGCAAAAAATGGCGGCATCACCGGTGAGTCCCCCGCGGCCTCAATCCCCAGCCTTTGGCCAGACACAGGGTCAGCCACCAAGGCAGGCCTTTGCTGCGAGTGCCCCTCAGGCGCCTCCTTCGGGTCAGGCGCAAGATCAGGTGCCGGTACCGACACCGACGATCCAAGCCGTGGCTCCTCCTGTCAACAGGTCCGTGGCGTCTCCGACCACGCCTTCGCAAGCTAATACAATACCAGCGCCTCAGATGACCGGGGTGGCAAAGCAGGGTGATGCGAGCGATTCAATCTCGTCCAGGATTAAGCAGCAACAGCCCACAAGTAGTGCGCCTGAAGCGCACGAAGTCAGTATCAGGCTTCGTTAATTCTTACCTTTGATCATAACGGAGAAGTAGTCGTACAGTATGCCGATGATCCACCCGAGGACGAATGCGCCGATAGTCTCGAATCCAGACAGTTGAAACCCATAATGTTTCGCGACGAAATACAGTACCGTGACCGAAGCGAACGCGACGATGCTGCCACTGAGGAGTGCATTCGGACGGGCGAGCGTCGAACCGAGCGCCTCACTTGTCTTTTCGATCGGCTTGCTATGGATGAACTTGCTAAAAACCCGTGCGGACGGGGTCATGCGTTCTCGTGCATGCGACATCTGCGAGTCAAAGCTATGAGAGAGCTGCTGTTTGCTGATAGGGCCTCTTCTGCGCTCAGCCGGAGTGGCAGG